>JBOHTW010000085.1:0-21545 GCA_050733835.1 Vulcanimicrobiaceae bacterium | reverse complement strand
CGTCAGCGACCCGGCGGATCTCGACGACGTGCTCGCCGTCGAAGCCCGCACCAACAGCCGGCTTACCGAACTGGTCGGACCGCTCGCCCAAATCCCAGCCGGCGAGCGGGTCGCCGGCCCCGGTTCGGCTTACGTGATGGCATCGTTCGTTTACCGCAGCCAAGGCCGCTTTGGTGACGGGTCTTACGGCGTGTACTACGCGGCCCGCGAACTCGCGACGGCCGCCGCCGAGCGGGCGTTCCGGATCGCGCGCCGCGCGCGGCGCACGAGCGACCCGCCACAGATATTCGAAGACCGCGTCGTGACGGCGGTGATCCGGGCCGCCGTCGCGGTCGCCGACTCCGAACGGAATGCCCGGCAGTTACTCGATCCGGACGACTATTCGGCATCGTGGGCGTTCGCCAAGCACGTCCGGGCCGCTCACCTTCAGGGCGTGCGCTACGCGAGCGTCCGGCGCGCGGGCGGCACCTGCGTTGCGATCTATCGGCCACGGTGCATGAAGCACCCGCAAACCAGCGGTTACGTCGGCTATCGCTGGGACGGCAAGCGGATTGCCGACGTGTACACGCTCGCCAGCCTCTCGAACGATTACTAGCCGAGCAGAATACGAAAGCACTCGGCCGAATCGTTGCCACCGCCACCGTTAGCACGGCGACTCGACGGCGCACCCCAATAGACGATACCTATGGGATGAGTACCGCGCCGCAATCGATCCCGGGTCCCGTTCCCGCGGCGCCGGCCATCGGCATGCCGCTGCGGCTGTCCGCTGGGCGCAGCTTGCTGTACGGGTGCATCCTGATGCTGGTCGCATCGGCCCCGGCGCTGCTCGTCCCGTCGTGGTTCCGCGCGGTCGCCCGGATTGGCGACTTCGCCACCTTTTGGTCCGGCGGTGCGACCGTCGGAACGCCAGCGCTCGCCGATCCCCGGCTGCATTCCGCCTGGCAGCACCTGCACGGGTTCGCGATTCAGCCGTTTCTCTATCTGCCGGCGTTTGCGTATCTCTACGTCCCGTATGCCGCGCTAGCGGATCGATCGCCGTTACGAGCCGGACTGCTCGTGGAAGAACTCAGCATGGCCGCGCTGTTCGCGCTCGCCGGATTCTTAGTCGCTCGAATCTACGGATTCAAGCCGTGGTTCGGTCTGCTCGCGGTGTTCGCTTGGGGTCCGACGCTCAACGCGATCGAGGTTGGTCAGAACACAGCCATCGCGCTCGTTCTGATGCTGGTTGCGACCGTCGGCTTAATTCGGCGCAAGCAGGTCTTGCTCGGGCTTGCCGTCGGATTGCTCCTTTACAAACCGACCGACGCGCTCCCGTTTATTATGCTGCTCGCCGTCCGGCGCCAATGGCGCGCGCTCGCAGTCGTCGCGGCGGCGGCCGGCGGGTGGTACGCGCTAAGCGTCGCCGCAACTGCCGGCGACGTGTTTTGGCCCATCAGATACATGCAGACGATCGGGGCTTGGTCAGCCCCCGACTTTGCGGGCAGCGCGCACAAAGCGTTCACGTTACCGACGGTCTTACTCGCGCTTGGGTTCGCGAATTGGCTAGCCGTCGGAGCCGGGGCGCTGGTGTTGATCGCCGGGCTCGCACTCCTGGCACGCGTCGGCGCGCTTGAAGCCGCCAGCTTCGTAGGGCTCGTCGGCTTAGCTGCGAGCACCCACGCGTGGCCGTACGACGCGGCGCTCCTGATCCCGAGCATCGCCTATGCAATGACGCGAGTATCGGAGCCCTGGCGGACGCGCGTTATCGTCGCGACCTACCTGATCGGTTCGTTCGGGCTGCTGGCTCAGCGGTTCGACCCGCTCGCGATCGTCTGCATCGGCGGCGCCGCCTGGTGGATCGGCAGTGGTTATCGAAACGAGTTTGTCGTCAGCCGCGGTCGATGACGAACCCTTCGGTTGGAACCGTTGCGCCGGGCCGCCGCAACCGCGCGCGCAGTACGCTTGCGACGATCGCGACGAGCACGACCACGATGTACGGTCGCGTGTCGAGCGTACTCTCCAGGATGAAGCCGAGCGCGGGCCAGGCGATCAAGAGCCCCGCAAGCATTCTGCGATCCAAGAGCGCATACGGGAGCGCCCAGATCGAATACCAGGGAAAGATCGTCGCGCCCAACGCCGGAAAGGCGAGCACGCCCGCTCGCGGCCGATAGCGGCCAAAGAACGCAGCAGCGAGTAACCCGACGGCTCCAAGCGCAACCACCGCGTGAACCGGGTCGCGCGAACCCGCGTGCGACACGATATGGTAGCGCAGCGCCGCAAGGTACGCACCTCCGCCCCACGCCCCGGAGATCGCGACGGACGCGCCAACCGCGGTCGCCGCCAGCGCAAATCGCCGTCTTCGATCGGGAATCGGCGCAAAGACGAGGCACGCGATTGCAACAAAGGGCAGTTTGATCAACCCGGCGGCAACGACGAGCGCCCATGCCAGCGCCGGTCGGGCACGCACCAATGCGAACGCGCCGACCGCCAGCAACGCCGCGAAGATGTCGTTGTGCCCGTTGGTGACGAACTGAACGTACAAGAACGGGTTAACGAGCACGAGGGCGACGATCCCGGGCCCGAATCCGCCGCGCCGTAGCGCGTACGCGATGCCGAGCAGCGAACCGAGTCCGAGCAAGCGAAACGCGAGCATCTTTCCCGCAAGCGTCGCCGCCGGAGCCGCGATGAGCGTGCCGATCGCGATCCAAAGCGGCCCGTACGGCGCAGGGACGATCGGCGTTCCCCACCACGCATTGATGGCGGCAAACTTCGTTGAAAACACAACCGTCGGCGGGGCGTAAGAGTGCGTTCCGAGGAGCGAGTAGCCAACGTAGGTGTAGAGGTCAGCGCTCGTCAGCGCGTGGGGCGCAAGGGCGATCGCGATCATAGCGGCCGCGGCGCAGACGAGCTTCGCGCGATCCATCTTCGAAATGCCAGATCGAAGGTTCGCGTAAACGACGAAGAGAGCGAGAACCTCGCCTACGGCAAAAAGCGCCAGCAGTTCCGCGTGAACCCAGCGCGAGAGAACGAGACTGAGAATACGATCGTCGATCACCGGAATCGGCATCTTCGGGATTCCCCGAAACGACTGACGTACCGCGATTGAGTCCCCAACCCGGAGTTGCAACATTAGCAGTAGCGGCAACGTAACGAACGCGGCCGTTACGGCGTGCCGGCGAACGATAGCCGCATCAAGTCGCACGCAGATCGCATGCCAAACCACTCCTGCGCCGAGGCGCTCCGCGATGACGCTGATCGGAACGAGCAGATAGAACACTCGGCCGTTCCCTAGCGGGCTGAGATCCGGCGCCGGCTAACCGCGCCCTTCGATTCGTTGGACGCGGTCTTACGCAGGAATCGAAAGACCGCTCCGCCCGAATCCGCGTGAACCAGCGCAAAGCGTCGATCGGTTGCGATTAAGGCGGTGGCAAACGTTCCGCCGGCATCTCCGCGCGGGACGAACAAATACGCCGGCGACGCAGGATCGAGTGAGCGGCGCATGAACCGCTCGACGCATTTGATGCCCACGTTCGGGCAGCGTCCCTGAACGAAGTAGTAGTTCGACTGAAAACGAGCGTACGTCCGCGAACCAACCCACTCGAGACCTTCATATGTCGTCGGGCTACGGCGTTGAGCGATCGCTGGGAGCCATTCGTAACTTTGGTCGTCGTCGAGCACGGGCGTCGTGGCCTTCGGCGCGGCCGTGACGACCAGTGCGTTGCGTTCGGTATGGGTCCCAATCCATCCCATGTCGGCGATATCACCGCGGTCGAGACGGCGATACGCCCGCGATTCAGCCGATGCCGAACTCAACGCTACTCCAAACGCGATGACACCGAGAAATGCGACCCATGCCTTCGCATGCGGTACACGAAGCGAATCGCGCAATCGACCGAAGCCCCATCCCACGGCTAGTCCGAGCGGCAGATGCGCAGCTTGCGGGCCGGCCCGCGAGTCGAGGAAAACCAGTACGAAGGACCAGATGAGCCAATCGTATCGCCGCTCGAGGAGCAACCAGATGAGAGCCAAGGTTCCCATGAGTCCGACAACGTTTTGCCCTGGCGGGAGGCCGTAGAACCAGAGGATCCAGGGCAGTGGTGAATATCCCATCGAACTGTGGGACGTTTGCGCGGCTTGCCCAAATGGCGCGAGATTTAAGTGCAGCAGCAGGAGCCACGGTAGCGTCAGCAGCGTCGTTCCAACGATCAAGGCGAGCACCCGCCTTGGCGAAGGTCGCATAAAAGCGACAAATGTTACGCACGAAATTGCGTACAACATGGCGAACTCCATGTGAAACCACGCGGTTAATGCACCGAAAACCGAGGCAAGCACAATCGTCCGCCCCGCGCCGTCGCGCAGCGCATCCCAAGCCGTTCCGCAGGCAATCAGATAGCAAACGAAGCCCGGCGCCCGCGTGATCCCACCTCCCATGCCCAACCAGGGAAGATTTCCGGGACAGACGATTACAAATGCGGCTGCGGCTAGCGCTAAATCGCGGTTGCGCAAGATTCGAAATGACGCCCAATAGGCGGCTGGGGCAATCGCGAAGTCCCATCCGACCACCCATAGGTTCATCGCATGCGGTATCGCCATGGCGAGAACGCGCGCCGCAAGGGCGACGCAGTAAAATGCGAGGGGTGAATACGAGAACGGGATCTGAAATCCGTTAAAATCGATCGCTCGCGGGTAGGCAAAATGTCCCGCGGTTATCTGGCGGCAAATCTGAAGAAAGAGACCGCCGTCGCCGCGCGGGAAGCTAGCCCACAGGTCGCCCCCAAGGGCTAATACCGACGCCGCTCCGAGAATTGCCACGGCGGCGGCGTGACGGTAACGCGCGAGCGCAGCAACAACCCAGCCTGCCTGCCCGGTTACGCTTGCCGTCGAAACCACGTTAGGCCGCCGATTCAGCGATCGCGCGATCTAACGAATCAACCAGCGATTCGGCGAGCGCGACAGCGTAGTTCTGGCCGCGGTCGTGCGGATAGACCTGGTAGAGATTTCCCACGAAGAGCCCCGGAATCGGCGTTTGATGCGGGGCGATCCGGGCGCGGTAGCCCGGCGTAACGATCGGTTGTGCATCGGGCGCGCAAAACTGCCACGCGTCGACTACCCAATCGATCGAAAACTGCGGATTGAGCCGACGCAGGTAAGGCGTGAATTCGGCGACGAGCGATTGCGCCGGCACTCGTGGAAACGCTGGGGCATAGTTGCCAAGATAGACGAGGTGGCGGCCGCCGTAGCGCGCCGGATCGATCAAATTCGTGTGTTCGACGGCGACCATGAATGGCGCGTTCTGCTCGCACACATTGATCCAGTAAGCATCGGTCAGCGGGCGATCGAGCGCGAGCACGAGGCAACGCGCCCAAAGCCCCGGCGCCGGCGTGTATTGAGCCAAAAAGTCCGCCGGAAGATCGGGTGCGAGCGTCGCGAGGACGCGCAATGGGACGGTTGCGATCACGCGATCGAAGCCGGTATCGGGGTGGGCCGAATCAGCTCGCGCGATTGCGAACGTCGCGCCCGTCCGTTCGATTCGCGTGACCGGGGCACCGAATTCGAAGCGACCGCCGCCGGCTCGAATTCGTTCCGCCAAACGCTCGTAGAGCGCGGAAAATCCGCCGCCCATGTAACCGAGGGACGCGGTTCGGTCGTGAATGCGCGCCCAAAACCACGCTAGCGAGATATCCTCGGCGTGTGCGCCGAACTTCGCCGCGAACAGCGGCTCGAAGATAACTCGGTATGCGTTTCGCCCGCCGACCGTTCGTAACCAGCGCGGACCGAGCCGATCTTCAAACGGGGCCGCCGACGGCGCCAGCTTCAATATTCCAAGTGCCAGTGCCAGCCGCAGGCGTTCCGCCGGTGCCAGCGCCGAAAACGCCAACAGCGAGGCCGGCGAGTCGAGCCGCTCGAGTCGTCCGTCGTAGAGGCATGTTGTAATCGGCTGTGCCCAGATCAAACGCTCGCCGAGCCCGAGTTCATGGATCAGCGCGACGATGCGGTGATCGGTGCGGAAAATATGGTGATAGAAGCGCTCCAGTGGATCGCCGCCCGCGACCGGGACGAAACTCGCGGCCAGCCCCCCGGGAACGGTGTCGCGTTCGAATACGACAACTTCATCACCACGCTCGACCAGCCGGAGGGCGGTCACTAAACCAACCATTCCGGCACCGATGACCGCGGTCCGCGTCATCGCGTCGAGAGTTCGTTTGGCGGATCGTGAGCGATCGTCGGGTTGCCGATCCCGGCGTTGAGCACCAAGACGCCGACGATGATCAGACCGATGCCTGCGATCTTCCAGCCACCGAGGCTATCGTGGAACAAACGCACCGAGACGAGGGTCACTAGCACATAGCCGAGGGCGGCCATCGGGTAAACCGCCGACAACTGCTGGCCGTTGATCGCGCCAAGCCACAGCACCATGCTCAACGCGAACGCAACCACGCCGGCGACGATGAACGGGTTCGTAAACACGCTAAGCAACGCCAACGGATGCCGGATCGCGTCCGGCGGGAGGGCCGCCTTGACCCCGATCTTCAATAGAATTTGGCCGGTCGATGCCGAAACGATTGACAGCAGGGCGGCAACAAGCCAAAGCGGGGGCATCAATCCGCACCCGCTCGATGAAGGGATATCACAGCTTAGTATTCGGTTCGGCGGGTAGTTTTCTGTAGGCCGAAAGGATCGGTCAGGGGCCGAAGAGGTTGCGCGCGGTGGCCGAAGTTCGGGCGACGACCGTCTCGGGCTCGGTCCCCACGATCTGCGCCATAAGGTCGGCGACGGCCGGCAAGAACGCGGGCTCATTGCGTTGGCCGCGGTGGGGCACGGGAGCCAGATACGGGCAGTCGGTCTCCAGGATCAGGTGATCGAGCCCAACGGCTCCGACCGCCGCTCGCAACCCATCGGCCGACTTGAACGTCAGCACGCCGCCGATGCCGAGCTTCAGTCCGAATTCATCGGTGAACAGTCGGGCCTGCCCGAGATCGCCGGTGAAACAATGCACGACGCCCCGCATCCCGGCGCGAAACTCATCGCGCAAGACCACCACGAAATCCTCGAACGCGTCGCGCTGGTGGAAGACAAGCGGAAAGTCGCGCTCCCGAGCGTATCGGATCTGGGCCACGAAGACTTCGCGCTGCCGGTCGCGCGGGCTGTGGGAGTAATAATAGTCGAGGCCGGTCTCGCCGATGGCGACCGGCCGCACCTCGCCGGCGGCGACGAGCGCGTCGAACGCCGTCGCGAGGTCGGCCGGCGCATCCTTGGCCTCGTGCGGGTGGATCCCGACCGTGGCGCTCAAGCCGTATCGCGCCGCGGTTTCGAGCGCCCGCCGGCTGTCGGCGAGATCGCAGCCAACCGTCACGATTCGCTCGACCCCGGCGGCGGCGGCCCGCCGGACCACTTCCGCGCGGTCGGCATCGAATCGGGCGTCGTGGATGTGGGCGTGGGTGTCGATCATCTCGATTACCGTTCGCTGCGCCTGCCGGCGATTCGTGTCGCGTTCCAAATACGCCGATATGTAAAGGGTGGACTCCATGCTGCCCGGCGCCGCCCACCGTCAGCGCGCGCGCGCGCTGTCCCTGGCTGGGCTACTCGTCGCCATTGGGCTGTTGGCGGCGCTCATCGCCGGTCCGGGCCCTGGTAGGGAACCGCACACCACCGCCCCAGGAGTCGACTTCGTCGCGTTCTACAGCGGCGCGCGAGTGGCGGCATCGGGGGCCGATCCTTATCGTGCCGAGCCCCTCCGTTCGGTCGAGGACGGCGTCAGCATCCGAATCAAGAAACTTCCGGGCGCGGTGGTCCCGTCGCCGCTGCCGGGGTACGCCTTCGTCATCTTTGCGCCATTCGCGGCGATGCCGTTCACAATCGCCAGCCGTATTTGGTTCGGCCTGCTGGCGCTGGCGGTCGCCGCTACGATCGGTATCGTCCACAAGTTGACTCGCGCGCCATTGGTCTTGATCACGCTTACGCTGATCGCAAGCGAGGGCCTCACATCGATGATCCTGGGTCAGGTCGTCCCGATCACCATCGCGGCGGCCTGCGTCGCCGCGTATGCGCTTCGCAGCGGGCAACGCACGCTCGCGGTCTGCGCGGCCGCACTGACGACCATGGAGCCGCATCTCGGCTTACCGGTCGTCTTGGCAATCTTCGTCGGCGACCGACCGTCGCGCCGACCGCTGTTGATCGCCGGCGGCACTCTGGCAGCGGCAGCTCTGTGGCGTCTCGGGCCAACCGTCAATTGGGAGTATCTAACGCAAGTGCTGCCGGCGCACGTGCGAACCGAGATCGTGAACTTTCCCGCACAGTACAGTCTGACCGCGCTGCTCGCGCAACTTGGCGTCGCGCACGAATTCGCCGTCCGCGCGGGTGAAATTTCGTACGCCGTCATGCTGGTCTTGGGAGTTTGGGCCGGGCGTGCGCTGGCGCGACGGTTTGACGATCGCGCGTTCATCCCGCTCACGCCATTTGCAACCATCCTGCTCGGCGGACCATTCCTCCATTTCCATCAGATCGCCGCCGCGATTCCACTCGCATGGCTGCTCTACGCCAACCTGCCGCGACTGCGCGTGCAACTCGCAATCGCGCTGATCGCACTGGCGATCCCGTGGGAGGGCATTGCTGAATCCGACTCCGTTGAACAGGTGCTTGGCCTCTACCGGCACCCGGGCGCCGAGGCCGCGATCGCGGCGGTGTCCGGCGGTCACCGGCTGGCCGAAGATGCTTGGCGCGCGTTCATCGAAACCGGCCGGCTGACGTCGCCGGCGCTCGCTGCGTGGTCCATCGGCTTTAAGCTGCCAACCTGGACGGCGCTCGGCATCTTGGTCGCGACCTCGGCCCGGGCAGCGCGAGTTCGGTCGTAGCGAACGTCGATGGGACTGATTTCGGGGACGGCGAGCGTTCGGGTAGGCGCGACCATCTGGACTCGGCGCTTGATTGCGATTCTCGTGCTCGCGCTGGTCGCTCTGTTTTTCGCGCGACTCGAATCGGTCAGGCCCTTGAGCGTTGTCGCAAACCCACCGGACTTTCGCACGTTTTACTGCGGTGCCGCGGTCGCCGCTGCGGGGCACGATCCGTACCGCGCCGAGCCGCTGCGAGCCTGTGAAGTCGCGACCGCAGCCTCACTCGGCCTAACGTTCTTTCCGCATGGAGTCATTCCGTCGCCGCTACCCGGATACGCGTTCGCGGCGTTCGCGCCGCTCGCTACGCTACCGTTTGCGGCCGCATCCGCGCTGTGGTTCGCCATGCTCGTCGCCGCTTGCGTCGCAACGATGTTTCTCGTCGTCGACTTGACGCGCCGGCCGCTTTCCACAGTCGTGCTCGCGCTCATCGGCAGCGAAGCAATCGCGTCGTTCGAAACCGAGCACCTCGACCCAATCGTGATCTGCGCGATCGTGGCGGCCGCGCTCGCGGCCCGGGCGGAGCGGCCGTGGCTGGCGGCCCTTGGGATCGCAGGTGCGGCATTTGAACCGCATCTCGCCGTGCCGTGCGCCGCTGCGCTCTTCATCGCGATGCCGCGCGCACGGCTGCCCTTGATCGTTGTCGCCGCGGCGCTCGTGGCGCTCGCAATCGAACGGATCGGCGTTATGCCGGCATTCGAATACGTGCGAGCGGTGCTGCCGGCGCAAGCGCTGTCCGAAATCGTCAACTTCTCCAGCCAATACAGCCTCACGGCCGCGCTCGCGCGGTTCGGAGTGCCTCCCGACTTCGCGCTCCGTCTCGGAGAACTCTCGTTCGCCGCCATGACCGCTGCCGGCATCGTCGTCGCATGTGCCTGCGCCAGGCGCTTCCACGATCACGCCTATCTCGTGCTCATCCCACCGGCGTTCGCTGTCCTTGGTGGGGTATACGTGCACATTCATCAGATGGCAATCGCAATCCCAGCCCTCTTGTTGTTGTTCACCGACCTGCCGCGTTGGCGGCGACTGCTGACGGTAGCGTGCGTCTGTCTGGCCATCCCATGGCAGATCATCGCGGAACAGCCCGATATCCAGCACCTGCTGAGCGTCCACGTAGCGGCGTTACCGGGGCCGGCATTCGCGGCCGTCGACGACGCTAACCATCTCGCCGAAGACGCCTGGCGAATCTACGAGGAGCAGACCAGCGTTACAACGTTGGGCGTGTCGATCGTTGAACTCGCGATCAAGCTTCCGACGTGGTTCGCACTCGCGGCGATAGCGTTCGTGGCGGCGCGCGGCTCGCGCGACGCGCCCTCTCCCACCAAAACCTAATCGCGCGGCGTCCGGCCCGGTCGCGCCGAAGAGAGCCCCCGCATGAAGCGCGCCCCCCGAAGGCAACCCAAGCGGATCCTGCGCATCGCGTTCGGGTTGTCGCTGCTCGTGCATTTACTGGCGGCGGTGCTCGTTTTGACGGTCTTCGCCCCGGCGTTCCGGGCGATCGTGCCCAAGCCGCGACCGACGCCGATCACTTACGTAACCCTGTCGAGCGCGGCCACGATCGCCCACAAACCAGTGCCGCGCCCGCGGCCTGCCGCTCGGCCACGGCCGGCGGCCCGTCACGTGCCCAAACCAACCCACCCGCCGGTTGCACGGGTGCTCGCCGCGCGCCCAGAGCCGCGACCGCCGACATCCAAGCCCGAGCCCCGGCCAACGCGGCGGGTCGAACCGCCGAAACTGCACGTTCCCGCGAAATTGCCGCCAACGAAGAAGTCGGCCGGCGAACAACGCGTCGCGCTCGCTCCCCAGGTCGGGGCGCCGCACGAGTTGACGTCACAGCAACTCGAACGGCTGCAAGCGGACTTTTCGGAGACGATCGCGGCGGCCCGGCGCGCCGATAACCCGCTGGCGGTGCCGACTGCGAAACCGGCTGCGCCCAAGCGCTACCGGGCCTCGATGGCGGGCGTGATCGAGCGGTTGAACGGCGCGCAAGGCGTCTGTGATCCGATCAAAGGCTGGCAAGCCGACGGCTGGGACTATTACTATGTCGCGTGCGACGTCGTTCACGACGACGGCTCGTACGCCCGCGAAGCCGTTCCATGGCCGATCCGATTTTCGCCCGACGCCGATCCATTCAACGGGACCTATCCGCATCGCGGAGCGCTTCCGGCGCCGCTGCCCGGCTGGCACCCGGCGCCGCACGACTTCATCAATGAAGACCTGAAGCAGTACGCCCAGAGCCGCGGCTACAAGTGGTGAACAGGTCTCACGTTGCTACGGCGTCGGCTTCGATGCGCGGGAACAGCGGCGCTTCGTTCGAGTGCGTCTGCGTCCCGGCGGCGAGCCCGCCCCAGCGCAGGCTCGTCCGCCAGTCTTCGGTTGGAGTTCCCTCGAAGCCGAGTTGGTTCCAGATTGCCGCCGCGCTCGCCGGCATGAACGGCGCGAGCAGGCACGCGAGCCACCGCAATCCCTCGCAGCAGTCGTAGAGCACCGCGTCGAGCCGCTCCGCTTCACCGCGCTTGTGCAACTCCCACGGTTTGCGCTCGTCGATCGTACGGTTGAGCGCGGTTACCAACTGCCAGATCGACTCGAGCGCGTCGCGAAATGCGAGCGCTGTGATCTGTTCGCCGGCGCGTGCCGGCAGTTCACCGAACCGCGCGCCGAACGCCGGGTCGCCGGCGGCCGGCACGCGACCCTCGCGGTAACGCGCCAGCATCACCAAGGTCCGGCGCACGAGGTTTCCGAGGTCGTTACCGAGATCGGTGTTGTGCCGCTGGCGAATCTTCTCGTCGCTCAAACTGAAGTCGCCGCCGAACGGCGCCTCGCGGAGCAAAAAATAGCGCACCGAGTCCGGGCCGAAGTGGGTCGCCAGGTCGAACGGATCGACGACGTTGCCGCGGCTCTTGCTCATCTTCTCACCGTCGACGGTGATCCAGCCGTGAGCGTAGACCCGCTCAGGTTCGGGCAGGCCCAGCGCCCACAGCACCGCCGGCCAGATGATCGTGTGAAACCGGGCGATCTCTTTGCCAATCAGATGCACGCTCGCCGGCCAAAACGTGCGGAACCGTTCGCCGTCGTGCTCCCAGTCGAGCGCGGTGATGTAGTTCAGCAGGGCATCGAGCCAGACGTACATGACGCCGCCGCCGGGCAGCGGCACGCCCCAGCTCAAGTTCGTGCGCGAGATGCACAGATCGTCGAGCCCGGCCTCGATCGTCGCGACCATCTCGTTGTACGAGCGCTCCGGTCGAACCCAGTTCGGATTCGCGCGAAAATGCGCGAGCAGCCGGTCGCGATATTTCGAGAGCGCAAAAAACCAGTTGTCCTCCGAGATCCACTGCACTTCGCGCCGGCAATCGGGGTTCGGGCAGCGGCCGTCGATCAGCTTGGCCTCCAGCCAAAACGTCTCATCGTTGGTGCAGTACCAGCCTTCGTATTTACCAAGATAGACGTCACCACGCTCCTTGAGTTGTTCGAACGCGCTGACGACGGCGGATTTGTGGCGCGGCTCGGTCGTCCGAATGAAGTCGTCATAGCGGACGTCGTAGCGCTCCAACAGCGACTTCCACCGGCCGACGAGTTGGTCGACATACGCTTGAGGCGCCATCCCGGCGTCGGCGGCTGCACTAGCCACCTTTTGACCATGTTCATCGGTCCCCGTGAGCAAGAACGACGGGCCGCGCGTGCGGTGGTAGCGCGCCAGCACGTCGGCGGCGATGGTCGTATACGCATGCCCGACGTGCGGGTTGCCGCTGATGTAATAGATCGGCGTGGTGACGAAGAATGCGCGCTCGGCCATGCCCAGCGCAACTTGGCGCTTGCGCGGGCGCTCTCCCCCGAAGCGCTACCGGCGTTGTTTACGCGCGACGATCCGAGCATAGAGCGCAGCGCGCTTGCCGAGACCACGTTGGGCGAGCGATTTTGCGACCGTTGCGGCACTCCGCCCGCCGACGAGTTCGCGGTCGATGACCGCGTCGAGTTCGAGGTCGTCGATTGGCTGCGCATCTGCCGGCGATAACTCCGCCGGTGCGAGGACGAGCACGAACTCCCCGCGCGGCGGAATGCCTAGCTTCGCGCGAACGGCGGCCGGCGAGCCGTAGATATGCTCTTCAAACAGCTTGGTCAACTCGCGGGCGACGAACAGTTCCGCGTCGGGCGCGAGCGCTTCGAGCGTCGCCACCGCGGCGACGACGCGGTGCGGCGACTCGTACCAGACGTGGGTCGTCCCCGACGCGAGCGCCGCCGCAAACGCCGCGCGCCGGTCGCGTTCCGCCCGCGGGAGAAACCCGGCGAACGTCAGCCGGTCGAGCGCAAACCCCGACAGCACTGCCGCGCAGACGAACGCGGTCGGCCCAGGCAGCACTTCGACACCAACCCCAGCGGCTCGCGCTGCGCGGACCAACTCCCCGCCAGGGTCCGATATTCCGGGCATGCCGGCATCGGTCACGACGGCGATCCGGTCGGTCTTGCCGCGCTCGACGACCGCCGCCAGCGCCGCCGGCGCGCTGCGCGCGTGCAGGCTCACAAGCGGCTTGCCGGTGATTCCATGGGCACTGAGCAGCTTGCGGCTGACGCGCGTGTCCTCGGCGACGATCGCGTCGCACTCGCGTAGCGCATCGAGCGCGCGCAACGTGATGTCGCGCAGATTGCCGATCGGCGTCGGGACCAACGTCAGGCTCATCCGCCAGCCTTCCACCGGCCGGCCGCCAGCTCCGCGCGCAGGTGCGGCCGGTCGACGGCACCGAACCGCGTGCCAATGTTAAACGCGGTGTCCCACGAGATCGAACTGCGCGGGCACATTCTGGATTCGGGCGTCTTTGGGCGCGTGCTCGAGATCATCATGGATTTCGGCCACGCGCGCTATACGATTGACAGTTTCGACGTGGGGCGAACCCCGACCGAGCCGAGCACCGCACGGCTGACGGTCGAGGCCGACTCGCCCGAGTATTTGCGCGAGCTGCTCGACCGGCTCCGCGCGGTCGGCGCGACGCTGCTGGCGGACTCCGACGCGACGACCGAACCCGCCCCGCGCGACGGCGTCTTGCCCGATCAATTCTATGCGACGACCAACCTCGAGACCGAGGTCCGCGTCGACGGCCGCTGGATACCGGTCGCGCTCCCAGAGATGGACTGCGGCATCGTGCTCGACGTCCACGGCGCACGCACCGTTCCGCCGTCGGACGTTCGGGCCGGCGAGCCGATCGTGGTCGGCGGCTCCGGCGTGCGCGTGCAAGCCCTGCAGCGACCGCGCCGCAAAGAGGTCTTCGAGTTCATGTCGAGTGCGGTATCGAGCGAAAAACCCAAGGAGTCGTTGATCAACGAGGTCGCGCGCGAGCTGCGCGCGACCCGCGCCGCCGGCAAACGCGTGCTCGTCGTCGGCGGGCCTGCGATCGTTCACACAGGGGCGGCAAAATACCTCGAATGGCTGATCCGCGACGACTTCGTCGACGCGCTGTTTGCCGGCAACGCACTCGCCGTTCACGACATCGAAGCGCAGTTTTTCGGAACCTCGCTCGGCGTCGATCTCAACGATGCGTTTCCGGTCGACGAAGGCCACGTCCATCACCTTCGCACGGTCAACCGGATTCGCGCGGCGGGCGGGATTCAGCCCGCAATCGATTCCGGCTTGCTGCGCGGCGGCATCATGTTCCAAGCCTATGCCAAACGGATTCCGGTTGTCTTAGCCGGCTCGATTCGCGACGATGGGCCGATTCCCGACGTGATCAACGACGTGGTCGAAGCTCAGCGAGCGATGCGGCGCCACGTTCCCGAGATCGGCATGGCGATCATGATCTCGACCTTGTTGCACTCGATCGCGGTCGGCAACCTCTTGCCCGCGTCGTGCAAGGTCATCTGCATCGACATCAACCCGGCGAGCGTCACCAAGCTGACCGATCGAGGTTCGACCCAGTCGGTCGGCCTCGTGATGGACGCCGCGTCGTTTCTACGCGAGCTCTGGAGCGCGGTCGGCGGCTAGCACGACCCACTCATCGGCAGATTCGTGCTGACGGTCGTGCCGGCCAGCGGCAGCGGCGTCACCGGCGTCGGCGCGCTCGTATCCGTGCTGGGCATGAGGTCCGCCGTCTCGGCGTTTTGCAAGTCGAGATAGCAGTGTAGCAGCGTGCCGACGTCGACCGACTTGAAGAAGTTTTGCTCGGCACCGAGCGTCATCGTGCTCCCAAGCGCTTGAGTCAAGTAGGTCGGAACGTCCTTCTGCGAGGATACCGCCAAGTCGCTGTAGTCGACCTCGAATAGCCGGTTGTACCGCCCATCGCCGACTGCGACGTGGCTGCACGTTTTCGCCAACGTCGTCGATCCCACTTTCGGTTGCCAGAACGGCGCGCCGACGACCGCCCCAACCCCGGTCGGGCCGTTGCCTTGGATGATGTTGGGATCAGGCGCCGTGCACGGCGCGCCGGTCACCAGCGCCTGCCCGTTGAGGTTGTTGTACATGCTGTACAAGCTGTAGTCGAGCAGTGGGTTCGAACCTTGCGAGATCAGCCCGGCGTAGCGCACGCTCAGTTGCGAGCGTTCGCCGAGAACCCCGATTTGGAAGACCCAAATGATGCCGAACAGCGCCAGCAGGAAGAGCGGCATCGCAATCGCCGTCTCGATCAAGGCTTGACCGCGTGAATTAGTTCGCACAGCTCAAACTCGCTGGATCGACGTTTTGGATGGACGGTTTTACGGGGACCGAGTTCCACCAGCCCATCTCCTCGTCGACGTTGCTCTGGGTGATATAGGCGAGGTAGTAGTCCTTCGTCTGCTGCGGATAGGCTTGCCAGTAGTCGCCGGTGTAACCGACCGAGTTGAAATTGATCGGTTGTCCGTACGCCGAACCGAATGTTTCGACCGGCTGGAGCGGACTGTTGCTGTTCAGCGGGTTGGTGATCAAGCCGGGCGTGACCCAGTCCTGCGTCACCATCACGTTGGTTGCGGCGGCGCGCGCGACGACCGTGAACGGCTTGGAGTTCAGCCCGAAGAATGCCGGGATCAGCGGCTTGACTTTTTTGCAGACGGCAATCTCGATCTCCAGCGGGCTCCAGAGGTCCAAGTTCGCCGAAGTCGGCGTCTGATAGTGCGGTCCGGGCCGGATCATCAAGTTGGTCGCCGACGAGACTTCCTTGAGCCCGCTGCGCACGCCGACGCCGCCCAATATGTTGTAGCCGCCGGCAAGCGAACAGTCGCCGTGCCAGACCTTTGAACAGTTCAGCGGGTTGCCGAGGTCCGCGACAAACAGCGCGGCATCGTGCTTTTGATTGCTGTCGCTCATCGTCGCCGTCAGCCGGTTCATCAGGACAACATCGTTGGTGTAGCGGTTCGACGCCTTGATGTATTGGTTTCGTAAGCTGATGTAGTCGGCCTGACACGACGACTGGGCGGCCGCCGACGGCGGAACGTTGCCCCCGATGCAGCCGCTGTTGAGCTGAATCGTGTAGCGCAAGGCCTGGAGCAAGGCGCGGATGCGAAACTCTTCGATCGACGACGCGTACAGCAGGGTCACCATCTGGTTCCACTGCGTCGACTGGGTGGCCAGCGCCGCTTGGGCCGCCGCGTCGGCCGCGTTTTGCGTCCGAACCTGCCAGTTCAGGTAATAGCCGTAGTTCAAGCCGAAGAACATCAGGCTCATCACGCCGAGGATTCCGATGACCCAGACCGGCAGAGTCTGGCCGCGCTCCGCTCGTCGCATTAGCAGTTCATCGTCAGCGGATATTGCTGCGTTGCGTTTGGAACGATCAGCCCGCCGCCGGTCGGAACGAACGCCCCGGTATCCCAACTCGATTCAAAGTAGTTATTTGAGTCGGCTGACTTGAGCGAAACGCCGGTCATTGGATCGCTCACGCCCCAGGCCGCCGCGATCGTCGGGGCCGCGGCGAGGCTCTGCGCGAGGACCGCAAAATAATGCGCGTGGCACTTCATCGCGTAGAAGGTCGCACCTTGGTCGACTCCGTTGATTGGTGCGCCATAGTCGTTCGCGTCGAGCAGCGCGGCGATCCCGACCGGCTGATCGCTGACACTTGCGCACCCCCCGTTCCCGTAGTACCAAAAGTACGGGCCCGTTCCGCTGCCTTGACCATCGAGACAGGTATTCATGAAGTGCAATCCCATCGAGTACGGCGGGGCATTTTCACCCTGCGCGTAATAGTCTTTACGGCTGCTGAAATCGCCCGCCGAGTTAAAGTTACTGCCGGTGATATTGAAGTGGTAGCCGCTCTCCGAGGTCTGCGGTTCGGCCGAGATTCCGTTGAGCGTGATCGGTCCGTGGTTCACGAACGGGATGCCGTCAGTCGTTGCCGTCACGACGCCGGATTCTTGCACCGACCGCAGGAACGCGTTTCCGCCGATCCGCTGGCTCGCGTTGCTATAGTTGTAGGCACCGAAGTCCGGCACGGCGATCGTCGGCGCCGGATTCGGTTGCGTACTTAGGGCAAAGTTGCTATGAGTCGTGACAGTGAAGATCGATTGCGTCGCCTGTTGCGGCGTTTGCGACGAACCCACGCCGAGGGCGGCAAAGTGGGCTAGCTCGAACGCGCCGACGTCGGCGGTCATTTGGTAGTAGCCGACGATCGCCAGCCGTAGCGCCCCAAATAACAGCATCAGCACTAGGCTCATGACCAGTGCTGTCTCGACCATTGCGGCGCCGCGCGAGCGGCCGGCTACTGCATTCATTGCGGTGGATTCAACCCCGAATTCGTCAGGCCGGTCTGCGTCGTCGCCAACTGCGTGTTGGCGGCCGACGCGACGGCGTAGAAACCAAGGATCGTGATGATCCCGAAGAGGGCGAGAACGAGCGCGTAGCTTACTAGCGACTCGCCCCGCTCGTCCTTGAGAACCTGCACGATCATCGCGTGATCAACTCGGGCGTCATAACGAAGACCACGTCCGTCTTCTCGGAGGTGTAGTTGGTCGAGCGGAAGAGTTTGCCGAGGATCGGGATGTCGCCGAGCAGCGGGATCTTTTGGATCGTCTTTTGATTGATACGCTTGAGCAGGCCGCCCATGACGATCGACTCGCCGGCCTTGGTGATCACGTCGGTCGACAGTTTGCTCGTTTGCAGGGCCGGAACCGTGAAGCCGTTGATCTGGATGCCGTGGGCGAAGTCCAACTCGGAGACCTCGGGGACGATCTTGCTTTCGATCGAGCCGTCGCCGAGCAGGGTGGGCTTCACGTCCAGCTGCACGCCGAACTTCTGGAAGACGATCGCGATCTGGCCGTTGCCGGCGGCGAATGGATACGGGACCTCGCCGCCGACCAGAAACGTCGCCTCTTCGCCGGGCGTCGTCGTGAGATCCGGCGACGATAGCATCCGCGCGTGACCGTTCTGCAGCAGCAGATCGAGCGTCGGCGCCAGCCGGTAGGTTCGTATGAACGCGCCCGGCAGTAGGTTGTTCCCGATTTTATCGATTGCGCTGAAGGTCGGCCCCCCGATGGTGTAGGTCGTCGGATTGACCGGGTCGTTGGGTTGCGCGGAGTTCAGCCGCAGGCCGAGCGCAGACTGGGCCGTCTCATCGACTTCGAGGACGTAAACCTTGATATTGACTTGGGTCTGCGTGTCGGTCGTCAGCCGGTCGATCACTTTGCCGGTCGGCGAGAGATACGCCGTCGAGAGGCCGCGCGCCGCCGCCAAGACCTTCTCGGCCCCGGTCCGGTCGTGGACATGCCCGGTGACGATCAGGTCGCCGGCTTTGTCCTGATCGAGGTGGACGGTGTTGCCCCCCGGCATCGCTTCGATCTGTTTTTCGAGGTCGCCCAACGGATGGGCGACCTTGATGAGGTTCGCGATAAGGAACTGACCCGATGCATTCTTGCCGGTGAACTTGTACCCGCTGAACTGCGCGATCACCGCCGCGACTCGATCGAACTCTTGCGGGGAGTCAACGGACCCGCGCACGATCACGTTGCCACCCGAACTCATGACCTGGATCCCTGGTCGGCCGAGCTGGGTGTCGATCGCCGTGCGCAGCAACTTGACGAGGTCGTCGACACCCTGTTCGCTTACGTCGACCTCATACTGCCGCTCGTGTCCGGCCGCCCAAACGATCACGGTCGTGTGGCCCGCCTTTTTGGCGTTGATCACGACCTGGGACGTGCCGATCGGAACGACTCCCGCAACGTCGGCGTCGCCGACCGCGACCCGCGACAGGCCGGGCGCTTCCAATGTCGTCGAGTGCCCCGACTCAATGGAAACAATGGTCGTCTCGGCGGCACGCGCTGCATGGGCAGTTCCTACGACGGCGACGCTGCCGGCGATGAGAACCGCGAGGAGGCTGGGTGTGCGTTTGATCACAGAATCGCTTCTCCGGAGGACGCGGCTAACTGCGCCGCATTCTCATAGCGTGCAGTCATTCTAGTGGATTTATCGGCGTTAACGCGTCAACGCAACGTAGACGCCTCGTAAAGTTTTTCGGACGGTCTGCGCCGGTACTGAAGCCCTGGCCGGAGACTGCCGATTACTCCGGTATGAACAATCGTGGAACGGCGATTCCTGTGCTCGCGGCCCTGTTGTGCGCGTTCGTCGGCGTCGCGCCGGCCAATGCGCAAACCGTTGCGTTGGCATCCGTAGCCAAGCAGCTTGGCTACAGTTATACCTGGGTCGGAACCCAAGACGCCGTCGAGTTGACGCGCGGCACGATGACGGTCGTCATCCGGCCCGGTCAATCGTTGTTCGACGTGAACGAACGGACCGAGACGACGGCGGTCGCGCCGTACCGCTCGCATAATGAAGTCTACGTCTCCGAGCAGATGGCGGCTCAACTCGCCGCGATCGCAAAGACGGTCGAACCGTCCAGCGCCGCCGGCGCCCATGCGATGGCCGCCCCGGCCACGTTTACCGGCAGCATCGTACTCGACACGGTGCACCAAATGAATGGAACCTACCAGCTCTCCGTCTCGGGCTCCGCGCCGGCCGGCGCGCCGGTCACCGTGACCGAGACCGCGACGTTCTCGCGAGAGATCCCCAATGTGACCCTCCAGGTGACGCACGTCGCCGCCGATTCGAGCGGTCGCTTCGCCACCACGCTGCCCGCCGCGCCGGGATACCTGCGGGGCAGCATCATCACCGTTCGCGCTAGCTCACAACCGGGCGTCGCCGTCGCGTCGACCCAGCTCGTGCTCAAAGCGCCGAATGAAGGCGTCTCGGTGCCCGTCGAGGCCCTTCCGCGGTCCGTGCAGTGACGGCCGCAACTCGTCGGGCCACCCCCCATCACCCCGCACCACTTGACTCTATGGAAGGAGTTCCCGTGCTAAAGACCCTTACCAACGTGCTCCGCGACGAAGAAGGCCAGGGCCTCGTCGAGTACGCGCTCATCATTGCGCTCGTCTCGATCGTCGCCATCGCCGCGCTCAAAGTGCTGGGCGGCAACGCTAGCTCAGCCCTCAACAACGCCGCGTCGGCAATCTAAGCTCGCTCGTAAGTAACACGGGCCTCGCGCTCGATCGAACGCGATCGCGGTGCGGGGCCCGTTACTCTCTCTTCCAAGTACCAAGGAGCGGTAAATTAACGATGCAGGGCTATACGAAGTTGGCACGAGCCGCCATCGTCGACGACGCCGGGCAAGGACTGGTCGAGTACGCTCTCATCATCGGCCTGGTCTCGGTCGTGGCGATCGCCGCTCTGCGGCTCCTCGGAACGACGGCCAACAACCAGTTGTACGGCCAGATCGTCAACGCGCTTCCCTAGAGGCTTTCATGACGCTACTCTCGGCGATCGTGCTCGCCGCCTGCGGCGTGGCCGCGATCACCGATCTGCGCTCGCGCCGAATCCCGAACGCGCTGACCCTTAGCCTCGGCGCGGCTGTTCTTTTGCTTCGCCTGCTCCAAGGCTGGAGCGCGTTCGGCACGTCGCTCGCCGTTCTCGTCGTCGTGTTCGTGCTCGGTAGCCTGGCGTTTTCGATGGGTTGGCTCGGCGGCGGCGACGTCAAGCTCGCCGCCGTCGCGGCCGCCGCCTTCGGCTTTCCTGACGCGCTGCCGTTCTTGCTCTACACCTCGATCGGCGGAGGGATCTTGGCGATCGCCGTCTCGATCGCTTGCGGCCGGCTCGGCGCGACGCTCGGTAACGTTTCCGCGCTCGTTCGGCCGATGATATATCGAGGGACCGTTGCCGTCGCGCCGGCGCGCGGAACGACCCTCCCCTACGCTCTGGCGATCGCGTTCGGCGCGGTTGCCGTCGTCCTCTCCCACACCGCGCTTCCGATCTTGAGGCTCTCGCAATGAACACCCGTCGCATCACCTTCATCGTCGCGTTGCTACTGGCGCTCGGCTCGGGCTTCCTGACCTTGCGCTACTTCCAGTCGGTCGCACCGACGGCCGCGCCGAAGGTCCAGCTTAAGCCCGTCGTCGTCGCCGATCACGTCATCCAGCCGCATACGAAGATCACCGCAGCGATGCTGCAGATCACGCAGCGGCCGGTCGAACAGGTCGATCCGGATGCAATCAGCGACCCCAAGCAAGCCGAAGGGACGCTCTCGCTGATCTCGATTCCCGAAGGCAGCATCATCACGCACTCCAAGATCGGGACGCCCGCCCAGCTCGGGCTCGAATCCGTCTTGAAGCCCGGCGAACGGGCGGTCTCGATTCCGATCGACCGCGTCAAGGCCGTCGCCGGTTTGATTCAACCGGGCGACCACGTCGACGTGCTGGCGATTCTCCCGCGCGTGAACAACGACATTCACGCCTATACGATCT
>JBOHTW010000084.1:0-6378 GCA_050733835.1 Vulcanimicrobiaceae bacterium | reverse complement strand
GGATCAGATGACGGTGTAAGAACCTGGTCTGACCGAGTTCTGCGTCTACGCGACGACCCCGATTACGGGCCATTTCGCCTGTGCTTTCTCGAGTTACTCGTGCGAATCGCCGATTGGCGAGCCAGCTTGGAGCGTTCCGCGGCCGTGACAGATGGTGCTGCATGATTTCTATGCGGCTAGATGGCTGCCGGAGCGACAGTTTGCTCGGTTACCTCAAGGCGCTCGGGCTGCTCCGGCTCGTAGCGCTGCAAAAGGATCAAGGAGTCTACGGCCGTTGGAACGTCGGCGGCTTCGAAATGCTCGCGCCGTTCGACCGCTCCGAGCTTGAGCGATACTTGACCCAGGAGTATCGCCCGACGCCGATCCTTAATCCATGGAACAACGGGGCCGGCTTTGACGGTAAGAGCGATAAAGCTACCGAGACTATCGAGCGATTGCGAAACACGACGGATGCTCGGTGGGCTTCGTATCGCGAGACGATCGAGCTGATTATGCAGCGCTTCGTTCAAAACGGAAGGCGAACGACTCTCGACAAAGATGACCTCGTTCGCGAGTTGCGTGCGGAGTACAACGACGAGGCCGTGTCATGGCTCGACGCCGCGATCGTTATCGGCCGCGAAAAGTCGGCGTTTCCATTCTTACTTGGAAGCGGTGGAAACGACGGCCGGCTCGATTTCTCCGTAAACTTCGCGAGTCGTGCCCTCGACGTGGTTGGAGAAGCACCCCTGCAACATAGCCTACAGTTGCTCCGAGACGCGTTGGACGACACCGGCGAAAGTGCGCTGATCCCGGGCGTTGCGATCGGCCAGTTCGGCCCGCGGTATGCCGGCGGCGTTAACGGGACAAGTGGCTTCGATGCAGGGTCGTTGGTGAATCCGTGGGACCTCGTGCTCGGGCTCGAGGGCACTGTCGTGTTTTCGGGGAGCGTGGCAAAGCGACTTCCAGGCGACAGCGAGCGGGCGTCGTTTCCTTTTGCCTTCGCCGTTACGGGCGCCGGTTATGCGTCGGCGAGCGCCGATGAATCGACGCGCGGCGAGCTATGGCTCCCAATTTGGAGCGGGGCCGCATCGTTTGCCTCGGTTTCGGCGATGATGCGCTCCGGCCGCGCCGATCTGCCTTCGGGCGGAGAGCAACCGCAGGCAAAGACGGCGCTCAATGCTTCTCAAGCGGCGCAGGCGGCGCTGACCAGAGGGGCAGCTCTCGGTATCGAGCGATTCGAGCGCATCGCCTTCGCCCAACGGAACGGACTTGCATATTCGGGCACTCATACAGGGACCGTACGAACGGGCGACGATCTCGCGATCGCCTTTCTATCGCGCGCCTCATCCGGCTGGGTGGAGCGAGTCCGAAACAGAACCGAATCCCTCGGTGAAAAGGTGCGCGATGCTCTACATCGCTTCGACGGTGCGGTCCTCGAGTATGCGCGGACAGGCGTTCGCGGGCCGGGCGGCCCGACAGCGCGTGCCGATGCCCGCCACCGCCAGGACATCCTCATCGAACTTGCATCGATCGAGTATGCCGCTGCACGTCGGGGCCATGAGGAGCTCCGGCCGCTCCAGTCCATCGACCCGTGTATCCTCGAAGCGCTCGATGACGGGAGCATCGAACACCGGGCTGCCGTTGCGCTCGTCTCTCTCGGGCGGGGCCAGCTCAAGCATAGCCTGCGACTCGATCTCGAACACGTCCGTTTCGATGAAAAAAAGGGATTACAGTACGATCCAGACGCGAGGGTAGCGCTGTCGCTGTTCACCGAGCGGACCCTCGGAGAGATTTGCCTTCGGCGCGTAAGGGCGGCTGAAGCCCGTGGCCCCAACTGGATGCTCGGGTCCGCCGGAATCCAGGGGCACGACATCGCGATGGTTGCGGATGAGCAACTGGACGCCGCTCGCTTACAGCGCCTTTTGGTTGCGTACTCTTTGGTTACCGGCGGATTTCTCGCTAAGGGACGCGACGAGCCACCTAGCAGCGAGCTCCCGCCGGCGGCTTTTGCCTTGATCAAGTTGGTGCTCGACCATCCGCGAGCGCGCGACGAACGCATTGTCGCGCTGCTGCGGGCCCGCGACCCCGATCGCGCACTTGCGCTGGCGCTGCGGCGCGCGCGACAAATTAGCGCCCTACCCGGACGACCGCGAAGCATCGCTGCTGCGGAAATTGCGAACCCCGAATGGTACGCCGCGGCGGCGCTGATCCCGATCAGGCGAACCGCACGCGATTACGGAACGATCCTTGATGCGGCCCTCGTGCGCGACCGACGTGGGCACATTGACCAAGACGCTCGAGATTACTTAAACTCGCTTGAACCAACATCCGATACGGGAGAAGATGAATGAGTGTAATTACCCTTCCCCACGACGCTTCACGTGTTCTCATCGAAGCCGCGCTACGGCCCGTACAGGGCGCGCGCTTCCAGCCGACGGGGTTTCCCAGTCTCGGTGCCGCCGAGTTTCGAGTTGGAGAGCGGACGGATCTCCTCGTTGAGTCTGCCCAATCGGTTGCGAACCGTCTCGAAGCCGTCGCATGGGACGATGCGCGCGGCGATTTAGCCGAGAACCTCGCTGGGCTTCCATACGTCGCGACGAGCGTCGATGGACGTCCCACCGACTCGATTCGAGAAGCACACCGCCTTAACTCTCCCTATTTGATCCATGGGTTGAAATCCGAAACGGACTTCATGACGCGCGCCGGCATCAGCGGGAAGAAAGCGAAGGGCAAAGCGGCAACAACCGACGAGGCGGACGAGAGCTCGGGGGTCGACATTAGAAAGCTTGCCGCAGCCGTGTTCTATTACGATCCCAACTCGGTGCTGCATGGCGTATTTTTAGAAAAGGTCGTCGGACTAGCGCGGCTGACTCGTGTGCTATCCGGATTCATCGAAGCGCGCGGCGTGCAGACGGCGCAGAGTGGAGGGGTGAAGAACGATCGGATCGATCCGAAGGGGAAGGGGAAGGGAGGCGCGGAGAAAGGTTTTGGCAATGTCCCTTTCGCGCGAACGGAATATACGGCGCACGAGATCACCGCTTACTTTTCTCTTGACTTGGCGCTGCTTCGGTCGTACGGTCTCGGCAACGCGGCGGAGTCGTTGCTCGCGGCGCTCGGGCTTTGGAAGGTGCGGCGTTTCTTAGAGCTGGGCGGTCGCTTACGAACGGCTTGCGATTTCGAGGTTCGCGCAATCGCGGTTACGCGGCCGACGGATTTCGAGCTTCCGAGCACCGCCGAGCTCGAGACAGTTCTCGCCGAAGAAATCAAGAACTGCAGGACCGCTGGGAATTTCGCCAATCCGCCGGTGACCGTCGTCCGGTATCCTGCAGAATAACGATGATCGCGCTTCGCATTGAATTTCTTGCAGGTCAGTTTCACGCGAACCCGTGGGACCGAGGGACGAACGAGGGCGAGATCGATTGGCCACCGTCACCTTGGCGCGTCCTCCGGGCGATCGTTGCCGGCTGGTTTCGCGACGGTGCTCGGGATCGAGAAACGTTGCAGCGGATTCTCGACGCGCTCGCCGAGCCGCCGATTTATGATCTGCCCTTTGCGGCATCGGGGCACACGCGCCACTACGTTCCGTTGGGTGGCTTGAAGGGTGGAAAGCCCGAGCGGACTCTGTTGATCGATTCGTTTCTGGCGCTCGAGCGAGGGCGTGAACACGGAACGCACGCTTTTGTAATTTGGGAGAGCGTCAACCTCGACCCGACCGAGCTCGGGCTGCTGGAGCGGTGTTGCGCGCTAATACGATATCTGGGGCGCGCCGAATCTTGGTGCGAGGTGACGCTCGCGACGGATATCCCGTCTGGACCAGGGCGTTATCGCGTCGATCTGGCATCCCGCCATGACGGCGACGGCCCGGTCGTGCGTCGCCTCGCGGCAAGTCCCTCGCTTCGCGGCGCTGGTTTGCTTTGCGGCCTTACCGAGACGACTGGCGAGATGCGCGGCGCACGGCGGATGATGCCCCGCGGAACCGTGTGGGTTGAATATCAGCTCCCGCCAGACTTTGGTCTTGTCACGGAGCAGGTCATCGAGCGCGAGCGAGAACGGCCGGCATTCCCGCCGACGATCTTTCGATTTGCCGTCGACGCGGAGAATGGCGTTCTCCCTTCCGTCACCAAGACCGTGGCTGTTGCCGAGACCATGCGCAAAGCGGCGATCTCGAAAAACTCAAAGCTTACTGGCGGCCCCGCATCGAAGCGACTCGCCGGTAAGCAATCCGACGGGGCCGATCGGCGCGAGGGACACGACCACCCGTTCTTCCTGCCCCTGGATATCCGAGGTCGCGGCTTCGTCGACGCAGTCGACGTGTGGTTTCCGGGGGGATGCACGCACGACGAGTTCCGGGCGGTCACGAGCATCAGGGATATTTGGGATCCAGTGATCCTCGAAGCGCGCTACGCGATGACCTATCTGGGCAGAGTCGAGCCGCCGACCGCCACGCGCTGGTTCACGGCGACGCCGATCATTTTGGATCGACATCCGAAAATGCGGGGTCCCGGACGCTCGGTGCTCGTCGACGGACCAGAAGATCAACTTCGTCGCGCGTTAGATCGTCGGAATCTAGGTTGTGCCAGCATCGAAGTTTGGAATCCGCGCGAGACAATCCATCACCGCGCGGGCGGCCGGACACGGCTTGATGCTTTCCGCCGCTCACGGCTCGGCGAGCGGCCGATCTATCCCGCGGTCGGCGCGACGATCGTTTTTGACGAGCCCGTCGTCGGCCCGATTGCCGTCGGTCGACTCGCCCACTTCGGGCTCGGCCGTTTCGAGCCGGACGATAACGCGTCGATTTCGGAGACCGAGCCGTGAGTGAAAGAATCGTTCTGCCGAAAGCACTGCCACGGAGAGCGCGCGGCGGACCTGACGTCTGTTCGATTTCCGTCGATATCGAGGTCGTGACGCCGATCCTTGGCGGGGGCAGTGCGACGCGAACGCTCGACGAGGTCGACAAAATCCGCGTGGCAACGGTACGCGGGCATCTGCGCTTTTGGTGGCGTGCCCTGCGCGCGCATGAATTTAACAGTCCGACCGAACTGTTCAACGCGGAGGGCGCCCTCTGGGGACGCGCAGCGACAGATGAAGGAGGACGTTCGGCAGTCGATATCCGCGTCGACGTCCACAAGGTCGGCAACGTCGACGAAAGCGACATCGAACTTCAGAAGACACCCGGTGCATATGCGCTATGGGTGGCCCGCGCAGACAAGAAAAAAAACGTGCTGCCGGCTCCTCGCCGAGAGCCTGGTACGCGGTTCAATCTCACGCTGATCGCGCCCGCTAAACGCGAACCCGAGCTACGGAATGTCGTTCGTGCATGGATTCTGTTCGGCGGTTACGGGAGTCGCACGCGACGTGGACTTGGTAGCCTGAGGGTTGCCGACGGCGGCGCTGCCAAGTGGCACCCGTCGAGCGTTTCGCGTGACTCTCTCGACGCGATCTTCGGGCGAAACGTGTTAGCCATTTCGGAAGGTAAGCTCGATGTCACACCGTGGCTCGCTGGCGCGGCCCTACGCGTCGGACAGAACCAACCAGACGCGATCACAGCGTGGACGACGGCGCTCGGCTGGCTTCAGGAGTTTCGGCAAGGCGTCGGCGATCCGCAAGGTCAGCGAGCGCGAGAGCCCGGTGAGGGCAAGCTGCAGCCTCAGCGACCGTCGATTTCGAACTGGCCTGAAGCTGATAAAATTCGCCAGCTATCGCACAAGACGCAGGCACATCCGCCGAGGCACAACGCTACGCCGGCGTGGCCGCGTGCCGGCTTCGGCTTGCCGATCGTCGGCCGCTTTCAGACGAAGGCGCGCAACGGCGATTTCTTCGACGAGCCCGGGCCGTTCGAATTTCGCTGGCGTTCAAAGGCGGCGGAAGAATGGGAGGAACACGGCCGCTTGGCAAGTCCGCTGATCGTAAAGGCGCTGCCGCTCGCTGACGGCTCCTATGTGGCGTGCGCACTTTGGCTCACGCGAGGATTTCCGCCGGGCGCCGAGGCGCGTCTGACCCGCCAGAGAAAGGAGTTCGATTCGCAGTCGGCCGCGCCGTTTGATCGGCTCGTCGCTCCAGGCGACACAGCGCGGTTTGCCGCGCTCGCGGACAAAGATGGTCTTCGCCGGGCCTTTTTCGATTGGCTTGACGCGCGGAACGCGACGACAGTGATCGCGCCATGAGCGGCTATCTGGTGCTCGTTACGATCGGACCCGTTCAGGAGTTTATTGCGCAAGCCCGCCGGACACGCGACCTCTGGTACGGTAGTCACCTGCTTTCGGAACTGGGGCGCGCGGCGGCACGTGCCCTCGTCGACGGCGGCGCAAACCTCGTGTTCCCAGCGCTTGCGCTAGGTGACCCTGAGCTTGAGCAATGTCTTGCACCGCTGCGCGAAAATGGTAAACCACCGCTTAGTAT
>JBOHTW010000083.1:0-4214 GCA_050733835.1 Vulcanimicrobiaceae bacterium | reverse complement strand
AGATCGCCGTAATCCGCGCATCGCGATAACTCTGCGGAGCACCGGACTCTTCGATGAAGCCCATTCCGCCGTGAACTTGGACCGCCGTCGAAACAATCTCGAGGCTCGTCTCGGTCAGCCATCCCTTAACGATCGGGGTCATCAACTCGGAAAACGCCTGTTCTTCGGCGCGAATCGCCGGATCAGGATCGTTGTGTGCGTGGTCGAGCGCCGCTGCGACCACCAGCGCAAGCGCTCGCATCGCCTCGATCTGCGACTTCATCGTCATTAGCATGCGGCGAACGTCGGGATGATGGACGATCGCAACCGGCGAGGGATCGCGCGACGCGACGGATTTGCCCTGAACGCGTTCCAAGGCGTACGCGAGGGCGCGTTGGTAGGCGCGGTCGGCTTGCCCGAGCCCCTGCACGCCGACGGCGAACCGCGCACGGTTCATCATCACGAACATGTACTCGAGGCCGCGGTTTTCCTCGCCCACGAGATAGCCGATCGCACCGCCGCTTTCGCCGTAGTTCAGCACGCAGGTCGGGCTCGCGCGAATCCCGAGCTTATGTTCGATCGATGCACAGTAAACGTCGTTGCGTTTGCCCAATGTCCCGTCGGCGTTCACGACGAACTTCGGCACGATGAACAACGAGATGCCCTTGACGCCAGGAGGCGCCGTCGGGGTGCGCGCCAGAACCAAGTGCACGATGTTCTCGGCCATGTCGTGCTCGCCGTAGGTGATAAATATCTTCTGCCCGCTGATGCGATAGTGGTCGCCGTCGGGGACCGCGAGCGTACGGACCGCGGCCAGGTCGGAACCGGCCTGCGGTTCGGTCAGCACCATCGTTCCTGTCCACTGCCCGGAGATCAGGCGCGGGACGTAGAGCTGCTTTTGTTCGGGCGAGCCACAGAGGAGCAACGCCTCGATCGCGCCGGCGTTGAGGTCGGGACCGTTCGCAAACCCAAGGTTGGCCGCCGACCACATCTCGAGCACGGCGGCACCGACGAGCATCGGCAGCCCTTGACCGCCGTACTCCGGCGGAAACGGCAGACCGATCCAGCCGGCGTCGGCGAACTGCCGGTAGGCGGCCGTGAATCCCGCCGGCATGGAAACGCCGCCGTCGTGCCAGCGTGCCCCCTCGCGGTCGCCGGCCGCATCGAGCGGCTCGAGGACGCCACTTGCAAAGGCCGCCGCTTCGTCGAGAACCGCCTCGACGAGGTCGGGCGTCGCCTCCGTGTTTCCGGGCAGTTGCGCAACCGCGTCGAGGCCGGCCAACTCGCGGATGACAAACGCCAGGTCACGGAGCGGGGCACGGTACGGCGAAATGTCGGCCTCCAAGGGGTCCGGCTGCGGGAAACTGGCGACGCTGAAGGGGCTCGAACCCTCGACCTCCGCCGTGACAGGGCGGCGCTCTAAACCAACTGAGCTACAGCGCCAAACGCCGTTTCCCGGGCGATCATGGGCACGGTTGGGATTGAACCAACGACCCCCCGCGTGTGAAGCGGATGCTCTCCCACTGAGCTACGCGCCCGCCCGCGCCTCCCCTGATTCGCGCCACTGGACCCAATCATCCTGGCGGTGGTCGGCCGGGTTGCGTCGCAGGGTTCGCTCAACGCGAATCGTAGTGCGATATACCGATGCTCGACGACTTTCGCTTCGTCCAACACTTCCGCGTCGTCCTCGCGGATATCGATCTGCTTCGCCACGTCAACAACGTCGCGTATCTTCGCTGGTGTGAAACCGCGCGTAGCGAATACTTCCACGAGGTCATTGGCGGCCGGATCGACGGGCAGCACGGCATCATCCAGGCCAAGATCGAGTTCACCTACGAGCGCCAGATGCGTTACCGCGAGGACGTGGCCGTCGGCTGCCGGGTCACCCGAATCGGGAATAAATCCTTCGACATCGGGTATGAGATATGGAGTAAGACGCAGGCCGTTCGCTGCGCTTATGGGGCGACGCCGCTGGTTGCCTACGACTATCTCGCGCAGACGCCGATCGCCGTTCCCGCCGAGTGGCGCGCCCGGATATTGGCCTTCGAGCGCGTCCCACCCGAGATGAAAGCCGCCTAAGAGCGAGGAGTTCCGTTGGAGAAGATCGTTCCGCTGATAAGTTCGACCGTCGCCGGCCCGCTTGGGGTCCTGCACCTGCCGCGATTATGGCTGAAAATCTTGCTGCACGCCGCGGATGCATTGCCCGAGGGCTACCGGCACGGCACCGGCGGCTTCGACGAGTTCCTCTGCAACAACCTCGGCCTTGAGCCGGCGGAACTCATCGCCTTCATCGCGACCGAGCGGCCGAGCTATTCCCAGTGCGAGGCATGGGTCAAGACCCACGCGACCAAGCTCGACCCCGAATCGATCGCCTGGCACAACATCGCGATTCGCACGCGCAACATGGGCGAGCAGCTGGCCGCCGACCGGCGCGCGACGCTCAACATCGCAGACCCAACCTTTGCCAATGCGACCACACTCAACGACCTCGACGACTGGAACGGCGTGCACGCACAGATCGTCGAGAGATCGAAGGACTGAACAGCATGCCGCCGCGCGACGACGCAGAGCGAACGGTCGCAATTCTCCGGCAGTTGTTCGGAGAAGGGTTCGCGCGCGAGTTTTCGGTTCGGCTGTGGAACGGCAGCGTCGTGCCGGCCCGTGGGCAAGAACGCTTCGTCTTCCGCGTCGAAACCCCGTATGCGCTTCGCGCAGCGTTGGCGCCGCCGCTGGACTTGAGTCCGGGACGCGCGTTCGTCCAGCACGCCATCGACGTCGACGGCGATCTCGAATCGGCGATCGATCGAATTCTCGGCGCGGTCCGGCGGCTGACGCCGGCGAGGATCGCGCAGCTCGCCGCGATGGTCGCGCGCCTGCCGCGCCCGCCGCAGGCGCGCGACGAGCGCACCGCCACGTTGCGCGGCGCACGCCATTCGCGCGCGCGCGATGCGGCCGCGATCGGCTTCCACTACAATCAGCCGATCGAATTTTACGCGAGCTTCCTCGATCCAAACCTCGTCTACTCGTGCGCGTATTTCGACGACGGCATCGACGACCTCGGCGCCGCCCAGATCGCGAAGATCGACCACGTCTTGCGAAAATTGCGGGTTGCGCCGGGCGAGCGGTTGCTCGACATCGGCTGCGGCTGGGGAGCGCTCGTCATTCGTGCCGCCGAAAAATTCGGCGCGCGCGCGCACGGCATCACCCTGAGCCGTTCGCAGTACGAAGAAGCCGCCCGCCGCATCCAAGCGCGCGGCCTCGGCGATCGCGCGACCGTCGAGTTGTGCGACTATCGCTCCGTACAAGCCGAATACGACAAGATATCGAGCATCGGAATGGTCGAACACGTCGGCCGCGAGCGCTTGGCGGAGTATTTCGAAGTGGCCTATCGTTCGCTGCGACCGGGCGGGCTCTTCCTCAATCACGGCATCTCCGACCAGGAGCCCGGCCGGCGCGGTGCACGCGCCAGCGGTTTCATCGATCGCTACGTCTTCCCCGACGGCGACCTGTTGCCGATCGCGACGCGGCTGTTGACCGCCGAACGCACCGGATTCGAAGTGCGCGATGTCGAGAGCCTGCGCGAACACTACGCGCGCACGCTGCGCACGTGGGTCCGAAACCTCGAACGCAATGCCGACGCGGCGATCGCCGTCAGCGACGAACGCACCTGGCGGATATGGCGAATCTACATGGCCGGCAGCGCGCAGGGCTTCGCCTCGGGCCGCCTCAGCGTCTTCCAGTCGTTGCTCGAGCGTCCGATGCGGGATGGTCGAACGAGCCTGCCGTCGACGCGCCGCGACCTTTATCGAGCTTAGTGCGCGCGGCAGGGCGGCGAGCCAACGGCGAGAAGCGAGAGGGGCGCGGGCGCGTAGCTCAGGGGGAGAGCGCCACATTGACACTGTGGAGGCCGCTGGTTCGATACCAGCCGTGCCCACCATTTGGAGAGACCCGCGGCCGGCGGCCGGCGGGCCTTTCGCTTTGCCGGGGAACCGTTGTCGGCGGTGGCGCGTTCTCACAGGTATGAACCTACGCCACGCCGCCGCCCTCGCAGCCGTCCTCACATTTGGAGCGGCGACTGCGGCCTTCGCCGAAGTCACGCCGGCGCCGTCGGCATCGCCAGCCGCCGCGGCCCAGCCGGTTCCCGGCATTCCGGCGAGCATTACGAACAACCCCTACATCCAAAGCGCCATCCAGGCGATCGGTGGCTTGTTTCAAACGACGAACGGCAACGCCGC
>JBOHTW010000082.1:0-2113 GCA_050733835.1 Vulcanimicrobiaceae bacterium | reverse complement strand
TCCGCGGAGCCCGTGTCGCCCGGCGAGCGGGCGAATTTCTGGGCGATCTCGGTCTTCTGGTCTTTGGTCAGCGGCACGGTTGGGCGCTCCTATGCAGGATAGTCTCGCGCGGCTCCAGCGCTTGCGGAGCGCCGGGCCGGCGACCGCCGCATCATAGCAAGCCCGGCAAACCCTGTCAAAGACCCGTATCGCGCCGGCTAAGCCCCAGCCCCGGCCCGGTCGGAACGATCATCACGCCCCCGACAACGGGCGGACACGGAGCCACGTCGCGCTCGAGGAAGCGCGACGTACCCAAGCCACTCGCCGGGATCGGCGTGGGGTGAAGGCTTGCGCAGTGGAGTGCAGCAACGACGCCGACTGCGCTCTCGATCGAGCAGGTGACCGTACATGGTATGCCATGAGCGGCGGCCGCTTCGATCGCCAGGAGCGTGCGGTCGGGGCCGCCCAGGCGCGGCGCTTTGAGGACCAACGCGTCGGCCGCCCCAGCGCGAAGAATGCGCTGGATGGTCGGAAGATCGCATGCGGACTCGTCAAGCGCAATGGGGATGGGGCTACGAGCGCGTAGGCGCACGAAGGCCTCGATGGTCTGGTCATGCGGCAGCGGCTGTTCGACGTACTCGATATCGAACTGTGCAACCGTACGCAGATGTTCGAGCGACCACTCCACCGGCCAGGACTCGTTGGCATCCAAGCGAAGGCGCGCCGCGGGCGCAACCTCGCGAATAGCCTCGAGGCGCCTGATGTCGGCCACGCGATCGGCCGTACACTTTATTTTGAGCGTCGAATAGCCCTCGGCCAACAACGAGCGTACCCGCCCGGCGGCGGCCGCCGGCTCGGCTTCAGTGACCAAACCATTGACCGGGACCGTCGTCGCAGGCAGACGCGAACATCCATTGAGGAACCGCCCAAGGCTGACGCCTTGCAACGACGCGCGCGCCGACAACCATGCCGTGGCGATGCCTGAGCGGATACGTGGGTGAGCATTCCGCCTATCGAGGTCGCGCAAGAAGCTCGGCCCGGCACTGTCGAGTCCTTCAACGAGCGCCGCAGCGCTAGCGGCGAGAGACTCCTCGTCGACGGCCTCATGGATCGGCGGCGCGATTTCGCCAAGGCCGACGGCACCCTCGATCTCGACGCGCACGATGACGCCTCGACGTACATGCTGCTCGCCCTTAGCCCAGCGATACGGCGTACGCAGCGGTAGCGCGTGCGGTTTGAAGCTGATCAAACCCGCGCCCGATCGTCATCGGCAAGCACGACCCGGCTCCGGTCCGGTGGCAGATGAATCCGTACGATGTCACCGGGAGCGAATTCTTCGCCCGCAAGCCGTTGCAGGCGCATGGCGACGCCGCCGATCTCGACGTCGTATTCGACGAATTTGCCTCCAAACGTTCTCGAGCGCACGACACCTTCGAAAACGTTGCGATCGAGTACCGGCAGCCGGCTCGAGTGCAACTCGATGTGCTCGGGACGCACCAAGAGCGCTCCGCGTTCGTGTACGCCGTCCGCCACCGAGGCACTCCGAATGATGCCCAGCTGTGTGCGCACATCCGTCCAACCATCGCCGCGCGCCTGAATCTCACAAGGCAACAGGACCGGTCCGCCCAGGAATCCTGCGGTGAAGGCATGGCGCGGGCGGAGGTAGAGGTCCTGCGGAGTACCGATCTCGACGACATGGCCTTCGCGCAGGAGCGCGATCCGGTCGGATAACGCTAGCGCTTCCTCTTGATCGTGCGTGACATAGATCGTCGTCGTGCCGAGCCGCTGCTGAAGACCGCGCAACTCGGCGCGCATTTGCACGCGCAGCGCCGCGTCGAGGTTGCTCAGCGGCTCATCGAGCAGCAGGATTTTAGCCTTCTTTGCGACTGCTCTTGCAAGCGCCACGCGCTGCTGTTGGCCGCCCGAAAGCTGCGTCGCCGAACGGTCGCCGAAATCCCCGAGTCCCACGGCATCCAACGCCGCACGTGCCTCCGCACGTACACTATCCCTGGGCAGCCCCTGCATTTCCAGTGGAAACGCGACATTCCTCAACACCGTCATGTGCGGCCAGATCGCATACGATTGAAAGACCATCGCGATGTCGCGTTCGCGCGGCGCGCGCATTATCCGGCGT
>JBOHTW010000081.1:0-1850 GCA_050733835.1 Vulcanimicrobiaceae bacterium | reverse complement strand
TTGTTCCGGGCGAGACGATCGCGACGGCAATCGCCGCCGTACGCGCGCTGAACGACGACGGGTTGACGGCGACGCTCGACTTTCTCGGCGAGGACGTTACCGACCGCGCCGAAGCCGAGCGGACGCGTGACATCTACCTCGCGATGCTCGAAGCGATCCGCGCAAGCGGCGTGCGCAGCAATGTTTCGGTGAAGTTGACGGCGCTCGGAATGGCGCTCGGCGAAGAACTGGCGGCGACCCACCTGCGCGAGATTCTGACGGCTGCCGCCGACCTTGCCGACCCATTCGTGCGCATCGATATGGAGGGTTCGGCGGTCACGTCTGGGACCTTGGCGATCTTCGAACGCGTCTATGCCGAACACCGCAACGTCGGACCGGTAATCCAAGCCTATCTGCGGCGGTCGCCAACCGACGTCGAGCGAGCGATCGAACTCGGCGCGCGGGTGCGCCTGTGCAAGGGCGCCTATCGTGAGCCCGAATCGCTAGCCTATCCCGACATGCCGACGATTCGACGCGAGTACCTGCGGCTGGCCGAAGCGCTGCTCTCGCGCGGCAACTATCCCGGCATCGCAACCCACGACCTGCGCCTAATCGACGCGGTGCGCGCCTACGCCCGCGAACACGGGATCGCACCGGACCGGTTCGAGTTTCAGATGCTCTACGGCATCCGGCCCGAGCTTCAGCGTGAACTGGCACGCGCCGGCTATCGGATGCGCGTCTACGTTCCATTCGGAACCCACTGGGCCGGCTATTTCTATCGCCGAATCGCCGAACGCAAAGAGAACGCGCTGTTCGTCCTCCGATCGCTGGTACAGCGCTAAAGATCAACCGCGAGCGAAAGAACTTGTCTCGGCGCATCGGCGGCTGGGCGGAGCGATGTTGCGGAGTGGAACCTCTGACGACGAGCGGAGCCCGGAGGGCGAGAGCGAGGAGCAGTGGAGCAGCAATTTTTCCATGGATGGAAAAATTGTAGCGGTTCCACGCAGTAACGTCGCTCCACCCAGCCGGCCGAGATCCCATGCTCTATCCGTCGGCGATTCGCTCTAGGTGGAGCATGCGATCGGATTCGATGAGGTGGGCGAGCACGCCGAAGCCGGTCTGGATTTCGCCGAAGACGGTGAAGTCGCGGTCGAGGTGCAATTGCGGTGAGATCGTGATGTAAAACTGCGTGCCGGCCGAGTCGCGGACGGCGTGGCCTGTTTGATATTCGAGTGCCATCGCGAGCACGCCGCTGCGTTCTTCGACCGGATTGAGCTCGGCGCCGACCGTGTAGCCGGCGTCGCCTTCGCCGGTGTTGCTCCGATCGCCGGTCTGGACGACGAAGTCCGGCACGACGCGAAAGAATCGCAAACCGTCGTAGTAACCGCTGTCGACGAGATTGAGAAAGTTAGCGACCGTATAGGGCGCCCACTCGGGATAGAGCCGGACGACGATGGCCCCTTTGCTCGTGACGATTCGGACGCGCGGGTGCGGACCGGGCATCGGACCGTTCATGAGCGCCGGCAGGACCGGGCCAAGCAGCGGCTGGAGGATCGCTTGGTCGTCGGTCGGGATCCCCGGTTTCTGGGGCGACGCGGGCAGCGGCCCGGTGGTAGCGGGAGCCGTCGCGAACGGCGCTATCTTGGGTAGGTGCAGGCCGGGCGGCAGTTTGGTCAGGTGGTCCGTCGCCGGCTTGCCCGACAACCGGCGCAGGGCCTCAATCGCTTCGAGCTGGACTCGCCACGACGAGTCCTTGGTCAATGGCAGCACGACCGCGGGGCTCGCTTTGCTGCGCTGCCCCCAAGCCCGGACTGCCTCGAGGCGCACGAGCTCTTCGGGCGAGGCCAGCGCCCGGCGCAGAAACGCCGCGC
>JBOHTW010000080.1:0-1774 GCA_050733835.1 Vulcanimicrobiaceae bacterium | reverse complement strand
GGATCGAGCCGATCGGCGAACGCGACCGCTTGCGCGAACGCGCGACCGGCGCCGGGCGCATCGCCCAGCGCAACGTAGACGTCGGCAAGATCGAGCGAGGCATCGGCAACGTTGGCCTCGTCATCCTGGCGATCGGCCGCGGTCTTCGCTAATGGAACCACCGCCTTCATCAACGCGATCGCCTTTTCGTAGGCCGGCGCGGAGTCGGCGAACCGCCGCAGACGCTGGTCGGCTAAGCCGAGCCAATCCCAACCATCGGCATCGTCGGGTCTAGCCTGCGTGTAGGCGTGGGCCGAGGCTATCATGTCGGCATAGTCGTGCAGGCGGTAGTCGGCTTTTGAGATCGCGAGCCCGAGCCCGGCGTCACCGGGGGCAACTTGCTGGGCGGCGCGCAACGCGGCGATTGCGTCGGCGAACCGGTTGAGTTTGCCGTCGGCCGTTGCGATCAGGCGATCGGCCGCGACCCGGCCGGCATCCGACTGCGCGTTCGCGAGCGCCGCGTCGCCGGCCGCGATCAACACGCCGCCTTCGAGTTCTTGGACGCGCGCGTAGTCGATCGTCGCTTGGTTGCCGTCGGCGTGTACGTTCGCAAACGCCTCGGCGGCGGTCACGGCCGCTTTGGCGCGCTTCGCGGTAGCACCGACCTGCGCCGCGTCGCCGTCGTAGCGAAAGCTCGCCGGATCGAGCAATCGCTCGACCATCGTCTGGTCGGGCGTGGCGAGGACCGCATTGGTTCCGGCGCGCGCATCGGCGACGAACCGCGTGAGCCGCGCAGGCGAGATCTCGCCGATCCAGCGGGCCCGCACGATCCCGGATTTATCGATCACGAAGGTCGTCGGAATGTAGGCCACCCCGTAGGCGTTGTAGGCGCCGGGGCCGGCGAGTGCAACTGGGTACGGCAGGCCCTTCGAGGAGACGAACGTCTTGACGACCGAAGCGACCTCGGTCGTGTCGACGCCGAGGAATGCGACGTCGGCCGCGTGCAGTTTGTGGTATGCCGCGATCATGTCGGGCGTCTCGCGCCGGCATGGCGGACACCAGGTTGCCCAAAAATTCAGTACTAAAATTTTACCGCGGTAGTCCTGCGATGCGATCGCGCGGCCGCCGTCGAGCGCGTGGGCAGCGAACGCCGGCGCAGCGGCGCCGAGCGCGAGATCGTTGGCGTTGCCGACGGCGGCGGCGTTGGCCCCGCGACCGGTACCCGCGACGATCGCGCCCGCGAGCAGCCCGGTGAGAGCGATTCGGCGGATCATGCGGTCGGCTCCGCGACGCGGCCGGCGTCGAGCACCGCCCGCAATTCCGCGAGCGCCGGCGGCAGCGGCGCGGTCGCGGTCAACTCGTTCAAGCTTGCGACCGCGCGGCCGGCCAATTCGCGATTGACGGCGAGGCTGGGATCGCCGGCCAACGCGGCATCGAGTTGTTCGATCGCCCGCTTGGCCATGTTTGCTTGCCCGAACGAGTAGGCATGATGACTGGCGTTGCCGAGGAGCTTCAACTCCCCGAGCAGCCAATCGCGATACGCAGCGAGCGCGGCGGAGGTCGGCATATCCGCCGATTCGACGTTGCATGAAGGGATACCACCGGGCTGCTAACGGCTCGCTCGCGGACGTGGCACGATCTTCGCTCCCGGCGGCAGGGTCGGTAGCGGCTGTGGGGTTGGAATGGTCGGTAGCGCGGGCTCGGGCGGTGGCGGCGGGTTTCCGGCGCGCAAGATGTGCGGGGTGACGACGATGATGAGTTCGTTGCGCGACGAGTTGAGTTCGTTGTTTTGAAA
>JBOHTW010000079.1:0-2206 GCA_050733835.1 Vulcanimicrobiaceae bacterium | reverse complement strand
GTCCATGGCTGGAGCCATCGGTGGGTTTCGCCGGACGGCGAACGGGTGTCCAACCCCCGCGCGATGTCGATCTTATCGAACGGTAGCAGCGCGATCCGCGCACGTGTGAAGTCGGTGCCCGCGTGTTGGCGGAACTCATCGACCGCATCGACCTTCGGCAGGTGAGCGGGATCGTTCGCCAAGTGATACAGCGCGATCAGCGCGTGCGTCTTACCACCGCCGAAGGTCACGTTGATCTGATGGACGGCCTTCGTACCCTTGCCCGCAAGACGCAGCGAGACGTTTCGGACGAGATCGCGTAAGTTGTGGGTCGGATAGGTGAGCGAAAAGAATCGGGTTGGGTCCCGATACACGGAACCGCCTCGTCCCTCGGCGACATCGTAGAGATCGGCGGCAAATTCCGCCATCTCAAGCTCACCGCTCATCAAGTCGGGACGGAGGGTCAGGACCTGATGCCACGGGGCAGAGGTGGTCAACATGACGTTCGTATCCTAACTACGGGATGGGCGTGGGCGCCGGGCAGGCGGCAGCGATGCTGACACGACTGTCGACGAATGTCACCCCGTGGCTTTCTTCAGATCCGGTTCTACAAGGTCGCTAAACTGGTTGATCTCGTAGCGACCTTCTGAAAAAGTCGCGACGATGTCTAACTTCCCGCCCATCGCTTCGACGTACGATCGCAACGTACTGACGTACATATCGACACGCGTTTCGATTTTTGATATCTCACCCTGCGAGGTTCCCATCGCCTTCGCCAACGTTTGCTGCGAAAGGGAGCGCGCGTGGCGCAGGTCGCGGAGCGGCATTTCAGCGAGCCTCTCGTGCGTTTTCCTCGCGGCAGTAGCGCGTGCGGCAGGTCTCATCTTCGCTCTCAAACCGGCAAATTTCTTAGCCATCGATTAACCCCTCACGCTCAAGTGCCTCTAGTGTGCTGACCCATAAATTGGCTTGCTTTTTTTTGGCCGTGTGGTCCATAATTGAAGCATGCCGAATCGTCCCGCAACGCGCCTTGCCGTTCGTCCCAAGGATCGACGTGCCTTGGTTGAATTGACGCGAAAGCCGACAACGCCGCAGCGCTCCGTTACTCGCGCGAAGGTCATCTTGGATGCCGCAAACGGGCTGCCCCATGTCGAAATCGCGCGGCGCGTGGGTCTCTCTCGCAACAGTGTCATGGAAATCCGTGAACGCTTTGCGACCTTTGGCATGGAGAGCGTGCTCGCCGATCTTCAACGACCTGGGAGACCGAAAGTTATCGCCGAGACAACCGTCGCCAGATTGACCGAGACGGTCATGACCTCGACGCCAAAGAATGCGACGCATTGGACGTCCCGCGCGTTGGCCTCGAGATTCCGCATCGGGCGCAGTTCGGTCCAGCGGATTCTGATTGCGCATGATTTGCAACCGCATCGCGTGCGCTCGTTCAAGTTTAGCAAAGATCCCAATTTCGCTCTGAAGCTGCGCGATGTCGTAGGGTTGTATATGAATCCGCCCGTCAACGCGATCGTCTTGAGCGTCGATGAGAAGAGCAGTGTCCAAGCTCTGGATCGCACGGCACCGGTCTTGCCATTGCGCCCTGGATTGCCGGTCGCGCAAACTCATGACTACGTGCGCAACGGCACGACGACGTTGTTTGCGGCGCTCAACACGCTTTCGGGGCACGTCATTCAACGCTGTCTCCCTCGTCATCGGCATACCGAATTCTTGCAGTTCCTCGACCATATCGACAAAACCGTGCGACCGAAACTTGACGTGCATTTGATCATGGACAACTACGCGACGCACAAGCATCCTGCCGTCAAGGGCTGGTTCGAAGCACGACCGCGCTACCACATCCACTTCACACCGACCAGTTCATCCTGGCTCAACGCGGTTGAGCGGTTCTTCGGCGAGATTACCCAACGACGCATCCGTCGTGGAACCTTCCGCAGCGTCGGCGAACTGCAAAGGGCCATTGGTGCCTTCGTCACCGAGCACAACAAGAGCGCAAAGCCGTTCGTCTGGACGAAGTCGGCGGCGGCGATTCTCCGCAAGATCAAGAAATGCCATGAAACTTACGGGTCAGCACACTAGGGCCTTCGGCGCGGGCGCTCGACGCTGTCGCTCCTTCGAGCTGCACGGACGATTGAAGCCCGCTGCAGCGACACGAACAATCGCAGATTGACGATGCGAATTCGGACGCAGCCAACACCGGACGAGATCCTCGACG
>JBOHTW010000078.1:0-5864 GCA_050733835.1 Vulcanimicrobiaceae bacterium | reverse complement strand
CGTTTGGACCCCGCGGGAACGGTGAGAAGGTCCAAACCGCTTCTGCATCTCACACAAGCGCAGCAACGATCGACCGCCGACGGTGTGACCGTATCGGGCGACTCGGTGTCCGAGATGCGCGCGCCGGCGCGATAGCGCGCATATTCCAGCCCGTGTTTGGCGAAGATCTCGTGTACGTCGACCCAACTCGCCTCCGAGCGCAGCGTGCGCACCGCACCGCCTCGCCCGGCTCCCGGCCCAAAATTACCACGCCCGCAACCGCGCCGTTGCGCTGCACAACCCGATACTCGGCGCCGACCTGACGGAACACGTCGTGCAAGTCTTGCCAGCGCGCGTCGGGCTTCGCCAACGCCCGCGCGACCTTGGGGGCGACGTCCTCGCGTATCCGCCGTTCCCAACACCGGCGCCGCTGCCAATATTCGGCATCGCGCACCGCGACCGATCCGGGGACCCTCGCGGCCACCTAAGTACTGCCACCCTTGCGCAAGTTCAATCGCCCGACAGGTGTCGCGCATCGTCTCGAAGTCTTGCTGCGGAGCGTGCGAACGATACGTCAGCGGCGAGACCCGGTTGACCACGACGTGCACGTGGTTGAGACCGCCGTCGTTCTGCAGCGCGGCGACGTACTGGTGCCCGGCCAACCCGAGCACCTTGAGCTGCTCGCGCGTCGCCGCACGCGTTTGCTCCGCCGTCGGCTCCTCGCCCGGCGCCCAGCTCACGATCAGATGATATAGCGGATTTCTACGTGCCCGGTATGCCGCCACCACGGCGATCCATCCGACCACACGGCGAGCGCCGGCGCGTGGCGCTGGGCACGTAGTCGAGCATCTCCTGCCGATACTAAGGGAATGACAAAAGTTTGCGTAGCCGTCTTTTCTGTCTTGATCTCATTCGTTACCACAGACGGTGTTTTAGCGCAAAATGATCCAACTGCATTCCCCCTGGACGTCGAGGCGGCGTGCGGGCATCACTTCTACCGAAGCATCTCTGCTGGCGGGCGGGCGATAGACGGGGCTGCTACGGCCGGCGACAATTCCCGCGTCGTCGTACTTGGCCGCCAGCAAATCGAAACCGCGGTTGGCTGCTTGGATAACCTCCGGCCCGGTACGCCATCTGCGGTCCCCGTGTATCTTCGTTGGGTGATCCTGGGGACTCTCAATTTAATGATGCTTGCCGACGCGAATACCGATGCCGAAGGTATTCAAGCAGAGCAAGATGGGGCGAATGCCGCGAAAATCGCAACGAAACTGTGTCGTGAGCCGGATCTGTTGTCCCAGCAGCAGCCTTACGTCGGTGCGCGAGCCGCCGTTATAGCCTCAGTGGATTTCGCTGCCGGAATTTATGCGTACAGCAGCACTCCGCTAGACCAGTACAAAGACGACTATCGTGCATGTGCTGCTCGACTAGGAGTGCTTGTAAGTTTCTAACCGGCGCCAACGATTTCGTGTTCTTTGCAAAACGCGGCGATCTCGCGAGTACCGGCATGAGGACCACGAGGTAAGCATGCTTTCGTTGCATCTGCTCCAGAACTGCCTGGTCTACATCAACACGCTCATGCTCCAGCACATCCTCAAACCGCCGCACTGGGTGAAGCGCCTGACCGTCGTCGATCTGCGGGCCATCACGCCGCTGATCTGGGAGCACGTCAATCCGTGTGGACGCTTCGAACTCGATATGGAGACTCGGCTTTCGCTCAGCTAAGCGAGCGCGTGACCCCAGATGGCCGCTACAGCACGAATGTTGGCTTTACCCCTTTGAGGAGCGCAGTTTGCAGACTATGTCTCTCTGAGGTATAGTCTTTGGGGGAGATGGACGACTTCGATGGCTTCGAATGGGATGACGAGAAAAAGTGAGCGCTGATTTCGGAGCCGCAAAGTTCGACTTTTACCACGCGGCCAAGGTCTTCGAGGCGGACTACATCGAGTGGGAAGATCGGCGCACCGGCTACGGCGAGACGCGCTTCCTCATCGTCGGCGCGACGTGGAAGGCCGCACGCTCACCGTCGTTTGGACCCCGCGGGGAACGGTGAGGCGGATTATCTCGGCGCGGGCAGCGTCGAGGCGAGAAAGGGAGACGCTGCATGGCGACCGTGAAACGAAACAATAAAGCGATTCGCGAGGGGCGCGGCCGCATTGACGAGACCGGTTTCGCCGCGCTGACCGAAGCTGACATCGCACGCTTCGCGCGCGAAGACGAGAGCGATACGAGCGAACTCGGCGAGCCTCGGTATGTGCCGCCGAAAATCAATTTGCGCGCACTGCGTAAACGCCTCGGTTTATCGCAAACGGAGTTCGCGCGGCGTTACTATCTCTCGTTGCGAAGCGTCCAACAGTGGGAGCAAGAGCAACGGGAGCCATCCGAGGCGGCCCGCGTGTTGCTCTTTGCCATCGGGAACGATCCGGCCGCGATCGAAAGCGCGTTGCATCGAAAGCACGCATCCTGATCGAACCTCACCGTCTACGGCAAGGGTACAAAGCCCAGGCCCAGCAGTAGCATGGTGGCAGCAGCAAGTCAGCCGACCCCGTGCTTGCGCGCACGAAAGGACGGTCCCGGCTCAACGCCCCTAACCGGAGCAACTGAAACGATGACGATGAAGGTTCGCGCGATCTTGCGACGGCTCCGGAACGACGGATGGCGCCTTTTGCGCACCGAAGGAAGCCATCACCACTTCGAGCATCCGACAAAACCGGGGCTCGTCACGGTGGCGTATGATCAAGAAGGCGACGACATCGGCGGCGGAACCTTGAACAGCATTTTCAAACAAGCAGGATGGAAGCGATGAGCTATCTCGCGATCGTTGAGCGCGTGAACCGGAGTTGGAACGCCTACGTCCCTGACTTACCGGGCTGCGTGGCAGTCGCGGGTACGCGCGCGCGCGTCGAAGAGCTTATCCGCGAAGCGGTTCCGCGACACGTCGCGCTGTTGCGCAGCCGGGGCGAGACGGTCCCCGAACCATCGAGCCAGACGATCGAGATCGCTATCGCATAGCGACCGCGGCGGCGGCGATCTTTGACCCCGCGAACGACGAGCAACGCGGGTCGGTGAACGTGAATGTTTGGCATGGGTGTTCGCAGATTGCGTTTGGAGATCTTCTCCGCTTGGACGCCCCGACAGTGCCGCAACTAATCGGTCGACGGACGTACGGCGTACAACGTCGCGCTTGCATACGCGCGGTACCGAGCGGCGGTCTCGCTCACGATCCGGTCCTCGATCGCGCTCGCGCGCTCGGGACCGAGATCCGCCGCACAATCGGCAAGTGCCGCTCGTACCGCGGCATGGGACGCGCGACCAAGATCGCGCGCCAGCTCGAACGCCACCGCTACGAAGCGGCTAGCGTCAATTGCAAGGTTTCCGGGTCCGTCGGTGGGCGAATCGTCGTGTCTCATTCGTCGAGACTACTCGCTCGAAGTTGCCCGATCGTGACCAGGAAGACGAGCCCCGGAAACATTTCCGGGGCTCGTCCTCCTATCGTTCGACCTATCGCTCGACCGCGACCGGTTCGCGGCTCAACTTGTAGCCAACACCCGTGACAGTCCGAATCAGCCTGCCCGCAACCCCGAGTCTGCGCCGCAGCCGTGCAATATGAGTATCGACGGTCCGAACGTCGTCGACCGCTTCGGGATCTGGCCATGCCATCTGCAACAAAACTTCGCGGTTCAACAGATGGCCCAGCTTGCGCCCGAGCGCCAACAACAACGCGAACTCGCGCGGCTTCAATCCAACCAGAACGCCGTCAACGGTCGCTTCGTACCCTATCGGGTCAATCGTAAGCGAGCCCGTACGAATTATGGTTTGTGTTTGCGGTCCGGTGTCACCCACCGACGTTTGGGTCGCCAAGTATTGGGCTAAGAAGGTGCGCGCAAACGCCTCTAAATCAGCCTGCGTCATGACAATCGGCCGCAACTTGGTCAAATTTGAATCGTTCGCCATCGAGATGATCCTCCGAAAGATTCCCCGTGGAAAACCCACCGGGGTCTCTCCCGCGCACGATATCGGGGGGAGCGCGCAAGAGCGCGCGCAGCGCGTCGCGCAGCGATCGAAGACCCTTGCGCGCGGAGGGACCCGATGCGTATACTGCTTGGCCCCGGTGGGTTCGCAACTCCCGAGCGCAGCAGTTCCGGACAATCGGGTAGGGGGCGGCCTTTCCGGCCGCCGCCCTCCCACACCACCGGACGTGCCGTTCGGCATCCGGCGGCTCATCGAACTGAGGGCTTGTAGTAATCGATCAGCCCGGCGAAGCCCTGAGCGTCCCAGAATCCTCGGGGCATCGCTCTGTTCATGGGTCCGCTCGCCATGCGCCAATAGCCTTTGCGGCTCATTGCGAATTCGAGGCAAACCCATTCCGGCAAGCCCAACGCGCGGAGTTCGCGCAGTCGAGTGCGAGGTCGCTTCCATTGTTTCCAAAGGCAGAGCCGCAGACGGCGCAACGTCCAACCATCGAGATCGCGAAAGACGCTCGGCGTTCGCGCGAGCCGGAAGTACTGCATCCAGCCGCGGAAGTAGGCTCGAAGTGCGCGGATGCGGCGCTCCATGCTCCAACCGTTGCTGCGTGTGGTGATCTCCCGAACCCGAGCCTTGAAACGCTCGATCGTCTTTGACGCTACTCGAAGTTGAATTCCGTTGCGTCGAAAGAAGCTGAACCCTAGAAACTTGCGGTTGCGCGGTCGGTCGACTTTGCTCTTTTCCTCGTTGATCTTCAGGCCCAAGCGGCCTTCGATGAAACGGCGAACGGTGCTCATCACACGCTCTCCCGCACGCTGACTGCGAACGTAGATGTTGCAGTCGTCGGCGTAGCGGCAGAACCGATGACCTCGCTCCTGTAGGAGCCTGTCGAGGTCGTCGAGCATGATGTTTGCGAGGAGCGGCGAGAGCGGGCCGCCCTGAGGCGTCCCCTCGTCCGTCGCGATCACCACGCCGCTAAGCATCACTCCGGCTTGCAGGTAACGGCGAATCAGGTGCAAGACACGCTTGTCCTTAACCCGGCGCCAGATGCGTACCATGAGCTTGTCGTGGTTGACGTGGTCAAAGAACTTGGCCAAGTCGATGTCCACGACTCAATCGTAACCCGCCTCGATGTACTCGCGCGCAAGTTTGACCGCGCCGTGAGCGCTTCGGCCGGGTCGGAACCCGAAGCTGAAGGCGCTGAACGTCGGGTCGAAGATCGGCGTGAGCACTTGAAGAAGCGCCTGTTGGATCAGGCGATCAACGACGCTTGGAATCCCCAGCAATCGTATTCCGCCGTCGGGTTTGGGAATCTCTACCCGGCGAACGGCTTGCGGTTTGTAGGTGTCCGAGAGAAGCGCTTCCTTGATGCGCATCCAGTCCGTCTTGAGATAGCCGCGGAGTTGATCCACGGTCATCCCATCATGGCCGGGCGCGCCTTTGTTGGCTTCGACTCGTCGTAGCGCCGCCAGCATATTCTCTCTGGCGACGACCTGCTCCATGAGCGATTCGGTCCCTGAGGTCTCGTCGTTGCGTTGCACCGCGCCCGCACTGGGCTCTCGACGCATACCCTCGGGCTTCACCCTGCTCTTTGCGCCTGAGGCTTCTTGCGAAGTTTGCTGCTCTCGTTGTTTGGGCTGCGAGTTCTGCACAACATCAACCTCCGTTTGATGTTCGGTCCTTCCCGGTTTGCGCCGGTACTACGACCTCTGCTGACTTCTGCCGATTGAGCCGCGTCTTGCGGCGCGGGTTCTCGCTCATCGCGAGCCTCGGTAGATCTCCCCGGGTAAGAACGCTGACTTTCCCCTCATGTCGCCGCCGCATTTACGTTCGCAGCCCTTGGTCGTACTGGACTTCGCTTTGTATTGCAAGCTCGTCCGGCTGCGCCCGCCTGATGCGGTTCGTGTTCCTCGGCGCGAGGG
>JBOHTW010000077.1:0-8707 GCA_050733835.1 Vulcanimicrobiaceae bacterium | reverse complement strand
TGGTGAGTTCAATCGGTCAGCGCAACAACTCGTTTAGTTTAGCAGCTGGCGTGTGATATGACAAGGTCTTCCTCGGACGTGCGTTGAGCTTCAGCGCTATACGATCGAGAGCACGCTGCGAGAATTGCGAAAGCTCCGTGCCATCTGGGAAGTATTGCCGAAGCAGCCGATTCGTGTTCTCGTTGCTTCCGCGTTGCCAAGGGCTCTTTGGATCGCAGAAATAGACCGGCACTTTGGTGACGATCGTGAATCTCTTGTGCGCCGCGAGTTCCATACCACGATCCCACGTCAACGACTGCCGCAGCGATGCTGGGAGCTTCGTCATCTGCTTGCTCAGTGCCGAGACCACGCTGGTCGTATCCTTACCGGGGACTTTCACGAGCATGACGAAGCGCGAGCGCCGCTCGACGAGCGTGGCGATGTGCGAGTTACGTGCACCCGCCAGGAGATCGCCCTCCCAGTGTCCGGGCACGGCTCGATCTTCGGCCTCCGCCGGCCGTTCTCGAATCGAGACGGCGCCGATGATCGCGCCGCGCGGTTGCCCCTTGTTGGTCGCAAAGGTCGAGCGCCTCATGACGCGGCCCGAGCGGAGGTGTGCGATCAACTCCTTCTTGAGCGCGCCGCGCGTTTGAACGAACAACGTACGGTAGATCGTTTCGTGCGAGATCTGAAGCTCGGGGTCGTCTGGAAATTCCGTGGTGAGCCACCCCGCGATCTGTTGCGGCGACCAATCCGCCCGCAATTTCGCTGCCACAAGTGCTCGGAGCCTCCGATTCGTCGCGAGCCGACACGGCTTCGAGCGCCGACCTTCATCCCATGCGCGTTCGTCGGCCGCCGCGGCACGGTAGGCCGCCGCACCGCCGTTCCGCTCGAGTTCACGCGAGACGGTCGAAGGAGCGACACCGATGCTCGCGGCGATCATGCGAACCGAGCGCTGCGCGGCGATTCCGCGGCTGATCTCTTCACGATGCGACAAGGTCAGAGACGATCGCGAGCGCGTTCGTTCGCGAGGAGCAATGCCGCCGTGCTTGCGGAGAATCGTGTGGATCGATGCCGGATAGGTGTTAAGCGCCCTGCTGATATCGCTGGTGGACTCGCCATGTTGCCAGCGCGCCCACAACTCCTGCTTCTGTCCGTATGATAAGCCGGGTCGTCCTCGATGCGCCATGAGCACCCTTTCGGCAGCGAACTTGGTCAATGTTGCGCTGACCAATTGAACTCACCGGAGCAACTGTTGTCCGATCGAGGTTACCAACTTGTCATAGGAATCATTCGGGACGTTTCGGATGCGGACTATCAGGAACGCATTTGGTTGCGCCACGAAGATCCGAACAACCTAGATTGCTATCGAGAATCGCGCGACACATTTGAGGGTGCAGTCGAGGGATTCGTCACATCGAGGTGGGGACCATCGCCGCTCACCGAAGATGAGCAAGATGCGCTTCGTGTGTTTATCGACGCATGGTTCTCATTTGATCGACCACTAGGGTGACCCGGCGACGGAAGATGATGATTTCATTCTTGCACACCCTCACTGTCCACAGATTCGCGAACTTGCGCGACTGACGCTCCAGAGACTCCCACGTGTGCCGAACGACGAGTGACCGAGTCGGCTGCGCGGAGCGGAACAATCGCGGTAGATACGGTGTTGGTTGTCAAGGGGCGGCATAGGTTGGATCGAACGCGCGGTCGGACTTGAGGACGCCGTAGGCTAGGGTCAAAAGCTTACGCATGACGGCGGCGATGATGGTCTTGTTCGCTTTCCCGCGTTCGCGCAGACGGTCCGCAAACGAGCGAAGGATGGGGTTGTAGCGCATCGCGGAGATCGCCGGCCAGTAGAGCGCCTGACGCAGATCGGCGTTCCCCGCTTTTGCGAGACGGCTTGGCCGACGAATCGATCCAGACTCGTAGTGTTGCGGAGAGAGACCGGCGAACGCGCTCACCGCCTTGACGCCGCGGAACTCGGTAATGTTCGGCATCTCACCAAGGATCCGCGCTGCGGTGGTTTGGCCGATGCCGGGGATCGACACAAGCAGGTCGCGCTGTCGGCGCAGCGGTGGGTACTCATCGAAGAGTTGGGCGATCTCGCGATCCACCCGCTCTAGTTCGAGCGCAAGATGCTCCAGCGTCGCCATGATCGAGGCTTTCACGGGCGGGGCAACGATCGGAGCGCCAAGCCGGTTCTGCTCCTCGGTTCGCATCTCGACGAGGCTGTTATAGCGGCGCACAAGCCCTTGCAGGGTACGGATTTCCGGCGCAGGTGGTGTCCACTGTTCCGGAACGTGCATGCGGCAAAAGCGCGCGATGGAAGCAGCGTCGACGCGATCGGTTTTCGTACGCAACATCTCGCTCTGCGCGAACGCTCTGATCCGACTGGGATTGACCAGACTGACAATGTGGCCAGCTTCATTTAGTGCCATCGCAACGTCTTCGCTCCAGCCGCCTGTCGCCTCTAAACACACATGGACACGGCTGACCTTGCGGTTCTTGAGCCACTTTTGCAACTGCGCAATCCCCGTCGGCGAGTTCGGCACGCTTTTGCAAGCCGTGCGATCGTCGTGCATCAGGACTGCGTGCAATTCACGCTTTCCAACATCGAGGCCAAGAATTTCCACGGCCATCCTCATTGCAGCAAGCCATCCCTTTTCGATCACCCTGATGAATACAGGCTTCGCGCGAACGCGGCCTAAGATACGGTCCGATCTCCTGGGATAGCGGAGCATGGGTCGGTCATCGATCTACCGCACGAGCTCGAAGCCCAAGGGACGCTGGATGTGGCCGACCCGTTGGGGCGAGCCTTCGACACGCCCCGCTAAGAGCATATCAGGGATACGCGTTGCCGCGTACCCCCCGCACAGATCCCGGCGTGCAGGATTCCCGCACCGGGCTCCTACCTTGGGTGAGTTACGGCGAACCTTTCGTCGGGCCAAGGATGAGATACGCGAGGCTTTGGTAGCCATGTGTTCACGATGGCCGCCATCGTTTGCCAGGGCGTATACGCGTTCTGACTCCGGCGCGAAAGTACGTGACGCCAGAGGCGAGTAACGCGATGCCGAAAGTTGCAGAGCGATGACCCGTTCGTCGGTACGGCGTGATACGCGAAGTATCCGCGCACGACTTGCTGGAGCCAGCGACCCTGTTCTTCCACCGAGTCATGCATGCGCTCGCGTAGTTGCTCCTGGATTGCACGCAGCGTTATTCGCATGCGATCAGGACGCGTCTGGCGCCGAAGAAGGAAGTGGCCTTGTCGAGACGTCGAACAGAAATGGAGGAAGCCGAGAAACGCAAACGGTTCCGGCTTTCCTTTTCCCCTGCGCAAGCGCCGCTCGTTAGCCCAACGTCCGAATTCGACCAAGCGCGTCTTTTCAGGATGCAATGTGAGCGAGAACGAAGCAAGTCGGTCCCCCAGATCAGAAAGGAGCGCTCTTGCATCGTTGTAGTGTTTGGCGCCAATGACGATGTCATCAGCGTATCGCACGACGACGATGTTCCCGGCGGCGGACTTCTTCCGCCAACGGTCAACCCAGAGATCGAAGCAATAGTGGAGGTAGACGTTTGCGAGCAGCGGGGATATTACGGCCCCTTGCGGGGTCCCTTTCGTCGTTGCCAGAACGTTGAGTCCGTCCATCACTCCGGCCTTGAGCCATTTGCGAACCAGCCTGATCACTCGCTGGTCGCCGATACGATGTTCAAGGAAACGGATCAGCCAGTCATGGTTCACCGTGTCAAAGTACGCACGTAGGTCGGCGTCGATGATCCAATTCACGGGCGTCCGCGTAATCGCGTATGCCAAGGCATCGAGCGCGTCGTGTTGTCCCCGGCCTGGGCGAAACCCGTATGAAAATCCGAGAAACACGGTTTCGTAGATTTCATTGAGAATCTCGACCATCGCTCGTTGCAAGACTTTATCTTCCAACGCAGCGATGCCGAGCGGACGCTCGCGACCGTCGGGCTTCGGAATCATCTTCCGCCGCGACGGTAACGCACGATATGCTCCGCGATGAACGCGCGCATGCAGGTCGACGAGTCGATCGTCGAGATTTCCCCCATACGCTTCCCACGTTACGCCGTCAACGCCGGGAGCCGCATTCCGCTTGAGCCAGAAGTACGATTGCCGAAGAAGGTCGGGCGTAAGATGATGCATGAGTGCCGTGAAGCGCAGCTTTGGCTGCTCCTTGGCAAGTTGCCGTACGCGAGCAAGACCGCTTGACACACTTTCCCGGCGCTGAGTCCGGCGCGTGTTGATCCTTCTCGCGTTTCCCTTGGTACCTCCCCTTGGCTCCGGCGACTCCGCGGCCGTCATCGCGGCGTTGTTCGTCGCTTTCATCGCTACTATGGGAGGTTCTGACTTCTGGGAGTCGTTCGTCATCGGCGTTTGGCCATTGGCCTTCCCGATGCAGACCACGCGCACGAGCGGTGGTCGGCTCCCAGATATCCCGGTTCCCGAGCAAGGAACTTCTGCACATGCCGGAGTCTCCGACCACGCCGGGTCGTGGACGCTCTCGCGAAAGCGAACGCCCCCGTGTTGCCTTCCGCATGAACCACGGCGTCGGCACCCAGAAGGTAAATTTCGAGGCTCAATGACCGGCCTGCGCATGCCCCGACCGACGCTTCGCCCTCACCCTCACGGGTGACGACGCACGGCTTGGGGTCGATATGACTCGCTACGTCTTTATCGTCAGAGACTTTCACTCCATATTCCTTGCCGGTCTCCCGGCGCACGGTTCACCTTATCCCGGCGCCGACAGGCGGCTTTGATTCCAGGCTTTTTCGAACCGCCGGCGCTGCATGAGGTTGAAGAAGCGCAGCTTGATGAATGTGTACGCCGTTTTCGCGCCGAGGCCATACAGCGCAAGGGGAAGCGCGACGAGGTAGATCGCGCCGTCGAGCACGGCGGCCATGCGCGCTTGGGCGCCGGAACGAGCCAGAGCACGGCGACGGTGGCGACGATCGGCCGGTCGGTATTGGCAATCTTCGCGACGGTTGTCGGCGAGACGATCGCGATAGCCCCGAAGCCGATGACGAGAATCGTCGCAAGCCAGACGATCCAATCGAGCAGCGAGGTCGCCGTCGCGAGCGTCGGACGCACCGGGATGCCGCGGGCGATGCCGGTTCGCGGGGAGGTTCTCGTCGTCTCCTATGCGGACCCTGACCCCAGCCCTAACTCCGCCCTGATTCGGATCATTTCGGCGCGGCGGGCCCGAGCCTCGCGAGCGGCGAAAGTATCACCAGCATAGCTGATGAGGAGATGCGACCCTACTACGACTTCATCGGTGGCCGGCGGGGGCGCTATTCAAAGCGCTACGCGCATGGGACGAAGGTCATTGTCGCACGTGCAAAGATGGGTGACGAGTTTTTTTATCGAGCGGCGCCCCGACGGCGACTACGCCATTCGGAAGCCTAATTCGGGCCGTGCGAGCGCCGTTGCGCCCACCCAAGCGGAGGCGATCGCACGGGCGCGACGGATGAATTCGGATGCGACGCTTCACGTCGAACGCGTGCGGAACACCGACGTCGGCTCGCGCGATAAATGGCGTAAGCTAGTTTCAGGGGGATCACTCTGGTGAAACATCGGCTAGGCTGCGCAATGTTGCTCATTCTTATTGCGCAGGTTGCCACGCTCACGGCCAGCGCGGACACCCCGGCGTCCGGCGTACCGCCGGCCGAAGCGGCATGCGTTCAGGACGCCGGTAATCCGAACGTCCATCCGTCGACCATGTACGCACATTGTGCCGCCGCCGTAGAGTTTTTTCGAGGGATGACAAAATCGGCGAGCGCGAGCGATCGCGACTTGATCGCAACGAACATCGCTCTGTTTGAGTTTTACCAGGCCCATGCGGCCGACCAGATTCCCGGGAACGCTTACGGCGATACGCTTCGCGGCGAAGCGCATAAAACGTGGACGTCGCTGTCACTTCACAGTAGCGATCCAGCGACCCGAAATCATGCGAAACTCACTCTCGCGTGCTTTTTTGGTGGTGATGCTAATGCGTGCAAGAGGGCTTTCTCGGCCAGCCCGAACGGCTTCTAACTGCGGCGGTAAACCACTATGACGGAGGAAGTCACTCGCTTTGACTAAATCGGCGAAATGGGATCTCGCTCCGGTCTTGGGTGAAGACGTAGAGTTCACGGCTAAGACGAAACTTGGCCGATCGCACGATACAGCGTCGATCGCCCGACGCGCAAGACGCGCGCGACATGATTGGGACTCTCGCCGCGCTTGAGCATCTTCTTCGCCTCGGCGACCTGCGCCGGCGAGAGCGCGGGTCGTCGGCCAAGGCTCGCCGCGTCGCTTCGCGGCTGCGAGACCTGCGACAGTCCGTTCGGTACGACGAGGCGAAGGCCGCAATCACGGCTTGGGTGCAGCATTACAACGAGCGCCGGCCGCATTCGCGGCTCGGCTACCTCTCGCCGGTCGAATGGCGCCGCCGGCAACCCGAATTAAGCGCCTAACCTGTCCAGAAACCGCGGGGGCACTTCAGAGTACACCACAGGGCGTCGTCGGTGTTAAATCTCGAAGCTGGGCAAGAGCACTTCAATGACAGCCCTTTTCCGATGCTCTGCGTTTTCTGCGCTTCGGCGACTCACGGATCTACAGAGCTGCAAGTTCTGTAAGTCGTTCTCTTAGTACAGAAACCATGGCGGTGCCAAGACCGGCCAAATTCTGGCCGTAATCCAGTAAATCGGAAGCACTTGGAGGTGACGTAATATTTCCTGAATGAGCGCATTCATTTCGCATCAGTATAAAGCTGGTCATGAACGTTTTAAGATCGACCAGCCCCGTCGGCGTAGCCGCTTTGAGTTTTTCCCAGCCATTTTTAACGCCGACTGAGCCGAGCACCTCGGCTATAACCTCAGGGCCCGGATTCGCTTCGGTATTCGCGAAAGCTTCCCAGACCAGCGTGTAGCCTGTCGGAGCGCTAACAGATGCAAGTCTTGTCGAAAGGTCCTCACAACGGGCTGTGTTGCCAGCTCGTTTGTCCAGCTTAAGCTGCCATCTCAGCACCCGCGCGCCGACATCGAAATGAGTATGTTTCATGCCCTCGGGCAATTTCGTCAATGGATGTCCTAGAGCGTTAACATCCGCGATGAACGCGCGCATACAATCTCTGATAAAGCTTTCGAGATAACCGCTAAGAAGTACAACCGCACCGCACCGCACCGCCCAAGTAGCCGGAGCCATATCTGGTACTAGCGCCGGCGCCGTCGCCAGCCAGTCCGCGACTTTATCAATACGGGCGATTTCGTTCCCGAAATTCGTAAGAGGCGTATGCATAACGTCTCTCAGGTAAGGGCTTTTTGCGCTGCTTCCCGCGCCAAGTCAACGCGCGTCGCGATTGCGCGACGGCCGTTCGTTCCGGTGCCGATCGCCTTCTGGAAGTCAGCGTGTTTAAACAGCTCGCTGACCAAATCTCTGGCGCTGGCTGCTTGAGCGTCCGTGATTGTTTCCGGTTCGTAGTCAGCAAAAGCAACCATCAACGCGTCCGCGAGCGGGAACGAACGTTGATGCTTGCCGTCCTTGTAAGGTTTATAGAACGCCTCTTGCCCAAAAATGCGCCAACACGTTTTGACGGCTCGCAGGAATCGGTCTCGATCTAGCTGCTCCTGATCTGGTCGCTCGATATACGTCTTGTTTCGAGCCTCCATGAAATCGCTAAGGTAGTCCTTAAAACTGACGGTCATCGACTCGTGTTCTGACAGCGCGAAAAATCGTAAAACCAGCTCCAGATCGCGCATCTGCTGATAGAGCGGATGGTTTTCCGCATCGACAGGGTCCGTTGGAATATTCCAAAGGTCACAAAATGCCGGCGTTCGCGACAAGATTTGCAGCAAGTCCGTGAACTTGCCGCGTAACACGGCGTTACGAATCTCCATATCGTTCGCTTCGATGCCGCCTGTGTTGAGGCGATCGAAAACATCATACTTGACGACCGACGACGATTCTTTGAGAATCACGACGGCGGGTATAAAACGGCGCGTTAAATACTTATCCAGATCGCGCTTAACCATCGCCTGGAAAGTTAAGCCGTTTAAATCGTCCCAGACCTGGAGATCGTGGAGCATAAACTCATTGTTCAAAAATTTAGAAATCGCCGTCAAGCGTTGACGACCGTCGAGTACGACGTACTGACCGTATTCGTCTTCTCCGAGGAAGACTGGAGGGATGGGCACATTCATTACGAGTGATTCGATCCAACGAGATTGCCGTGCTTCATTCCAGCGATCGCGGCGCTGAAACTCGGGATTTAGCCTAATTTGATCCTTCAACATAGCCAGGAGTGCGGAGACCGGCAGATCTAGCTTCTGCGTGACGATCTGACGCATCTGCGCCTGATATTTTTTTTCAAGAGGCGGGAGCGCGTCGTCAACCTCATCATCTGTGCCTAGATCAATGGAGTCGGCTAAGTCATCCCCCGGGGTATTCGTCGTGAGAAGGTCGTCGTTAGCATCGTTCAAGTTGGTTCATCCGAAGGTAGCGCAACGTGTGGATGATCTTCATTGGCGTCGGTGGGTTCGTCTTCTTCGTCAGCGGGTGTTGACTCAATCTCCGCACGCTGTTCGACATCGGAAACGAATCGCGAATCGTACGCTGCCGCAAGCGACGATATAAAGTCATCCCATCGGAGCCCCGAGTCGGCGGCGGGGATCGTCGCGTGGAGCACGGCCTGGTCTGGATCGTAAACGACGACGCCAACGCCCTCAAGAA
>JBOHTW010000076.1:0-31831 GCA_050733835.1 Vulcanimicrobiaceae bacterium | reverse complement strand
GATGCCCAAATGCCGGCGCGTTCCGTAACCGTGGGTCTCGAGCCAGCGGGCGCAGGCGGCCAGGTCGTCGCTGCTCTTGGTTTTGGTCGCGAGATGCGCGGCGCGACCGGCGGGCTTCGTGGCGATGCCGGTCGGCGCGAGCGTGCCGTTCGCGGGGACGTACCGGTACCACGTAGCCGGATGCGCGTACCCCATCGTGCCGACGACGATCGGGCCGCCGGCGGGGTCGCCGGCGAGCTCCGCGATCGTCGCCTGCGGCGGGATCGGCAATCGCGCGCGCAGCGCACCGCCGTTCGAGAAATACCGCGCGCTTCCGTCGCCGCCGTCGATGTCGCGGGTGATGAAACCGCCGGCGACCGGCTCGAAGTCTTCGATGACGACGTTCGACGCCGATACGACGACGGTACTCGATGCGAACGTGCCGCCCGGCGCGATCGCGCGAATCTCGCCGTGCGAATGACGCTTGGTGGTGACGACGTATAATCCATGGCCGACGAAATGCGCGCGCGCGTCGGCCGAATCGCCAATCCCATCGGAGGGCGCGGCAACTTTGCGAAACGGGCCGCCGCCGTGGCGCAGATAGAGCGATGCATGCACGCCGTCGCCGGCGGTCACCGACAGTGCGGTCTGCGCGCCGTCGACCGACGTCAACAGCGTGATCTCCGCCGTCTTGGCGAGTTCGTGCCCGAAGACATATGAGTCGGTTGCGGGGTCGGTGCCGAGCGCATGGTGGTAGAGCGCGATGTTGAAGTGGGCCTGGCTCGCCGGAACGTTGTGCGGCCAGCGGGTGTGAACGAAGCCGGTATCGCCGGGATCCCAGGCGACGGCCGCCGGGCTCGTGCCGCCCCCGGCGTGTGGTATCGTGTCGGCTAACAGCTTGCCGGTTGCGACGTCGACGACGCGCAGTGTCTCTTCCTCGGCGCCGCCTTGCTGGGTCGTGAGCGCGACCTTTGCGCCGTCGGGCGCGACGAAGATCGATTCGATCGCCGGCGCAACGCCGGTCGCATCGGGGTGCTTGGCGGGATCGTAGAGGACGCGCTCGGGGCCGTCGATCCGGTCGCGACTGACCAGGGCCGGCTGTTGCTGCACGGGCTCATGCCGCAAGTAGATGAGATGGCCGCCGGCGATCTGCAGCCCAAATCGCTCGGTCGACCGTTGTTCTAGCTGCGCGACCCGTTTGGCGTAGATCGGATACGTCGGTTGCGCGCGCAAATACGCAAGCGTGAGCGCATCTTGTTTGGCGACCCAGCCGTCGACGCGCCGAGCTGCGTCGGTTTCGAGCCAGCGGTACGAATCGACGACGGTTGTCCCGAAGTAGGAATTGACGACCGGGATGCGCGGCGTCGGCGGATACGTCCAATGGGCGTCGGCGCCGGCGCCGGCAAACGCGATGAGCACGCACGCGGCAACGGCACACCGCAAGAATGGGCGGAGAGTCATCCGCGGGGCTTGTCTTTCGAGCGGCCGGTCTCCCGCGTCACCAGCCGCGCTGCAGCCGATCGATCAGGTCGGGAACCGTCGTCGAGCGCAGCGGCTGGGCGCTCGAATCCGCTTGCAGAAAACCGTCGGCGATCGCGCGGTCGAGTTGGGCGAGCAGCGGGGCGAAGAACCCGTCGAGGTCGAGCAGCCCGATGGGTTTGCGATGAATGCCGAGCAGATTCCAGGTGAGCATCTCGATCAGCTCGTCGAACGTCCCGAGGCCGCCCGGCAAGACCAAGAACGCATCGGCAAGATCGGCCATCAGCGCCTTGCGCTCGTGCATCGACCCGACTTCGTACAAGCGGCTGATGCCGCGGTGCGCGACCTCGGCGGCAAACAGATCGCGTGGAATGACGCCGACGACTTCACCGTTGGCGGCGAGCGCGGCGTTTGCGACAACCCCCATGAGCCCGACGCTGCCGCCGCCGTAAACTAAGGTCAGCCCGCGAGCGGCAAGCTCCTTGCCGACCGCTTCGGCGGCCGCGACAAACGCCGGGCGGCTCCCAAGATGGGAGCCGCAGAAGACGCAGATTCGCCGAACCGTCGATCGATCGCCCATGGTGGCGCAAAGCATTCCGCGCTACCCGTGGAAACTCCGACCGTGGACGTTCTCTCGATCGATCAGGCGCGGCGCATCGCATTGGCTGCCCAGGGATTCGGCCGACCGATGACGACGACGGTCGATCGCGCGCAGACCGCGCGAATTGCCCGCCGCCTCGGGTGTTTGCAGATCGACTCGGTCAACGTCTTGGTTCGCGCGCACTATCTGCCGCTCTACTCGCGCTGCGGACCCTACGATCCGCGCATTTTGGATGCGCTCGCATACGACGGCAAACGCCGCATCCTGTTCGAGTATTGGGCCCATGAGGCATCGCTGGTCCCCGTCGAGCTGCAGCCGCATCTGCGATGGCGGATGGAGCGCGCGCGGCGCTTCGACGGAACCTGGAGCGGCGTCGCCGCGTACGCGACGGCGAACCGCAAAGCGGTCGCCGCGGTGTTGCGGGAAGTCGAGTTACAGGGTCCGCTGGCCGCCGGCGCGCTGCGGGTCGCGCCGGCGAAGTCCGGCTGGTGGAACTGGAGCGACGCCAAGGCGGCGCTTGAGTTTCTGTTCTGGTGCGGCCATGTGACGACGGCGACCCGGCGAAACTTCGAACGGGTCTACGATCTGACCGAACGCGTTTTGCCGGCACGCATCCTCGCGCAGCCGACGCCCGACGAGGCGACGGCTCAGCGTCACCTCTTGACGGTTGCGCGCGACGCGCTCGGCGTTGCGACCGAACGCGACCTGCGCGACTACTTCCGGTTGCCGGTCGCCGACGCGCGCGCGCGAATCGGTGAACTCGTCGAAGCCGGCGAACTCGTGCCGGTTTCGGTCGACGGTTGGCGTTACACCGCTTATGCGCGGCCCCGCCTGACCGTTCCGCGCGCCGTCGACGCATGTACCTTGCTTGCGCCGTTCGACGCGCTGGTCTGGGACCGCTCACGAACCGAACGCCTCTTCGAATTCGTCTATCGCCTCGAGATCTATACACCCAAACACAAGCGGGTTCACGGCTACTACGTGCTGCCGTTCCTGTTCGGCACGCGGCTGGTCGCGCGCGTCGACCTCAAAGCGGATCGCGCGGCCGCGACCTTGCGCGTTCATGCCGTCCACTTCGAGGCCGGCATCGACCGCGCCGCAGCCGCACTCGCGCTGCGTGGCGAGCTTGGGCGGCTCGCTGGCTGGCTTGGCCTCGAGCACTGCGCCGGCGCCGGCTGGCGCGCGCTCGGGCGCCGGCGACAGTAGCCGCGAGGACTCGCGGGCGACCAACCTGAACTTAGCCTCCCCGATGCCTCGCCAGAGCGTTCTCGTGATCGGCTCGGGTCCGATCGTCATCGGACAAGCCGCCGAATTTGATTATGCCGGTGTGCAAGCGTGTCGGGCCCTGCGCGAGGAAGGCCGGCGCGTCATCCTCGTCAATTCAAACCCCGCGACGATCATGACCGACCCCGAGATCGCCGACGCCGTCTATCTCGAACCGTTGACGCCGGCGTCGCTCGAAGCGATCATCGCGCGGGAGCGGCCCGACGCCATCCTGCCGACGCTCGGCGGGCAGACGGGCTTAAACCTGGCCGTCGAACTTGCCGATGCCGGCGTGCTCGAGCGCTACGGCGTCGCGCTGCTCGGGACGCCGGTCACGACGATCAAACTGGCCGAGGATCGCGCGCAGTTCAAGGCCGCGATGCTCGCGATCGGCGAGCCGGTTCCGGCCAGCGTCATCGTCACCGACGTCGAGCACGGGGTCGCGTTCGCGCGCGACTACGGCTATCCGCTGGTCGTGCGGCCGGCGTATACCCTCGGCGGGACCGGCGGCGGCATCGTGCGCTCCGAGACCGAACTGCGCGAGACGCTCGTTCGTGGGCTCGACGCTTCGCTGATCCACCAAGCGCTGGTCGAGACGTCGTTGCTGGGTTGGAAGGAGATCGAGTACGAAGTCATCCGCGACCGCGCCGACAACTGCATCATCGTCTGCAACATGGAGAACATCGACGCCGTCGGCGTGCATACCGGCGACTCGATCGTCGTCGCGCCTTCGCAGACCCTCTCGGACCTCGAGTTTCAAATGCTGCGCACGGCGTCGATCAACGTCATCCGTGCGCTGAACGTTCAAGGCGGCTGCAACATTCAGTTCGCGCTCCATCCGGAGCGCTCGGAATATCAAATCATCGAAGTGAACCCGCGCGTCAGCCGCAGCTCGGCGCTGGCGTCGAAAGCGACCGGCTATCCGATCGCGAAGATCGCGACCAAAATCGCGCTCGGCAAGACGCTCGACGAGATCGACAATCCGGTGACCGGCGTGACGAAGGCGGCGTATGAACCGACGCTCGACTACGTCGTCGTGAAGATCCCGCGCTGGCCGTTCGACAAGTTCCCGCACGCCGACACCAAGCTCGGGACGCAGATGAAATCGACCGGCGAGGCGATGGGCATCGGGCGCACGTTCGGCGCCGCACTGGTCAAGGCGATGCGGGGGCTCGATCTCGGTCGCGAGACGTTGACCGGCAGCGCGACCGAACGGCGCGACGACGACGAACTCGAGACGTTGCTGGCCGAGCCGACGCATGAACGGCTGTTCGCCGTCGCCGAACTGCTCCGGCGCGGTTACGACATCCCAAAGCTCGCGGCGCTCTCGCAGATCGATCCGTTTTGGCTGTACGAGTTCGCCGAGCTGGTCGAGTTGGAAGAACGCCTGCGGCGTCAGGCGACCGCCGGCGACCTGCGGCTTGCCGCCGAGCTCGGCTACGGCGCCGCCGGGATCGCCAAACTCACCGATGCCGACGGCAACGTCTCGCTCTGGAATCAGGCCGGTACGGTCGCCGGCACGGTGCCGGCCGGCGCGAGCTTTCGGATGGTCGACACGGCCGCCGCCGAATTTCCGGCGCGCTCGCCGTACTACTATCTCGCGCGCTACGAACACGACGAGATGCGCGCGCCGCACAAAGAGGCAGTCGTCGTCGTCGGCAGCGGTCCGATCCGCATCGGCCAGGGCATCGAGTTCGATTATTCGTGCGTGCACGCCGCCTGGGCACTGCGGGCTGCCGGCCGCGCCGCCGTCGTCATCAACAACAATCCCGAGACCGTCTCGACCGACTTCGACATCTCCGACGTGCTCGTCTTCGAGCCGCCGGGCGCCGACGAAGTGCAAGCCGCCTACGAGGCGACCAACGCCGGCGGCGTGATGCTCGCGTTCGGCGGGCAGACGGCGATCAACTTGGCGAACGAATTGGCGCGCCGCGGCGTGAAGATCATCGGCAGCGACCACAAGAGCCTCGACATGGCCGAAGACCGCGATAAGTTCGACCTTGCATTGGAACGGCTCGGCGTGGCACGGCCACAGGGGCGCGCGGCGACCTCGTTTCGACAAGCGCGTACGATCGCGCGCGAACTGGGGTTCCCGGTTCTGGTCCGCCCGTCGTACGTGCTCGGCGGCCGCGGGATGGAGATCGTTTATAACGAGGGCCAACTCGCATCGTACGTCGAGACCGCCCCGCCGATTACGCCTGGCGCGCCGCTGCTGGTCGACAAATACCTGCGCGGCCTCGAAGTCGAAGTCGACGCGGTCTACGACGGCGAGTCGATCCTCGTTCCGGGCATCTTCGAGCACATCGAGCGCGCCGGCATCCACTCCGGCGATTCGATCAGCGTCTATCCACCGCAGATCATCGATGCCGCGATGGAGCAGCGCATCGTCGAGGTGACGCACGCGATCGCCCACGAATTGGGAACGCGCGGCCTGATCAACATTCAGTTCGTCATCCACGAAGGCGAGTTGTTCATCATCGAGGCCAACCCGCGCGCGAGCCGCACCGTGCCGATCATCTCGAAGGCGACCGGCATCAACCTCGTCGCCGCGGCGACCCGCGTTGCGCTCGGCGAGAAGCTCGGTTCGATGCCGTACGGAACCGGTTTGATCCCGCATTCGCCGTTCGTCGTCGTCAAGGTCCCGATTTTTTCGTTCGCCAAGATGCGCGGCGTCGAGACGATCCTCGGCCCCGAGATGAAGTCGACCGGCGAGGTCTTGGGAATCGATCCGAGCTTCGCCGGCGCTTTGCGCAAGGGATTTCAGGCCGCCGGGTTGCGGTTGCCCGATTCACCCGAGGCGGCGCGCGGTGTGCGCGTGCTCGTCTCGATCTCGGCCGAGGAGAAACCCGAGGCGCTCGCCATGCTGCGGCGCTACGCGCACTTCGGTTTCACCTTAGTTGCAACCGACGGAACCCACGAGTTGCTGGGGCAGGCCGGCATTCCGTCGGATCGCATCAACAAAATCGCCGAAGGGTCGCCGCACGTTCTCGATGCGATCGCGTCGCGATCGGTTGGGCTCGTGATTAACAACGCGACCGGGCCGCGCGAGTTGACCGACGGGTACCGCATTCGCCGCGCCGCGGTCGAAGCCGGAATTGCAGCACTGACGAGCCTGGACACCGCGACCGCGTTGATCAGCGCGTTGGAATCGACGGCCGGCCCGCCACGCTCGCTTCAGGAGTACCATCAAGCAATAGTTGCCTTGCCAGCTTAGCGCGGGCGCTGTTTGTGAATACAGCAAAGACAAATTAGGTAATCGACACGTCCGCTTTTTGGTCGCGTCCGTTGCACCATGGAGATGCTATGACCGAGAGCGGCCGTCTTGGTCGTGCTCGATAACGAGAAGGAGCTTTTCCATGGTCAAAAATCCCGAACCGGTCCTGTCGCCGTTTACCCCGCAGGTGCGGAGCGGCATCTCCCGGCTATCGGTGATCAGCAGCATGCTCGGTGGGGTTCTCATCGGGGCGGTCGCATGCTCGACGCAAAACGCCGTTCCGCCGGCGATCGCCGCGACCAGCGACAACGACATCCTCAATTTTGCCCTCAACCTCGAATATCTCGAGGCGGAGTTCTACAGTATGGCCGTCACCGGCAAGACGATCGAGGCGCAAGGTCAAGCGGTCAACGGCACCGGGACCGCCGGCGGCACGACCGGCGGCGCCAAGGTGAACTTCACCGATGCGACGACCGGCCAAGTCGCCGCCGAGATCATGAAAGATGAGTTGGAGCACGTTGCGTTCCTGCGCGCGGCGCTCGGTTCGGCAGCGATTGCCAAGCCCGCGATCAACCTCGACGGGCTCGGTTCGCTCACGACCCCGACGACCGACGCGATGCAAGCGACGTTTCTGGTTCTGGCGCGCGCCTTCGAAGATACCGGCGTTAGTGCGTACGGCGGCGCGGCGCCGTTGATCACATCCAAGACCATCCTCGGTTATGCGGCGCAGATATTGGCCGTCGAGGCGTACCACGCGGGCGCCATCCGGTTGCTTGTCGCGCAACAGAACGTCCCGACGAGTCCGCCCGGCGCGCTCGACAATCAAGACGTTCTGCCGCCGCCGACCGGCACCCAATATTTCACGACCTATCAAACCGGCGGCATGGCTCCGGCGACCGGGTCAGGGAGTGCTCAGGCCGGACTCGCCATCGTCCGGGACACGACCGGGGTCCTCAACATCGTCAAACCGTTCTTCCCAAGCGGCCTGAACGGCACGATCCACTAACCGACGCGCTGCGCGGGTCGTACGGGCGCCTCGCTGGCCGCGACCCAGCGAGGGCCCGCACGCGCGCGCTCGGGCGACTTCGAGAAGGCTGACGGGCCGCGCCGATCCATGCTATAGTTAACCATGCTTAACATGGGGACGGATCGCTCGCCCGAGCGGGCGCGCCAAGACTACGTCAAAGCAATCTATCAACTCGGTCGCCGCGGCCCGGTCAAAGCCGTCGACCTCGCTCGTTATCTCGGCGTATCGCGTGCATCGGTTAGCAAGTTCAAGCGCTTGCTCGAGCGCGATCGGCTGATCTTGGCGTCGGATCATCAGGGCGACGCGTTGCACTTGACGCGCTCGGGCATGGCGCTCGCCGTGCGGATGGTGCGCCGTCATCGATTGTTGGAGACGTTCCTCCATCGCTCACTCGGCGTTCCGCTGGAACAGATTCACGCCGAAGCCGAGCGCATCGAGCACGCGCTCTCGGCCGATCTCACCGAACGGCTGGCACGGTTTTTGGGAGATCCGACCGAGGATCCGCACGGGCATGCGATTCCGACCGATCGCGGGCAGCTCACCGAACCGGCTTCGTTCCCGCGGCCGTTGAACGGCGTGGCGGTCGGCGCGCAGATCACGGTCGCGAGCATCGACGATCGCGATGCAGTCGTCGTAAAGGGGTTGGCGGCGCTGGGCGTCTTGCCGGGATTCGCCGCGACGATCGTGCGCCGCAATTCGCGTGGCGTCCAATTCGATTCGGGCGAGCGGACCTTCGTGCTCCCAGCGGCGTTGGCGGAGGCAGTTTGGTGCAAGCCGGCGTGACGACGAACGAGTGCGCCCCGACGCGCGAAGATCTCGTTCGCGCCCACGACCGCCGGACGGTTGCGCGTGCGCGCCAGGCGAACCGGCCGCTGTGGCTGCTGCTGCTGCTGGCCGGGCCCGGCATCTTGGTCATGTTGGGCGAGAACGACGGGCCGAGCATGCTGTCGTACGCCACCACCGGCGCGACCTACGGCATGGGGTTTTTCGTTCCGTTTATTCTGCTGACGTTTCTGATGGCGTACGTGGTTCAGGAGATGACGGTGCGCCTCGGGATCGCAACCAATCGCGGCCATGCCGAGCTGATCTTCGAACGGTTCGGCCCGGGTTGGGGGTATCTCACCGTCGGCGATCTGTTTGTCGGTAACCTGTTGACCCTGGTGACCGAGTTTGTCGCGATTCAAGCCGGCGGGCTCTACTTTGGGATCGCGCCGTGGATCTCGGTCGTGGCCGGCGTGCTGCTGGTCGTCTTGGCCTTGAGCACGCGCCGCTACATGACGTGGGAACGGAGTCTGATCGTGCTGGCGGCGGGGAACGTCGTGTTCGTCCCCGCGGCGCTGCTGGCGCATCCTAACGGCACGGCGCTGGTTCACGCGCTCGCAAGTTGGGGACCACTCCCGGGCGGCATCACGGCGACGTTTCTCGTGCTCGTGCTGGCCAACGTGGGCGCAACCGTCACGCCGTGGATGATCTTTTTCCAACAGAGTGCGGTTGTCGACAAGGGCCTCACCAAAGCGGACTTGCAGCAGGGGCGAATCGACACGGCGCTGGGTGCCTGCATCGCCGCCGTTGTCGCGATCGCCGCGGTCGCCGCCACCACCCCGCTATTTATCGCCCACGTTTCGGTCGCGAGTCTTTCAACCGGGGCCGATTTTGCGTCCGCCTTGCGCCCGTATATCGGGAGCACCGGCGCGACGTTGTTCGCGCTCGGAATCCTCGAAGCCGGCCTGGTCGCCGCCATGACGATCTCGACCAGCTCGGCGTATGCGCTCGGCGAACTTCTCGGCATCGGTCACAGTCTCAATTTGAGCTTTCGGCAAGGCGCCCCGTTTTACGTCGCGGCGGCGGCGTCGGTCGTCGTCGCGGCCGGGGTCGTTCTCATTCCGCACGCGCCCTTGCTGGCGATCACGTTGACCGTCAACGTCATCGCGACCCTGCTGATGGCGCCGGCTCTGGTCTTCGTCCTGCTGCTCGCGAACGACCGGGAGATCATGGGCGATCTGGTCAACGGCCGGCGCACAAATGTAGCCGGCAGCACGATCGTGGCCGTCATTTCGATCCTCGGCGCCATCTATGGTTTCGTCGTCATGTTCCCGCAGTTACTGGCGAGGTCGTGATGAGCCGGACGAACTGGAGCCACGACGATCTGACCGCCCTCGAACCCGAGCAGCGAACGACGGCGACCCGGCCGCCGCTGCCGCGCCGGACGCTCGATTCGCGCACCGTCGTGCTGTTGACGGTCCTTCGGGTCTACGTCTTGGTCGCGATCCCGCTTGTCGTCTACGCGTTCATCCGCGCGCTGAACCCGTAGCTATGGCCGCCACGTTCATCGAAGTCAGGAGTGCGTCATCTTGGCCGGCACGACGAACTCATCGTAGTCCGCCGCCGAGACGTAGCCGAGTTTGAGCGCCGTCTCGCGCAGGGTTGCTTCGTTGTGATGCGCCGTTTTCGCGATCTCGGCGGCTTTGTCATAACCGATGTGCGGCGAGAGCGCGGTGACCAGCATGAGGGAGTTGGCGAGATAGCCGGCGATCGTCTTTTCGTTGGCGACCAGACCCTCGACGCAATGCTCGCGAAACATCGTGCATGCGTCGCGCAACAGCGTCGTCGAATGCAGGAAGTTGTAGATCATCACCGGGTTGAAGACGTTCAGCTCGAAGTTCCCCTGCGACGCGCCGAAGCTGATCGCAAGGTCGTTCCCGAAGACCTGCACGCAGACCATCGTCAGCGCTTCGCATTGGGTCGGGTTGACCTTACCCGGCATGATCGAACTGCCCGGTTCGTTCTCGGGCAGCGAAAGTTCGCCGATTCCGGCCCGCGGGCCCGAACCCAGCCACCGGATGTCGTTGGCGATCTTCATCAACGCCGCCGCCAGCGATTTGAGCGCCCCCGACGCAAACACGAAGTCGTCGTGCGAGGCCAGCGCCGTGAATTTGTTGGGGTGGGAGCGGAACGGCAGACCGGTCGATTCGCCGATCTTCTTCGCGGCCCGGTCGGCGAACTCCGGATGGGCGTTGAGGCCCGTGCCGACCGCGGTCCCGCCGATAGCGAGGTCATAGAGATGGTTCAGCGCCTCGTTGCAGGCGATCGTTGCTCGGTCGAGTTGCACGACATACCCTGAAAACTCTTGGCCAAGCGTTAACGGTGTCGCGTCTTGCAGATGGGTGCGGCCGACTTTGACGAGGTCTTGCCATTGTTTGGCCTTGATGTCGAGCGCATCGCGCAGCGCTTTGACCGCCGGCAGCATCCCGACGACGGCCTCGGCGGCGGCCATGTGCATCGCGGTCGGGAACGTGTCGTTCGACGATTGCGACATGTTGACGTGATCGTTCGGATGGACCGGCTTCTTCGAGCCCATCTGACCGCCGGCGAGTTCGATCGCGCGGTTCGAGATGACCTCGTTGACGTTCATATTGGTCTGCGTGCCCGAGCCCGTCTGCCAGACGCGCAGTGGGAAGTGGGCGAACAGTTTGCCGGCGATCACTTCGTCGGCGGCGCGCACGATGAGATCGGTCTTCTCGCGGTCGAGCTTCCCGAGGTCGTTGTTCACCAGTGCGCACGCCTTCTTGAGGCGGCCCATCGCGACGATGACTTGCCGGGGCATCACGTCGCGCGGCGTAACGCCGTCGCCGATGTCGAAATGAATGAGCGAGCGGGCCGACTGCGCGCCGTAATACTTGTCGGCCGGGACTTCGATCGGGCCCATCGAGTCGGTCTCGGTGCGGGTCGGGCGCTGCCCGTTGGCGATCGTGGTCGGCTGTTCCATGCGTTCTTTCTCAGCGGCGAAGTCGCGAATCGCCTCCAGCATAGCGCGCCGAACGGGCGATGGCGTCGATTTTTGTGCGAGCCGAAGGGCGACCCTCCCGGCTACGCGCGGACCCGGCCGAGGTAAGCGGCGTAGCTGCGGCCGGTCGAGCCCGGGAGGGCGGCATAGTAGGCGGCTTCATCGACGATCGGCGGCGGCGGGTCGACGATTGGCCGGCGCGCGCGGGCGGCGGCCGCCAGCACCCCCGCTACCGGTTTCTCGCGACCGTCGCTACGGATCAGTCCGAAGTGCAGTTCGTGCGGTGCCCGGTCGAACGGCGGCTCGCCGGCCAACCGGCGGTCGTAGTCGGCCCAGCACCACCACAACGCGCCGAGCGCGCCGCCGGCGTGCAGTTGGGTCAGCACGGCGTCGGCGTAGACCGCCAGCTCGTCGTCGGTCAGGCAAGCGAACGGCGCCGCACCGGGCGGCGGCGCGGTCCCCGGCGCGGCCGCATCGCCGGGCAGCGCGACGCGGTCGAACATCGGCCGCGTGCCCGCTGGACAGTTCGGGTTGCCGAACTCGCTGAAGAGCACCCGTTTGCGGGCGCATGCCCCCGTCAACGCGGCCAGAAACGGGACGACCGCCGGGTCGCAGCGGCCGCGCGCAAAGCCGCTGTAGATCGAGTAGCCGTGCATCGTCGCAAACGTCCACGGGGCGCAGATCGACGACGGCCGGATCGCGCGGTCTTGGGTGAGGTCCTCGCCGTGGATGCCGCCGGTGACCGGCAGTTCGGAGGCTTCGCGCAGCTCGTCGGTGAGCCCGCGGCTCCACGCCGCCGCGTCGGTGCTAGTCCGCGGCGCGCGCAAGTTGGAGAACTCGTTGCCGAGATCCCAGGCCGCAATCGCCGGGTGCGCGCGGTAGCGCGCGCCGATCGTGCGCGCCGCGAACCGCTGCGCGTCGAGCAGCGCGCCCGAATAGAAATCGCCGATCCCATGGGCCGATTCGCGACCGCCCGCGATCGTTCGGAAACGGCCGTGCGGCGTCGCTGAATCGAGCGTCCAATCGGGCAACCAATTCACGCCGCTCATGTGGCCGCAGAATAACGTCGGCATCAACTGCAGCTTGTACGCGACCGCCAGTTCGACGACCGCGTCGAGCCGCGCGAGCGCGGTTGCATCGATCGTCCGCGGTTCCGGTTGAAACGCTTCCCACATCAAAAAGCAGCGCACGACCGAAAATTTGAGAGCCGCGATCCGGGCGAAATCCTCGGCGATCTCACCGCGGTCGAACCGCCGCCACATCGCCATCGCCGACGACCGCGGCCAATAGTTGACGCCGATCGCAAACCGATCGCCGGCGTTCACGGTGTGGTCCCAAACAGCGAGATTGGCCGCGGCGGCCGCTCGGTAAAGCCCATCGGCCGGTCCCAGTGATCGTGGGCGCGCGCGGCGAGTTGCGCATCGGTCGGCGGCGCCGGTACGCGCCGCGCCAACGCCAGCCGATAGGCCGCACAGTACCGATCGGCCATCTGTTCGGTCGAGAATTTCGCAACGACGTGCGCGCGCGCCGCGCGCCGGTCGAGGCCGGCGAGCCGCCCGACGCCGGCGACAGCCGCGTCAATCGAATCGCAGATGAAACCGGTGACGCCGTCGACGACGATCTCGGGAATCGAACCGAGGTTTGCACCGAGCACGGGCGTTCCGCAGGCCATCGCCTCGATGGCAGTCAGGCCGAAACGTTCCGGCCGCGTGACCATGTGCACGAGGCCCAGCGCGCCGCCGAGCAGCGCATTGCGCGCGATCCGGTCGACGGCGCCGACGAAACGTACGCGGTCGCCGTCGATCGCCGGTGCGATCCGCGTGCGAAAGTACGCCTCGTCTTGCGGAATTGCGGCCAAGACGAGCCGCACGCCCGCGCGCTTGGCGATCTCGATCGCCAGATGCGCGCCCTTCTCTTCGTGGAACCGGCCGAGGAACAGCAGATACTCACCGGGTTCGGCGACGAAATCGAACTCGTCCACGTCGATTCCGTTGTGAACCGTGGACAGATAATCGAGCCCGGGATCGCGGTCGGCATCGCTGATCGAGCAGAAGAAGCTCCGGGTCGCGCCGGCATAGTACGCCGGCAGAATCGCCGGACTGGAGAAGCCGTGGACCGTCGTGAGCAGCGGCGGCGCCGCTGTGGCCAGCGCATAGGTCAGCGGCTTCCAGTCGAAGTGGTTGTGAATCAAATCAAACGAGTTTGCGCGCGCGAAACACGCGCCGATGTGCAGCGCCGTCCAAACGCCGTCATCGAGAGCGCGATCGTCGTTCAGCGCGACCGGCACGACGGCCGCGAGCCGGCCGGCCGTCTGCGAGTTTGCGGTTGCGAACAGCGTGACGTCGAGACCGCGCGCAACCATCGCTTCGGCGACGCTCGATGCAATCTGCTCCCACGGGCCGTAACCGATCGGCGGGGCCGGGTACGCGATCGGCGCAAGGATCGCTAACCGCAGCCCCTGCAGATCGCGCGTGTCATCCATCGAGGCGCAATCGGAGCAGCCCGACGCGCGCGTCGGCCATGCCGTAGTACACGTCGAACGTCCGCGCACCCAAATCCGGCCGCGGATCGATCCCCGTCGGGAAGACAACGTCGTCGACGACCCCGCTACGTTCGCTCGCATGGTCGGGCGTCAGCAGCGGCGCCGCCGACCGAAAGCGGACGCGATGCGGTTGGTCCGCATCGTGCACGACGATGCCGGCCGAGTAGCGCGCGCCGAGCCGGCCGCCGGCGCCGGGCACGAGATCGACGCCGTGAAACAACCCGAGCCAGCCTTCGGCGATTCGGATCGGCGGCGTCCCCGCGCCGTTCTTGACGCGCCCCCAACGTTCGCCGGGTGGCAAGCCCAGGACGCTCTCGGTCGGCCGCAGGAGCGCGCGCGTATCGGCGAGCGCGGCGGCGAGTGGGACGTACGCGATGTGGAGCGCATCGCGCTGGTCGGGTGGTAGCGCCGCCAGCATCGCGAGCGCGGCCCAACCATGGTCTCTCGAGAGCGGACTCATCGGCCGATGATACAGCGCGATCGACGGCATTCCGCTCGGCGAATGGACGGGTTCGGGAAAATACGCGGCATCCTTGTCGTCGGCGTCGGTCACGCCGGCGCCGGTGAAACCGACGATTCCCAGGCGCTCCCACTCCCAGCCGTCGGGCGAGACGGCGACGGCGATGCGCGGCCCGCCGTTGCCGAACGCCGTATAGGCCATGACGTAGCGGTCGAGTGCGGCCACGAACGTAATCCGCGGATCCTCGCAACCGTGTCCGGGACCGAACGCATCCGCGGTGCGACGAAACTCGTATGAAGCGGCGGGCTCGAGCGCGAACCCGCGTTGCACGAAACGGTCGCCGTCGAATGCGTACCGCGCGATCCGCGACACATTGCCGTCGGCGACCACGCGCGGATAGAGCAGCAACTGCCCGTCGCGACAGCGGACCGCAGCCGGGTTTAAAACACCCGCGGCCTCGCGCGGGTCGCCGCTCGGGGCGAGCACGATCCCCAACCGTTCGACGTTGGCAACAACTTCGATTTGGCTCTGCGACATTCGTCGGCGAGCTTCGGCGACGGTAAGCCGGAATGCCTATGGCGGAGCGAGAAGGAAAAAAACCGTGACGAACGCTCGCTCGCCCGTCGGGGCATCACTGCAGACGGTTTCGGGCGCGTGATTCGCGGCGCCGCGCTCGGCATGCTTGCCGTCCTCCTCGCCGTGACGCCGAGCCCGCAACCGGCGGCCGGCCCGCTGGTATCGACGCCCGATGCATTGGCCGTCGTTCAGACGCTGACGCAGCGGAACGCGGCGCTCAGGTCGTACACGTTCGACGTCCACGTGCACGTCGTGCTCCACACCTTCCCATATCTCAAGTTCCGGCTCGAAGGCGACGGCCGCTACGAACGTCCCTCGCTGTTCTCGGTCCACTTTCATCACGTGCCGTGGTTCGGCAAGGGCTTCGAGCGCATGAACATGGGACCGCTCGATCCGAAGAATTGGCCGACCCAGTACACGATGCGAATCGCCGAGCAAGTCGGCGACCAGACACTGCTGTCGTTCACCGATCGGAACAAGAGCCCACTCACGACCGCGACCGCGCTGATCGATCCGACGACCGGCGTGCAGGAGCTCGTTTGGAAGTATAGCTACGGCGGCCGGGTTCAGTTGGACGTGCATCCGGTCGCGATCGACGGCTACCAGTTACCGGCGACCGAAGATGCGGAAATTGCGATGCCCCGGTACAAAGTCTCGATGCATGCCGACTTCAGCAACTATCACGTCGTTAGCGACGACCCGTTGGCCGCGTCGGCGCAGGCGGCGTTGCCGGCTCCGTCTCCGTAGCTTGAGCGGCCAGGCGCGGCTGCAAACACCGAGCCTCGGGGCATCGGTCCTCTATAATGCGTTGTGGGCGCCGATCCACTCGCAAGACGCCGCGATCATGACGATCGCGGTCCCGGCGCTGCTGCTACGACTCGCCCCGGACAGCTATCGCAGCGATCTCGCGGTCATCGCGAGCGTCGTTGCGGTCGCCTCGATGATCGTCCCGCCGATCGCCGGCATCGGCTCGGATCGTTTGCGCCGGGCGGGGGTGCCGCGCCGCCGGCTCGTCGTCGTCGGGACGGCCGTCGACGTTGTCGCGTTGGTCGCGGCCCTCGCCGTGCCGTCCCCGTTGCTACTCGGCGTGGCGCTCGTGCTCGCGGCGATCGGCATCAATATTACGCAGGCAGCCTATCAGGCGATCATCCCCGAGGTCTTTCCGCGCGAAACCTGGGGTGCGGCGTCGGGCGTGCGCGGCATCGCGGCATTGCTCGGATCGGTCGCCGGCCTCGCCGTCGCCGGGATCGCCGGCGCGCGCGCGGCGTTCGCGACAATCGCCGGCTTGATGGCGGTCGGTGCCGCGACGACGTTCGCGATTCCCGAAGGCGAACCGGTCGCCGACGAGCGCGTCGAGGTTGCCGATTGGTTCGATTTCGTGATCGTCTTCATCGCCCGGTCGTGCGTCGTGCTCGGGTTGTCGTTGCTGATGACTTACGTGCTGTATTTCTTTCACGACGTGCTGCACGTTGCTAACCCGGCGGGCGGCACGGGCTTGGTCGCGGGTTGCGCACTGCTGGGCGCGCTTGGGTCGAGCATCGCGCTCGGCGCGCTCTCCGACCGCGTTCGCCGCAAGTGGATCGTCGCGTGCTCGGGCGTTCCGATGGCGCTGGCGGCACTGGGATTCGCGTTGTTTCCGTCCGAACGCTGGATCCTCGGCTTTGCCGTACTGTTCGGCATCGGCTACGGCGGGATTATCTCGACCGGCTGGGCGCTAGCGATCGATTCGGTGCCGCAGTTACGCGACGTCGCGCGCGACCTCGGAATCTGGGGCATCGCGCAAAACTTGCCGGCGGTCTTCGCGCCGTTGATCGGCGGCGCGGTGCTCGCAAAGTTAGGCCCGACGCTGTTCGCCTATCAGTTGCTGTTTGCCGGCGCAGCCGCAAGTTTTGCGCTCGGTTCGGTCGTCGTGTTGGCGATCCGGCGTGCATAGCCAAGGCGGCCCGGCGACCGGCAGCACCGCGTTGCGGGTCGCCGCGATCGGTTCGGTTGCGCTGTATTCGCGCGTCGCTTACCGAATTCGGAGTTGGGGGCATCTCCCGCGCCGGCGCGGCCCAACCTTGCTGATCGCCAATCACCAGCACGAAGCCGAAGCGATGATCGTCGTCGCGCGCGAGACGATCGCCGGCGGTTGGAGCCCGATCTACACCGCGAGTTCGCGGCGCATGTACGAACCGGGGTTCATGGCGGTCCGCACGCCGTGGCTCGCGCCCCTGATGCGCCGGGTTGACGCGAGCTCACTGTTCGTCGCGATCGGCATGCTGCCGATCGAAAACGAGCTCGCGACGCGGCCGGTCGTCAGCTTCGCAGCGGCCGTGCGATCGATCCACGGCGATCTGCCGCTCGCCGCCGTATTCGACGACGTAATCGTTACGCGACTCGGCATGGCCGGCGGCCGGTTGTCGCAACTCTGGAGTGCGGCGAAATTGTCGGCGGCTCAGACGCGGGTGCGGCTCAATTCCGTGCGCGAACCGTATCGCGGCGATATCTTGCGCGCGACGCGAACCCAGTTGGACGGCGACTCGGATCGGATCGCGCGCGTCGTCGGCGCCGGCGCGACGTTTTTCCTGACCCCCGAGGGCGAGTATTCGCGCGACGGCGGATTGCGCACGTTTCCGGGACTGTTGCGACGGCTGCAACCGTCGGCGACCGTGTACCTCGCGGCGATCGGGTTCGATCCGCTCCGCGGGCGGCGGCTTTCGATGCTCTATCGCGTCCTGCCGCCGGTCGATCCGAACGATCTTCCAAAGTCGCTGGCGGCCGCCCGGCCGGCGACGGTTAGCCACCTTCTCGGCGCGTGGCTCGCCGGCCGCCGCGGCGAGCCATTCGCTGAACGATTCGCCGTCGACGCCGTGCAGACGTCCCTGGCCGCGCTGCCGTCGTCGATCTTCGTCGATCCCGAACTGGCGGGCTCTCCGGCGCAGACGACGCGCGCCGCGCTCGAAAGCTGCGTGCGCCTGCGGCTCCTGCAGCGAACCGGCGACGCGTTCGCACGAACCGAGCGCACGACCCATCCGCAGTTTCCGTTAGTCGACGACATCTTCGCCTATAACGCGCAGTTCTTGAAGGAGACCCGCGCGGCCGTCGCGGCGATCGGCGTGCGCGCCCCGGCACCGGGACCGGCGGTAACCCCGTCGAACGGTTGAGTTGATGTTCCGCTATCTTACCGCGGGCGAGTCGCACGGTCCGGCGCTCGTCGGGATCCTGGACGGGCTGCCCGCCAATCTGCGCATCGACGTCCCCGCAATCGACCGGGAGTTGCGCGCGCGCCAGGGAGGCTACGGTCGCGGCGGCCGGATGAAGATCGAATCCGACACGGTCGAGTTTCTGGCCGGCTTGCGCGGCTCGCTGACGCTTGGTTCGCCGCTGGCGATCGTGGTTCGCAACAAAGACTTTGAAAACAATCGCGCGCTGATGGACCCGATCACCGGCGGCGGCAAACCCCTAACCAACCCGCGGCCCGGCCATACCGACTACGCGGGTGCGTTGAAGTTTCGGCATCGCGATCTGCGCAACGTGCTCGAACGTGCAAGCGCGCGCGAGACCGCGATGCGGGTCGCCCTTGGCGCGATCTGCGCGCAGTTTCTCGGGACGCTCGGAATCCGCACGACCGCCCACGTCTCGCAGATTGGGCCGGTCGTCGCCCCCGAGCTTACCGCGATCGATCCCGAGGTCGTCGCCGCCAGCGAGGTGCGCTGTCCGCATCCGGCGACCGAAGCGGAGATGATCGCCGTCATCGACGCCGCCAAGCTTGCCGGCGACACGCTCGGGGGCAGCTTCACGATTCGCATCACCGGCGTGCCGGTCGGGATCGGCTCGAACCGCCAACCCGATACGCGGTTGGACGGCGTGCTAGCCGGCGCCCTGATGGCGATGCAGACCGTCAAAGCCGTCGAAGTCGGCGCGGGCCGCGACGTCGCCTCGCAGCCGGGGTCGCGCGCCCACGACGTCTTTGCTCTCGATAACGGCGACGTCGTTCGCGGTTCGAATCGCGCCGGCGGCATCGAAGGTGGAATCTCGAACGGTCAGGACATCGTGCTGCGCGTCTCGGTCAAACCGATCCCGACGCTCATGAAGGCGTTGCCGTCGGTCAACCTTCACGAAGGAACCGCCGCCCCGGCCTCGATCGTTCGCAGCGACGTCTGCGTCGTGCCGGCGGCGTCGATCGTCGGCGAAGCGATGGCGCGGCTGGCGCTGGTGGGGCCGATCCTCGAAAAGTTTGGCGGCGACTCGATCGACGAGACGCGCGATAACCTAGAGCGGGCGGTCGCCGCTGCCGCGCTGCTGTTCGAGCACGCCGACCAGCGCGCGTAGTGCGCCGGCACATCGTGCTCGTCGGCTTCATGGCCTCCGGCAAGTCGACCGTCGGTCGACTGTTGGCCGCCGAGTTCGGCTTGCCGTTCGTCGACACCGACGCGCTCATCGTCGAACGCCACGGCACGATCGCGGCGATCTTTGCGCGCGGCGGCGAACCGGCGTTCCGCGCCTACGAGCTGGCGGCGGTCGAAACGGCGCTGGCCGGCGAGCCGGCAGTCGTTGCGCTCGGCGGCGGAGCGATCAGCTACGGGCCGACGCGGGCGCTGGTGGCCCAGCGCGCGCTGCGCATCTATCTCGACGTGCCGGCACCGACCTTGCTGCGCCGGCTGCGCCGCGCCGTCGAGCCGCGGCCGCTGATGGGTCGCGCACCCGATCTGGCAAGCGTCCAGAGCCTGCTGACCGCGCGCGAACCGCTCTATCGCGAGGCCGAGATCACCGCCCGCGGCGGCCGCGGCTCGCCCGCGCGATTTGCCCGCGAGGTCGCCGGCCTCGTTCGCGCGTGGGAGGCGGCGCAATGACGCGGCTCGACGATCTGGGCTATCCGATCGTCGTCGACGGCGACGTCGGTCCGCAACTCGCCGAGTTCGTCCACGCCCGCGCCGGCGCGCGCTGCATCGTGCTGTGCGATCGCAACGTCGAGCCGCGCGCCCGCCAGCTCGCTGGCCGTCTGCATGCACCGGTGCGCAGCTTTGCGCTCGGCGAGCGGCGCAAGCGGTTGACCACGGTCGAAGCGGTCGTCGATGCGCTGGCCGAGGTGCGCGCCGACCGCGCGAGCATCGTCGTCGGCGTCGGCGGCGGCGTCGCCGGCGACCTGTTCGGGTTCGCCGCCGCAATCTACATGCGCGGCGTGCGGTTCGTCAACGTTGCGACCTCGCTAGTTGCGATGGTCGACGCGGCAATCGGCGGCAAGACCGGCGTCGATCTGCGCGCCGGTAAGAATCTCGCGGGCGTCTTTCGCGATCCGCTCGCGGTGTTCTGCGATATCGGCGCGCTCGCGACGTTGCCGGCACGGCATCTTCGCGAAGGTTTGGCCGAGGTCGTCAAACACGGCGTCATCGAAGGCGGCGAGATGTTTGCGATGATGGAAGAACTGGCCGCGCATCCGCTGCGCGGCTGGCCGTGGGAGTCGGTCGTCGCCGAGTCGATCAAGGTCAAGGCGATGGTGGTTGCCGACGACCGGCTCGAGTCGGGTCGCCGCGAGATCCTCAATCTCGGACATACCTTTGCACACGCGATCGAATGTGCCAGCGCGTACCGCGTATCACACGGCGCCGCGGTGGCAATCGGCCTGCGCGGCGCCGGCTTGTTGGCGCTGCGAACCAAACGCTTCTCGCGTGAGGAACACCTTCGTGTCTTGTCACTGCTGGCGATGCTGCGGTTGCCGCTGGTCTTGCCGGCGCATTGCGGACCCGAGCTGATCGAAGCGATGGCGACCGACAAAAAGACGCGCGACGGACGACTGCGGTTCGTGCTGCCGCGGGCAATCGGCGACGTCGAGTTCGGCGTCGGCGTTGCGACCGCCAGCGTCCGCGCGGTCGTCGACCGGCTGTGGACTGAACCGGGAGCGCGCGAGTTTCGCTGACGCGCGTCGTCGACGTGCTGCCGGTGCTTCGGACCGCGCGGTTCGATCGCACGTTGACTTATGCACTGGCCCCCGCACACGATCCGCACGTCGGGAGCATCGTGCGCGTGCCGCTTGGAACCCGCACCGTGCATGCGTTTGCGGTCTCCGAGCCGCGGATGGAGGCGCCGCGCGACGGGCTGCGCGCGATCGTCGATGTCGTCGACGGCGGTGAGGCATTCACCGCCGAGGGTTTGCGGCTCGCCCGGTGGCTGGCCGATCGCTACCTCTGTTCGCTTGCCGACGCGCTGGGTTGCATCGTCCACGCGGCCTCGCTGCCGCGCACGATCGACTGGTTTAGCATCGGGGCGGTGGCGATGCCGGCGACTGGGTCGGCGCCGCCGCGCCTCGTGCAGCTCATCTGGGAAGATCTGCGCGAGGGTTTCTCGCTCGATGCGCTCTTGCACCATGCCGATGCGCGCCGTGCCGGCGATCGCGGAACGCTGCTGCGCGCGCTTGGGGCGCTGGTGCGAACCGGCGCGCTCGTTCGCCGGCGGCGGTTCGAGCGCCCGCGAATCGTCGAGCGCGAGGAACGGATCCTCGAGATCGGGACGGGCACGGTTCGTGGTCCACGGGCCGCTGGATTGATCGCGTTCGTGCAAGCGTTGGGCCGTACGCGCCGCCGCGACGCGTTGTTGGCCGGCTTTTCGCCGGCGGTGCTGGCGCGGGCGCTGGCCGCCGGGGCGCTCGTCGAGCGCCGGGTGCCGACCGAGCGCAGCGCCCTTGCGCCGGCACCGTACCGCCCCGAGTTCGTTGCCACCGGCGAACAACGGGCGGCGATCGATGCGATCGCCGGGTTGCTCGCCGAACAGCGGTTCGCCGAGACGCTGCTCGCCGGCGTCACCGGCAGCGGCAAGACGCTGGTCTACATTGAGGCGATCGCACGCGCGCTGGCTGCCGGCGGTCAAGCGATCGTGCTCGTGCCCGAGATCGCGCTGACGCCGCAGACGGCCCGCCGATTCGAGGTCGCATTCGGGTCACGGGTCGCCGTCCTTCATTCCGGCCTCTCCGAGCGTGAGCGCTTTGAAAGTTGGCGCGGCGCGCAGCGCGGCGAGATCGACGTCGTCGTCGGCGCGCGCAGTGCCGTTTTCGCGCCGCTTGCGCGACTGGCAATGATCGTCGTCGACGAGGCGCACGAGCGCAGCTACAAACAGGAAACGCTGCCGCGCTATCAAGCGGTCGAAGTCGCGCGCGAACGCATGCGGATGCTCGGCGGAGTCTTGGTGCTCGGCAGCGCGACGCCGCCGCTGCGCGCCCACGCCGACGCGTTGGCGGGCCGCATCGTTCACCTGCGGCTGACCGAGCGCGCGACCGCCCAGCCGATGCCGGCGGTGCACGTCGTCGACATGGCCGCCGAGTTCGCGCGCGGGAATCGGCGGATATTTTCGACACGCCTCGTCGAGGCGATCGCCGAGCGCCTGCAGCGGCGCGAAAAGTCGATCTTATTCCTCAATCGTCGCGGCAGCGCGCGATTTGCGCTGTGCCGCGCCTGCGGGTGGGTCCCGGAGTGCACGCGCTGCAGCATCTCGCTGACGATTCATCGCGCCGACCGATTGTTGCGGTGCCATCTGTGCGATCTGCAGCAGCCGCTTCCGCCGGCGTGCCTACAGTGCGGCGGTCCGTTGCGCGAGTTCGGCATCGGCACGCAGCGGGTCGTCGAAATGGTGACCGAACTCTTTCCGCAGGCTCGGATCGTTCGGATGGACGGCGATACGACGACCCGGATCGGTGCTCACGCCCGGCTGCTCGATGAGTTCGCCGCCCACGGCGACGTGCTCGTCGGCACGCAGATGGTCGCCAAGGGACTCGACTTTCCGGACGTCACCCTGGTCGGCGTGATCGCCGCCGACGCCGATCTGCACGTCCCGGAGTTTCGGGCGGCGGAACGGACGTTTGACCTGCTCGCGCAGGTTGCCGGCCGCAGCGGTCGCGCGCGCGCCGGCGAAGCGATCGTGCAGACGTACTCGCCGGAGCATCCCGCGATCCGGTTCGCGGCCCTGCACGATTACGACGGGTTCGCCGGGACCGAGCTTGCCGAGCGCCGTGAACTCGGCTACCCGCCGGCTCGCGACCTCGTCTACTGTGCGATCGTTGGGCGGCGGCTCACGGACGTTGTGGCCGCCGCCGAACGGTACGCCGAACTGCTGCGCACGCTCCCCGAGGCCGAGGTCCTTGGCCCCGCGCCGTTCTCGCCGGCGCGCGTCAATGACGCCTGGCGGTATCGGATCGCCGTCAAACTCGACGACGCGGCGCGCCTGCGCGAGCACGTCCGCGTGCAGATCTTCCCAATCGCGCGCGCCGACCGCAGCACCCGGCTCATCGTCGACATCGATCCATAGATACAGGTCGGTATACGGCCGGCGCGCAAGTGCCAGCCCGTGCGACTACGAGGGCCTGCCGGGCAGCCGCTGCCCGACTACATCGCCGAAGTGGCGGCCGAGTTGTTCTACCGGTACGGAATTCACGCCGTGGGAGTGGACCGCGTGGCCGACACCGCGGGTTTGACGAAGCGGACGCTCTACCGGCACTTCAGCTCAAAGGCCGAGCTGATCGCGGCATCGCTGCGACGCGCTCCCCGGGTGGACTTTCCAACCGCCGGTGAGCCGTTGGAACGAATCGCCGGTGCGTTCGACGTACTCGCGGCGTTCCTCGACGGCACGCAATATCGCGGATGCCCGTACATTTTCTTTACCGCGGAGCTTGTAAACCCGGGACATCCGGCGCGCCGCCTCATTGAAAAGCTGCTGGCGAGTCGCCGTAACTGGTTCCAAGAACGAGCGCGCGAAGCGGGCCTGCGCAATCCGGACGACGTCGCCGAGCAACTCGATGTATTGTTCGACGGCGCGCTCGCGTCCGGTGCCAAACGTGGGAATCTCGTCGCCGCGCAGACGGCCAAACGGCTTGCACTCATGGTGCTCGCCGCCGCGGCGCCTAGGTGATCGGGTTGCGCCGCGATAGCGGAGCTTCATCGACGAGCTGCGGCACGAGGTCCGCCTGGACGACGTTCGCGAGGCCGGCCGGGAGTTTGATCGTGAACGTGCTGCCGGCGCCTTCGCTGCTGGTGACGCAGATCTCACCGCCGTGCAGTTGGACGATCATCCGGCTGAGATAGAGACCAAACCCCGTACCGCGGATTCCGGCCCGTTTGGCGTTCGAGCCGCGGGCGAATCGCGAGAAGACGTGCTCGATCTCGGCGGCGGGAATGCCGATGCCCCGGTCGGCAATTGCGATCGTCACCAGGTCGCCGTCGCGATCGAGTGTGACGGTGACCGGCTTATCGTCGCCCGAGTATTTCACCGCGTTGCCGATGAGGTTGTCGAGTACTTGGCGCAAACGTTTGGGGTCGCAGCGCAGCGGCAACGGCTCGCGACTCGCGTTGATCGCGACCATCGGCCATCCCGCGCCGGCTTCGCGCGAGAGTCCAACGAGGTCGACTTCGGCGATATCGAGCGCGATCTCGTTGCGCTCGAGTTGCGACATCGTGAGCGTGTCGGTGGCGAAATTCGCCAGCCGCCATGCGTTGCTCCCGATCGTGTCGGCGACGCTCGCCAGTTCGTCGGCCTCGATCGAGCCGTCGTGGATGAGCTCGGCGTAGCCGATGATCGCGGTAAGCGGGCCGCGGAAGTCGTGCGCGAGCATCGCGATCAAATCGCTCTTGAATTTGTCGAGTTCGGCGACCCGAGCCTCGCGATCTTGAAGGTCGACGAACAAGCCGGCGTTGCGTGCCGACAGCATAAAGATGTTTGCAAACAGGGTAAGCGCGGTCAGTTCCGCCGGAACAAACCCCGGCCGTCGTTGCGCAAAGCAGATCAGTCGCCGGCCGTCGGGCGGCAGCGGTAACGCGATCGCCAGCGCATCGGCGGTTGGGGTCGCGACCAGCCGCTCTTGATCGCCGGCACGGCGAACCAACGCGCGCGCCGCATCCGAGAGTGAATCGAGGTTGGCGGCGCGCCGTCCGCCGAGCGCGCGCAACTCCGGGGCGTCGATCCACGTGACCTGGGCCCCGACGATTCGCGCGGCGCCGTCGATGAACCGGTCCGCGAGTTCGGCGACCGGAACCATCGCGAGCAGTCCCTGTGACTCCACCACGACTGCCGTCAGCCGGTCGTTTTCGTTGACGAGGTCGGTCTGCTGCGCCTCGATGCGGCGTTCCATCGGCACGAAGATCGCCAGCAGAATCGCGCCGAGCGCGAGCAGGGTCGCGACGAACGCCAGCACTTCGGTCTCGAGAATTTGGCGCTCGCGGTCGGCCGCCGAGTCCAGGTACGCGCCAATGACACGCGTAAAGCCCCCGAGCACGTTCTCCTGATCGCGTTCGATGCGTGCCAAGCTCTCGCGGTCGGCGGTCGCCCGATCGATCGTGGCCGCAAGTATCCGCACGCGCGCGACGTAGTCGTGAACCCGCCCGTCAAGTGAGGCGGGCTCGGTAAAGAATATCACCCGAACCGCCGGCGGCGGCCAACCGATCGGGTTGACCTCGGCGCCGCCGTCGGCCAATTCGCGCTGTTGCAGCTCGAGTCGCTCGGCCGCGTCGAGCAACTGCGTCCGCAACTCAGCGCGATCGGCCGAATCGGTGGTTGCGGCCAGGCGCGTGGCAATCTGCGCGACGCGCTGAGTGAGAAATCGCTGCTGTTCGGCAAGGTCGATAACGGCGGCGACGCTGCGCTGGTCGTAGATCGACAGCGAGAGGATGAGGAATTGCGCCAGCGCCAGCACGGCGATGATCGTGATCGCGGTCAGATAGCGCGCCCGCAGTGAGAGCGAGCGACGAAGCGGCGCGAGCCGGTCGCCGGGTTCAGCCGACCGCGGCACGGCTTACCGGCGGCGGCGGTACAATCCTCGTCAAGCCGTGACGGGTCTTCTCCCAATAGAACGGCCGGGTGAACAGCTGCCAGAGCGCTTTATAGGCGGCGAGTGAGTGCAGCATCCAGTACAGCGGATTGAGCAGCGCGAACGGCATCAACGCATAGTTGCGGCGCAAGAAGATGGCGATCATATTGAGAAAAATGCCGAGAAAGTTTCCAAACAGCAGATTTCCCAATGCCATGTAGAGGACGACGTCGGGGAACAGTGGTTCGACGATATGCGTGCGGGTGACGAGCCAGACAAAGAACAGGCCCCACAGCGGCGGCGAAGCCAACGACGTGAAGACCGTTCCGCCGATGAAAAAGTTGAACGCGATAAAATTCCGCCACCCGATGCGCCGCCAGAGGTCGACTGGGTCACGCCAATAGACCAAGAATGTTTGGAGATAGCCTTTGACCCAGCGTGACCGCTGGCGGATCCAATTCTTGAACTCGGAGTTGGCCTCTTCATAGGTAGTCGAGTTGATGTAGCCGACGCGGTACCCCTCGACGCACGCGCGGATCCCGAGGTCGGCATCTTCGGTCGTGTTGAACGGGTCCCAGCCGCCGAGCTTGCGCAGTTTGGCGACGTCGAAGTGGTTGCTCGTCCCGCCCAAGGGGATCGGAAGCCGCAACCGGTCGAGGCCCGGAATCAGGTAATCGAACCAGTAGGAATATTCGAGCGTGAACATGCGCGTGAGCAGGTTTTCGCGCGCATTGAAATAGTTAAGCGCCGCCTGAAAGCAGACGTAATCGAGCGCGTTCTTTCGAAACGCCGCGACCGCCGTGCGCAACTGAGCCGGGTCCGGCAGATCTTCGGCGTCGTAAATGACCAGATACTCGCCGCGCGCGAAGAACAGACCGTAGTTGCAGGCTTTGGGCTTTGTTCGGGGCTGCGAGTCGGGGACCACGATCAGACGCCAATTCGCCGGCGGTTCGGCTCGGCGCAACGCTTCGAGCGTCGCACCATCGTCCGCTTCGAGCAGCACGATCACGTCGAGTTTGTGCTTGGGGTAGTCGAGCGCCGCGAGCGCGGTGACCAGCCGGCCGACGACTTCGGGTTCTTTGTAGACCGGGACGAGAATCGAGTAGACCGGCAAGGTGCGCTCGTCGATCGCCGCCAAATCGCTTGGATCGATCGGTTGCTGCAACTCGTTACGGGCACCGACGATGCTGAGCCATGCTTTGAACGCGACGCCGCCGAGAAAGAACAACTGCAAGAGCGCGATCAGCACGGTGAGGAACAGCCGCACGTTCAAATCGAGCAGGCCGATCAGCGCGAAGAGCATTACGCCGATCGCCGCGAGCTGCGCCCGGGTGAAGACGGCGCGGGCGCTTTGGCGGGGATCGCGGCGATGATTCTTCAAGACGGCGTCACGTTGGAGGGCATCGCGATAGGCGAACGCGATCAAACCGGTCAGCTCGTCGTCGGCGATCGAGCGCTCCCGGATCGTTTCGACCGCGAACCGATCGCGAAGTTCGGCGAGGGTCGTTGCGACGCCGGGGCGATCGGTGACGACGGTGAGTTCGCCGTCGCGCACATGCAACGGGATGCTCCGAGCTGCAATCGCCCGCTCGTAGGGAAATCGCTCGAGTAAATCGGGATCGAGCGCCGCCCGCGCAGCCGCGAGATCGAGCGGCGCGGGGAGATCGGCGGCTGCCGCGGTCGCCTGCGCCAATTCGACGAACGAGACGAGTCCGAGGGTCGCGAGGATCTGCGGGAGTTCACCACCCGTCGCTTCGCGCACGACCAGCGCCCGCTCGATCGCAGCCTCGTCGACGCGGGAGCGATTGCGCAACTGCGCGAGCAGCCGCGTCTCGTCGGTCACGGGTCGTTCGAACCGGTAAGCCGGCGCGAGGCGACGAGCACGCCGCCCAGGACGATCGCAATGAGCGCGACCGAGATCGGGAGCTTGGCGAGGTGCCAGATCCGCGTTGGGAGGTCTTCGGATTGATAGATGACCCGCAACTTGTCGCCGACGTCGTAGCTGACTAGCGTGTCGGACACGAATGCGACGTTGCCGACCTGCGAAATCAACTCGGGGACCGAGAGCTGCGTGAGCTTGACGATCGTCGCCGGGTCTCGGTAATAGGAGAACGCGAGGACTTGGGTCGAACCGCTGCGCCCGATTTGGATCGTCGCGAATCCGCGAGCTTCGACCGCCGAGAACAACTCGCGGCCGTCGAGCGGATTGACGATCCGGAAATGTGTCCCGGCTGCGCGAATCGGCAACCCAACGCCGTCCAGCCGCTCGGGGGCGGCGAACACGACGGCGTAATCGTAACCCGGCGGAATCTTGCCGTCGAAATGGTGTACGCTGAGTTGACGGATATGCGGATCGAGCTTGCCGAGTTCATCCATGAAGTGGAATGCGGCGCCGAAGAAGCGGGGGTCGCCGACGAAGATGCCCACCCGGCCGCCGAGGGTCTTGAGGTAATCGGATATCTGACCGACGTCGTTGTCGACGCTGCTCCAGGAAAAATAGCTCGTATCGAGCAGGGTCGCGGTCATCGACGGGATGCTTCCGCGGCAGCTATCGCTGCCGGCGTAATACGAGATGACGATTCGAAGCACGCTGATCGGAGCGAACGTCGCGGGCGGAATCGCGACGTCGTACAGTTCGGTGGTCGCACTGCGGTTAAGCTCGCGCGCAGCGACCAGCGTGCCGTTGACGAGAACCTTAACCAGCCCCGTTGTCGATCCGACTAGCGGCGTGTGCGTGAGCGCGAGATGAAGCTCGAGGTTACTTGGAATCCCACCGATGAACCCGGCGTCGAGCGGAACCTCGAACGCCAGGTCGCCGATGCCCGAGATCGTTTGCGGGTGCAGGCCGAGTTGGGAGAACGCCAACCGCGACGACAGGTGCCCGCCATCGTCGGTCTGCAGGTTGAAATCGCCGGCGCTGGGCGCGACGAAGCTATCGAACGCCCGTGGATCGAGCGCATCGAGTTGATCGGCGGCGATCGAGAGCTGCTCGCCGTGGCGGACGATTCCGTGGCCGGCCGGCGCGATCGCGATCGTGCGGGCAGTCGCACTTGGAGTCGTCGACAGGACGATCTGCGGCTGGTGCCAGCTCTCGATCTGCCGGATCCGGTACGGGACCGCGACGATGCCGAGTGCCCGGTCCGCCGCCGGCGCGGCGACGTCGATCTGCCGGCCGTAGCTGCGGAAGAATCCGGCGATGCCCCGGTCGCCGCCGACAGTCGTCAGGTCGACGCCGCTGGCATGATCGATCGTCACGTAGAGGTCGCGGCTCTGAAGATCGGCGCAGATGTCGCCGGTGACGAACAAGTACCCCTCCAGCGTGATTGCCAGGTTTTGCGCCGGATCGGTTGGCAGCGGAAGCGGAATGCGCAGATGCGGATCGCGACCGATCGCCGCGATCGTTGCTTCGTAGATCGGCCGGCCGTTGAGTTGAAGGCGGATCGTCGAATGCGGATCGGCGACCGGCGAGACGTGCAGGGTGAGGTCGAGGGTCGCCGCCGTCAGCGATGCATAGCGCGGCAGATTAAACGTGAACGACGGATAGACGCCGCGCGTCGTGACGTCATCGCGATAGCCAAGATCGGCGAGCGAAACCCGGTCGACCCTTGCCGGAGCCGCCGCGCCGGCCGGTGCGGCGGACGGGAACGCCAGCGCGATCGCGGCCAGTAGGGTCGCGAACAGCGCGCGGGCCCTCATTCTTCGTCACCGACCCGAACGAAGGCAATGAACCGCCGCGTGCGCGCCAGTTCACGGAAGCCCGGCAACTCGCCACGCTCCACCGCTGGGTAGAGCCGCGCGATCGCGTCGTCGGACGTGCGCGAAACGACGACGTAGCGAGCAAACGCGACCGGTTTCGACAACGCGCTCGAGAACTCGTATTGATACGGCAAGATGAACCGCTCCGGCGCATCGATGAGATAGATCAGCGGAAACAGGTCGGTGTCGTCGGTAAGGATGCGGGCGCGTGGTGAGGCGCCGGCGAGCATCGCGGCGAGTCCGCGAAACTCATCGAGGTTTGGCGCGACCTTGGCCGAGTAGATTCCGCGGGCGAACTCGCGCTCTTCGGTCTGCGCCGATATCGCCGGCACGATGAACGAAGTTCCAAGCGCCAACGCAAACGCGATTGTCAGCCAGCGCGACGGATACATCCGGTCGAGCAGGACGATGAACGTGAACACGAACAAGGTCATCAACGTGAAGCTCGATCGGTAGGCGCCGAAGTAAATCGAAAGTCCGAGCACGGCGACCGGCGCGAGGTAGAGCGCGAGTTGCGGAAGCCGCGCGCCGCCCGGAGCGCGGCGGTCGCGCAGGCAGATCAAGCCGACGAAATACGGCAAGGTCACCGGCAACGTCGCAGCCAACTCGGCGAATGTCGCGCGGACCGTCTGCCAAACGTTGCCGGCTGCCAGCAGCAACGCCGGGTCGTGCGAGAAGCTGCGAAAGAACGAACCGCGCCCATGGACGAATGCCAACGCATCGCCGAGGAATATCCAGTTGACGTACATCCACGCGGTCGCGAAGAAGCCAAGAGGTAAAGCGACCGCCAACGCGATTGCCAGCGCGTGGCTCGGCGACCGCCGGATAAACGGCAACGTCATCGCCGGAACGACGATCACCGCGGCCAACATGCTGCGAAAGTCGACGAAGAACGTGAGCGCGAGCAATAGGGCGGCGAAGAACAAATCGAGCGAGAACCGTCGATCAAGATACCGTGCGAACCAATAGACGCTGAATGCGAATAACACGTTGAACAGCAGTGCGCTGTAATCTTCGACGGTCTCGAACAGCACGAGCGGCGAGCCGATCAAATAGGCTTTGGCGAGCCAGCGCAGCCGCCCGTCGATCGGGCGCCGGTCGAGAAATTGGATCAAGGTAGCGATGACGACGCCCGCAATCGCCGCTTGGGCGACGAACGGATTGCCGAACGGCAGGAGCAGCAAGAAACTCAAGGGCGGGTAAACGAACCCGAGATTGATCAGCCGCGGCGGCATCCCGTGGAGCGCCAGTTCGGCTTTCTCGCCAAAGAACATCAAGTTGGCGGCCGCAAAACCGTGCGCGAACAAGGTCGTTGCAAGGACGTAGTAGAGGCTGCCGAGGGAGGCTGCCACCAGCGCGAACGCGACCAACCGCGCCGAGCGGCGTGAAAACGCCCCGGTCGGGTCGGCTGCGCGCATGACCGAAACCGGCCCGTTCAATAACGGCAGGCCGGGTGGTCGAAGAGAGGGAGACTCGGTGAACATCCTCGCTCGTCTGCCGGGGCTAGCGCCCCTTGACTGTTTCTTTACGAATCATCGGCAGCGAGACGGCCGTCCAGGAGAGCGGCTTGGCAAGCGAGCGCCGAATCGGCCACGAACCGAACGCAGGGCGCAACGCGGGACGTGAGAAGTCCGCTAGACGATGCTGCCTGACGAATCACCCAAACCGCTCGATCCGTTCGGCCTCGGCCCGGCCGCGCTCGCGGTTGCAAAGGCGCTCGGCGGCGATCCTAAAGCATTCATCACCGCCCAAACGCAGTTTGCCGAGGCCTGGACGACGATCGCCGCGCAGGCGCTCACCACGATCGAGCACGGCGCCGAGCCGGTGGCTCCGGCGCCGGCGGTCATCGCCGCACCGTCGGGCGATGCGCGCTGGAAACACGTCGCCTGGACCCAGAGTCCCATCTTCGATGCGATGAAACAGGGCTATCTGCTGGCTTCCAAAGCGATGCTCGACGCGATCGATCAGGCGCCCGACGTCGACGCCGAGACCAAGCGTCGCGTTCGGTTTTTCGCCAAACAGTTCTGCGACGCGATGAGCCCGACGAACTTCGCGGCGTTCAACCCGGCCGTCATCGAGGAGACCTTGCGCAGCAGCGGCAGCAACCTGCAGCGCGGCCTGCACAATCTGCTCGAAGACGCACGCGACAACGCCGGCCGGCCGGCGCTGGTCGACAAAGCCGCCTTCGAGGTCGGCGTCAACGTCGCGCAGTCGAAAGGCTCGGTCGTCTTTCGAAACGAGCTGATCGAGTTGATCCAGTACGATCCGACGACCGCCCAAGTTCACGAACGGCCGCTGGTGATCGTGCCGCCGTGGATCAACAAGTTCTACAGTCTCGATCTGCAGCCGGCGAACAGTTTCATCAAGTACGCCGCCGACAGC
>JBOHTW010000075.1:0-5568 GCA_050733835.1 Vulcanimicrobiaceae bacterium | reverse complement strand
GCGCAGTTGACGCGCGGCGGATACTGCACCGCCGGGATCGTGAACCGGAACTCCGGCCACTGTTCGGGCGGCGGCAAGCGGTCGCGGGCGAACGTGTCGACGTGAGCGGATTGCTCCATCTACAATCTCCTTTACCCCTTCAGCGTTTCGCGCGCGACGATCAGCTGCTGAACCTCCGTCGCGCCTTCGTAGATGCGCAAGGAGCGGATCTCTCGATACAGCCGCTCGACGGGCTGGCCGCGGGTGACGCCGAGGCCGCCGAAGAGCTGCACCGCCCGGTCGATCACCTGCTGGGCGGTCTCGGTCGCGACCATCTTCGCCATCGCGGCCTCACGGGTGGCGCTGCCGCCCAGCACGTCGCGAATCCAGGCGGCACGATAGGTCAGCAAGGCGCTACTGTCGATGCCGGTCGCCATCGCTCCGATCGCCGCTTGCGTGAGTTGGAAATCGACCAGCTTTTGACCGAAGATCGCGCGCGTGCGGACGCGCGCGAGCGCTTCGTCGAGCGCGCGCCGCGCGAACCCGAGGGCGGCCGCAGCGACGCTCGCCCGAAAAATGTCGAGCGTGCGCATCGCGAGCTTGAAACCCGCACCGCGTTCGCCGAGGAGGGCGCTTGCCGGGACGCGGCAGTTGTCGAGGGATACGGTCGCCAGCGGGTGCGGCGCGATCACCGCGATGCGTTCGGTAATCGTGAGCCCGGGCGAACCGGCGTCGACGATGAACGCGCTCAAGCCGCGGCTGCCCGCCGCCTCCCCGGTCCGAGCGAACACGACGTAGAAGTCGGCGATCCCCCCGTTGGAGATCCACGTCTTTGCGCCATCGAGCACATAGCAGTCGCCGGCGAGGCGGGCGCGGGTCGTGATCGCGCCGACGTCGGATCCGGCGTCGCGTTCGGAGAGCGCGAATGCGGCGATGGCATCGCCGTCGCGCACCGGCGGCAGGTAGCGTGCCTGCTGCTCCGGCGTACCCGCCAGCGAGATCGCGCCGCTACCGAGCCCCTGCATCCCAAACGCGAAGTCGGCGAGTCCATCGTAGCGGGCGAGCGTTTCCCGGATCAGGCACAGCGCGCGCGAATCGATCGCGGCGAACGCGCCGCCCGACGCCGCGCTCACGCAGTAGCGCAGCCAGCCGCCGGCGCCCAACGCTTGCACGTAGTTACGGCACGCCGTGTCGACGTCGACCTCACCGGCACCCGCGGCGACATGTGCGCCGGCCCACGGCTCGAGCGTTTGGGCGAGCCGCCGATGATCGTCGGTAAAGAATGGCCAGTCGAGAAAGCTGCGATCGGCCACGTCAATCGCCCTGAAAGACCGGCGTCTGGTTTGCGGCGAACGCCTCGTACGCGCGCGCGAAGTCGGTGGTCTGCATGCAGATCGCCTGCGCTTGCGCTTCGGCTTCGATCGCCTCGTCGAGACCCATCGCCCACGCTTGATGCAGCATCGTTTTGGTCATCCCGTGGGCAAACGTCGGTCCCGCCGCCAGCGCGCGCGCGAACTCTCGAGCGTGCTCGACGAGGGCGTCCGGCTCGCACTGGCGATTGAAGAAGCCCCACGCGACCGCTTCGTCGCCCCCGAGCGCGCGGCCGCTGAACAGCAGTTCGGCGGCGCGGCCTTGGCCGATCACCCGCGGCAGCAGGGCGCAGGCGCCCATGTCGGCGCCGGCGAGGCCGACCCGCACGAACAGAAACGCTACCTTGCTGCGCGCCGTCCCGAAGCGAATATCCGATGCTAATGCCAGCATCGCGCCGGCGCCGGCACACACGCCATCGATCGCGGCGACGATCGGCTGCGGGCACGCGCGCATCGCCCGGACGACATCGCCGGTCATCCGGGTAAACGCCAGCAACTCGGGCATCGCCATTTTCGTGAGCGGTCCGATGATTTCGTGGACGTCGCCGCCGGAACTGAAGTTGCCGCCGGCGCCTGCGATGACGACCGCGCGGACGTCCGAAGCGTGGCGCAACCGGCCAAAGAGATCGCGCAGTTCGGCGTACGATCCAAACGTGAGCGGGTTCTTGCGATCGGGCCGGTTGAGCGTCACGGTCGCGACCCGATCGGCGACCGACCACTGAAAATGGGTTGCGCGATATTCGGCGCTGGTCGCGTTCATGTCGATGCCTCCCGGTCGAGTGCGATGATTCGAGTCTTGATCTTGGCGAGCAGGCCGTAGAGCAGCAGCCGTTCCTTATGGCCCAGGCCGCCGAGCAATTCGACGATCCACGCCTCGTGGGCGCGAGCCATGACGGCGAAGCTGCGGCGACCGGCCGGCGTCAGCCGGACGGCGGTCGCGCGCCGGTCGCCGGGGGCGCTCGCGCGCGTGACCAACCCCTCGGCAACGAGCTGGTCGGTGATTCGCGTCACGTTGCCGCCGGTGACCATCATGCGCCGCGAGATGTCGTTCATTTTCAGTCCGGCGGGATGGCGTTCGAGCTGCGCCATCAAATCGAAGCGCGGCAACGTCGTGGCGAACTCACCGCGCAGCTTTTTACGCGCCCGGCCCTCGATGAGATTGGTGCACGAAAGCAGCCGCAGCCAGAGGCGCAGCGCGAGGCGATCGTCGGCATCGACGCGCGACTCGTGATCGAGCACGGCCTTCATCCGATCGCCTCGCCGCCGGTGATCGCGATCGCTTGGCCGGTGATCGCCTGCGATTCGGGCCGGCATAGCCACGCAACGCAAGCCGCGACTTCGTCCGGTTGAACGAAGCGGCCGCGCGGGTTCGTGCGCAGGAGCGCGGCGCGTGCGTCGTCGGGCGTGCGGCCGGTGACGCCGGCGATGTTGGTGATCGCGTCGTGGAGGATCGCCGTCTCGGTGAACGCCGGACAAACCGCGTTGACGGTGATCTCGTGAACCGCGAGCTCGGCGGCGAGCGCGCGGGTGAGCCCGACGACGCCGTGTTTGGCCGCAGCGTACGCCGCGATGTATGCCGCGCCCGCAAGACCGGCTGTGCTTGCGACGTTGACGATGCGCCCGCCGTTGCTCGCGATCATCGCCGGCACGGCTTGGGCGCACCACAGATAGACGCTCGTAAGGTTGAGGTCGAGCATGGCGCGCCAAGTCGCCAGATCGAGTTCGCGAAACGGGCGGCTGACGGCGCCGCCGGCGTTGTTCACGAGGATCCCGACCGGGCCGAACTCGGCGACGGCGGTGGCGAATCCGGTTTCGATGGCGTCGGCGTCGGTGACGTCGGCGACGATGGCCCGAACGTCGGTCCGCGCCCGCAAGGTCGCGGCCTGGGCTTCGAGTCGGCCGCAGTCGCGCCCGACGAGCGAGAGACGGGCGCCGTCGGCGGCGAGCGCGGTCGCAATCGCCGCGCCGATGCCGCGGCTTCCGCCGGTGACGAGTGCGTGCGCGCCGCGCAGTGCGCCGCTCATGGCGTTGCCGGCGCCCGCTGGAGGTTGCGCGTGTACTGGTCGCGGCCGGCCAGGTACGGTTCGGGCCAATCGAGACCGTCGTAACCGAGTTGCGCCGCGGCGTGAAGCGCCCAATAGGGATCGGCGAGGTGCGCGCGGGCGAGCGCGCACAGGTCGGCCCGGCCAGCTGCGATGATGCCGTTGACGTGGTCGGGTTCGGTGATATTCCCAACCGCCATCGTGGCGATGCCGAGCTCATTGCGGATCTGATCCGAGAATGGCGTTTGAAACATCCGACCGTAGACGGGGCGCGCCAGCCGCGAGGTCTGACCCGCCGAGACGTCGATGAGGTCGGCACCGGCTTCGTGAAAGCTGCGCGCGATCTCGACGGCGTCCTCACCGGTGATTCCGTCGTCGACCCAGTCGGTCGCCGAGATGCGAACCGACATCGGCCGGTGCTCCGGCCAGACGGTTCGCATTGCCGCGAAGACGTCGAGCGGGAAACGAAGCCGGTTGGCGAGCGAGCCACCGTATCGGTCGGTGCGCTGGTTGCTGAGCGGCGTGATGAAACTCGAGAGCAGGTAGCCGTGCGCGCAGTGCAGTTCGAGCAAATCGAATCCGGCGGCGCTGCCCATCGCGGCGGCGCGGACGAACTCGGCTTTGATCCGGTCCATGTCGGCCTGGGTCATCGCGCGCGGAACTTGGTGGTGCGGCGACCAGGGAATTTCCGACGGTCCGACGAGCGGCCAGTTACCCTCGCGCAGCGGCTCGTCCATCGCTTCCCAACCGAGTTGGGTCGAACCCTTGGGACCGGCGTGGCCTAACTGCAGCGCGATCTTCGCGCGCGTGCGGCGGTGGACGAAATCGACGACCCGCTTCCACGCCGCGAGGTGCTCGGGGCGATACATCCCGGCGCAACCCGGCGTGATGCGCCCTTCGGGCGACACGCACGTCATCTCCGTGAACACGAGCGCCGCCCCGCCCTGCGCCCGCGCGCCGAGGTGGACGAGTTCGAAGTCGTCGGGCGTGCCGTCGGTCGCGCTGTACATCGCCATCGGCGACACGACGACCCGGTTGATCAGTTTCAGGCCGCGCAGCCGGAACGGGGTGAACATCGGCGGTGCGGACGTGGGCACCGCGCTCGAGCGGGCGGCGATCCAACTTTCGATGCCGCTCACGAAGACGCGATCGCGCAGGCGCAGGTTCTCGTGACTGATGCGCTGACTGCGGGTCAGCAAGCTATACGCGAACTGCTCCGGTGCGAGGTTGGCGTAACGCTCGACGTTTTCGAACCACTGGGTCGAGTTTCGCGCCGCGTTCTGCAACCGCAACACTTCGAGCCGGCGCGATTCTTGATAGGCGGCAAACGCCGCGGCGCGGCTTGAGTGCGCGCGCAGCGCGGTGACGAGACAGATCGCGTCTTCGAGGGCGAGCTTGGTTCCCGAGCCGATCGAGAAGTGGGCGGTGTGGGCGGCGTCGCCCATCAGGACCAGGTTCTCGCGGTACCAGCACTGATTGTTGATAAGGTTGAACTTCACCCAGGGGTTCGCGAGATGGCTCGCGTTGTTCAGAAGCGGCTGACCGTCCAAATACTTGGCGAACAGCCGCTCGCAGAATGCGACCGAGTCGGCGGCGCTCATCGCGTCGAGCCCGGCGGCCTTCCAAGTCTCCTCGCGGCACTCGACGATCACCGTCCCAAGATCGGCCGCGAACCCGTACGCGTGGATCTGAAACCAACCGTGGTCGGTCGGTTCGAAGGCGAAGGTGAACGCGTCGAACCGGCGGCGGGTGCCGAGCCAAACGTAACGATTGCGCTGCGGCAGGACCGTGGTGCCGAAATCGTCCGCGTACGTTCGACGAATGCCGCTGTTGGCGCCGTCGCAGACCACGACGACGTCGGCATCGCGGTACGGTGTCGCATCCAACACCTCGGTTTGAAAGCACAGCTCGACCCCGGCCACTTGCGCGCGGTCGTGCAAAATGGCGAGGAGCTGCCGGCGGGCGATCCCGGCGAACCCTTGGCCGCCGGCGCGGATCGTGCGGCCGTTGAAGTGGACGTCGATATCATCCCAGTGGACGAAGCTCGCGTTGATCGCGCGGTAGGATTCGGGGTCGGCGGCCGCCAGATTCCCCAAGGTTTGATCGGAGAAGACGACGCCCCAGCCGAATGTTTCGTCGGCGCGGTTGCGTTCGAAGAGCGTGACCGCCGCCGCCGG
>JBOHTW010000074.1:0-6236 GCA_050733835.1 Vulcanimicrobiaceae bacterium | reverse complement strand
GGCACGGTCGTCGCCGTGCGCATGCGCGAAACACATCCCCGGACCATCATCACGACGGTCACAGGAGTTCCGTTATGATCTTTCGTCAGCTGCTCCGAGCGGAAACCGGCTGCGCTTCGTACGTCTTCGGTTGAGGGGGTCAGGGCCGCGCGGCGGTCGTCGATCCTCAGTTTGAGGTCGCTGAATATCTCGAAAGTTCCCTCCGCTACGGTATGCGAATCGAGGCGATCATTGCCACACATGTGCATGCCGATCATCGTTCCGGCGAACGCGAGCTTGCTCACCGGCGACACGCTGTTCGTCGGCGACGTCGGGCGCCCCGATCTTGGCGGCGAGGACGCAGGACGGGCCCTCTACGACCCGCTGCACACTAAGCTGCTTGCGCGATCACGTCGAGGTCTATCCGGCACACATCTCCGGCAGCCCATGTGGCCGTGCGATGAGCGGGAAGCCGGCCTCAACGATCGGCTTCGAACGTCGCTTCAATGGCGCTCTCCAAGAGCGCGACCGTGAACGATTTGTCGCGATTCTGTTCGCTGACCTTCCCGCGAAGCCGTTGCATTTCGAGGCGACAATCGCAGCCAATCGCGGACGCTAGTCGAGACCCCCGCCGCGCCGTCTATGAAGCGCCGATTCAGCCACGAAGTGGTGCCGCGGATTCGTTACCGCGCTGCACCCCGATCTCGAAACGTGTTCGAGTCCGTTTGCTTTGTGATCGGCTTATTCTCCCGTTGGAAATGCATAGATTGGCGGATTGACGAGCGGTTTACCGACTTCGAGCGTGATTTCCTGATGGGCGGTCAACGGGATCGCGTCGGGATTCCCATCGTAGGGCTGCCCATTGACGAAAACGTGGATCGAGCTCCGGTTGCCGGCGACGTTGCCTGACGTGAGTTGTTCACCCCAGATGGCGAAGAACTGTCCGAGCGTGTACGGCGCGGTCGTCAACGGTGATTCGATGTGAATGATCCCAGATGCGTCGTGCGTGTGAATCCAATATAGGCAGCCCGCGGTCGCTCCTTGAGAGACGATTCCGATCTGTCCCGGGATCGCAATTTGCTTGCCGTTGACGAATAGGCTGAGATGGGCGTGCAGGTGCTCGACCGACATCTCCGATGTGTTGCACTGCACTCCGGCAACCGGCTGCCCCTGGCCGCCTCCCGGTCGATCGCCCCACGCTAGCCCGCTTGCACCGAGAGTCGAGCCGTCGGCAAGTGGCGTTCCGGTGACCGATGGTGATGGCGCGCTGACCGGACTATTCGCAACCAGGCGGTTATTGAGAACCGCAACGGCGACGATCAGCACAGTGGCGGCCACTAACAACGAGACCATCACGACCGAGGGCCTGGATCGTCGTGGAGTCCGCCCGGGCGGGACCGTAGCGCGCCTGCTCACAGAGCCGAATGATGCCCCGCCGACATGGAGATGATGTGGACGACCGGCGATTCTCCATGCGATCTCCATCCGTTTCGTGGAGGATCGAAACCGTGACGCGTGACGGATTTCTCATCGGCGGCGCGGTTCTGGGACTCACTTCGTGTGCGCGCGCCCCGACCGATGCCCGCGCTGGGACGACGGTTGGCGGTCTTGGTGGACTCGTCGGTCATTCAGTCCCGAGCTTTACGGTTCCGCTCCTCGCGGGCGGTTCGGGATCGCTGTATGGCTACCGGGACCACGCGGTTTTGGCGAACCTCTGGGCGACATGGTGTCCGCCATGCCGCCACGAAATGCCGGCGCTCGAGCGTCTTTATCGCACCTATCGTGCCCAGGGCTTCCTCGTCGTCGGCATCGATCAAGGTGAGAACGATGCCCGGGTTGCTGCGTTCGTTAAGAAGGTCGGCGTCACATATCCGATCCTCATGGATCACGATCAACAGTACGGACAGGCATTTCAGGCGCTGGGACTACCGACCAGCGTCTTTATCGGTCGCGACGGATCAGTTGCAACCACCTTCGACGGCGAGCTACCGTTCGAGGTGATGGAGAAAAACACGAAGCTCGTGCTCAGGACGAATGCCCAGAGCCCCGCCGTCGGACCAAGCGCGCCACGTTCTTCGCCGTAAGCTTTGCACTGCTGATGGCGGCATTGAGGCCGAGAATGTTGGTGTGCCCAACCGGATCGATCACGTAGACGAATGTCGGATGAGCGATATCCGGACCACTTGAATTTGGCACCGGCATTTCATCGTACGTCTGCAGAATCGGTTGCGACTGTCGGGGTGTTCCGCGTAGAAAGGCCCAACCGGGGTGTGGCCAGAGCCGCGCGCGCAGCGCACGAACCGTATTCAGCGAATCATGAGCTGGATCGATCTCGACCGTGACGAACTCGACATTGTGCCCAAGCTCGCCACGTTGCTGCAGCAGTTGAGCAGCCTGTTTGAGGATCGCCTCGATCTGCGGGCACGCGTCGCGACAAGTCGCGCTGACGAACGACAGTACGATATACCTTCCGGGCTTTGCCGACATTGAGTACGAGCCGCCGGCGACATCCGGCAGCGTGAACGCGACTGCGGGTCCGTATGAAGAAGGCGGCAGCGGATGGGGTGCCGATTTCTCTACGTTTCCCGCGCAGCCTGCGGCCACCAGAAGGACCAAGCATAAGCCCGCACATCTCATTGAAATCGACAACTTTTGCCGGCGGTCATTGCAAGGAAAGTGTCGGCGGCCCGTGTGTCCAAGCCTGCCGGGCGTCCCTCAAGCATTTGCCGCTGAAGTGTCGAACCAATCATGGTCCGTTTAGCCTACGATTGCGCGATGGAGATGCTATGAACGTCGTGCTGCTGCTTGTGGAAGATGACCCGCTCGTCTACGACGCGCTCGTCCCCTACGTCAAGCGCGAGGGGTGGGCATTGCAGTGGGCGCGGTCGGTCGACGAGGCGAGATCCGCCCTCGCGGAAGGCCGTCCGGCCGCCGTGCTGCTGGACCGAATGCTGCCTGGGGAGCCGGGCGACGTCCTCGCCGACGAGTTGAACCTCGCCGGGATCCCATTTCTCTTGCTTACTGCGCGCTCCGCGGAAATCGAGCGTTTGACCGGTTTCGATCTTGGTGCCGACGACTACATCGTCAAACCATTTAGCGCCGCCGAACTCATGCGACGGGTCGACGTCGTCCTACGACGGCGCGGCACCCAGCGTCTGAGACTCGGGGAAGGTCTCGAACTCGATCGTGAGGCGCACCGTCTGCGCGCGCACGGTCGCGACCTTGCGCTCACGGCGACCGAATATGCCCTGCTGGAATGCCTGGCCCGCCGGCCCGGGCGGATCTTCTCACGAACTGAACTCGCGACGCTGCTCGATCTCGACTTCGAGACTTCGGACCGAACGATCGACTCGCACGTCAAGAACATCCGCAAGCGACTTCGCGCCGCCGGAGTCGACGGTGATCTCATTGCTACGGCCATCGGCATTGGTTACTCGATAAGGAGTTTGCCATGAGCTTATCGGTGCGGGTCAGTACGGCGATTGTCGGCACGACGATGGTCGCGATGATCGTCGCGGCGGTTCTCGTGCACGGTGCGGTCCTAGGTTCCCTCGATCCATTCGCCGGCCACTTTGCAATGATGCAGCGCATGATGGGCTGGGGGCCGGAGATCACCCAGATCATCGCCGGCGTCGATCGTGCTCTGCTCGTTGGGCTGGTTCTTTCATTTACGTTGGCGGCGGTCGCCGGGATCGTCGTCGCAGCGGGCTTGACCCGAGGTGTGGCCGCGATCGGCTGTGGTTTCGGGCGGTTCTCGCGTGGAAAGCTCGACCAGCCGATCAGGGTTCGCGGACCGCACGAGCTATCGCTTCTTGCGAACGCCGCGAACCGGATGGCAACCGATCTCGACGCCGCCCATCGTGCGGAGCGCGAACTCGTTGCGGGCATCGCCCACGATCTGGCACATCCGTTGATTGCGATGCGTGGCACGCTCGAAGCCGCCCGAGACGGCTTGATTGACACGACCGACCATGCCATCACTGGGCGGCTGCTGCGTAGTTTGTTGGCCATCGAGGAAACCGTCGGTGATCTGCGCGATGTCGCGGCTGCAGAAGTCGGGCAAATCCGTCTTCAGACGGGCCAAGTTGCGGTCGGAAATCTGGTGACGGAGATTGGCGAGGGCTACCGCGATCTTGCCTCGCGCAAGGGCATTCGCCTCGACGCAGAGGGTGACACGACGGCGGTCATTCAAACCGATGAACGCCGGCTCCGGCGGGTGCTCGAAAACCTCGTCGTCAATGCACTCCAAGCGACCCGACCCGGCGGCAAGGTCCGGCTCACCGCGGCGCGCGAAGCCGGCGGCGTCGTCCTGAGCACCGAAGATGAGTCCGGAGCAGGAGCGGCGAGTCGCATTACCTCGGCGCTTGAAAGCGGAAGCGGAGCCGGCCTTGGCCTCCGCGTTGTTCGCGTCATCGGGCAGGCGCTTGGAGCGGCAATTCGTGTACGAGATGGCGCCGGCGGCGCCATCATCGAACTGCGGCTAACATAACACGTCGGAAACCCATGGGCAGCGTGAAACCGGTCGCGCCAGGCACGCTCCATTCGTTCTCCACATCAGTTTGCGATGCTCGAAGGAACTCCACGGAGGTCGACATTCTCGTGCAACGATTAAAGGCTGGGCCACCGTCGCGGACTGGCCGACGGACGTGGTTCATCCTTGTCGTCATGGCCGTCTGCGCCGCGGCCGCGGCGGCAGGCACGATATTTCTTACGCAACCTCGCGGAAGCAACTCGGCATCGGTCGCTGCGCCCGAGCTTGGCGCGCACCTACATTCGCTGGTTGCTTACGGACCGCAAGCGACGATTTTAGTCGGGACGCACGGCGCCAGCGCACTCAGTACCGATGGCGGAAAGACGCTCACGAAGGTCGATAGCCTCGACGGCATCGACGCGATGGAAAGTGGTGCCGATCGTACGGGGGGCTTGTAGTGGTCGCCGGACACAATGGCGCTAAGGCGAGTCGCGACGGTGGGAAATCGTGGACTGACGTGAGCGGTCTCCCTGGCACGGACATCCACGGCTTCGGACTCGATCCGACGAACCCGCAGCACTGGGTCGCGTATGTCGTTGGCCAGGGCCTGTTCACGACGACTGATGGAGGCTCTTCTTGGAGGTCGCTTGCAGCACCACCGGCAGAACCGATGGGCGACGCGCTCGTACACGAACGGACAATCCTCATTCCGACGATGCCGAGCGGTTTGCTTCGGTCGAACGATGGCGGAGCGTCCTGGAAAGTCGTCGATCAAAACGTTGGCGGCATGGCGCTTGCGGCCGACCCGCGGGATGCGAACCATCTGTTTTTAAGCGGTGGCGGTCCGCTGTTCGTCTCGACCGACGATGGGGCGAGCTGGACGGAGCGGCCCTTACCGCCCGGTGTCCAAGTGGTCACGCCGATGCCGAACGGAATGCTCGCCGGGGCCGGGTACACGGCCGACCATCGAGCCGTGCTCGTTCGATCGAGCGATAGCGGGAAAACGTGGTCCGCGGCCGGCCGAGATCGCGAGCCTCGCATCAGGCCAAGCAGCATAACAGCAAGGGAGGGCACAACCGAATGCACCGCAGACCGTTTCTTCACTGGCTTGTCGCCGGTTTCGTGGCACCGGTCGGCTACCTCGCCAGTCGCATTCGCGCCGGCGTTGCAGCGCCAACGCAGAGCATGATGGGGCACGGCATGATGTGCGACGACATGATGAGCCGCGGGAATATGCAAGGACCGATGCGCACCGGAATGGAGCTCTTTGCGCGGCACGTCAAAGTCAAGCGCACCGTTACGGACATTCCGGGAGGCGTCCATGCCGTTTCAGAGTCGGACGACCCACGAACGGCAGCATTGCTCCAGGAGCACGTTGCTACGATGTACGCGCGGCTCGATGCCGATCATCCGTTCCCGTATCCGATGAGTCGGAGCGTGCCGGCGATGTTCGAAAATAGCACGCGCTACCATCGGAGGCTGACGATGCTAGCCAACGGCGTTGCGGTATCCGAGACTTCCGACGACCCCGAAATGGTCGACATCATTCGTGCGCACGCTCGCGAGATCACCGGCTTCGTGCAGGAGGGTATGCCGGCGATGATGCAAGGCATGATGCGCTGAGACTCTCATGAATGGCCTGATTTACGACGTGATCCAGGGGTTCAGCGAACGCAAGCTGCTCGGCAGCATTCGTTTGCGCACCGGAATGGAGCTCTTTGCGCGGCACGTCAAAGTCAAGCGCACCGTTACGGACATTCCGGGAGGCGTCCATGCCGTTTCAGAG
>JBOHTW010000073.1:0-3216 GCA_050733835.1 Vulcanimicrobiaceae bacterium | reverse complement strand
GGCGGAGGCTCGCCGGCCAGCGATTCGATTAGGGCCGCCATCTCGCGCGGCACCAACCACGACGGCAGCGGCACCATTCCGCTCGGCCGGGCGTCCAGATTGCGCCGGCGCCAGCCGGGTTCGCCCGACCCGTCGACCGCGTCGTGGAGCGCGAGAACCTCGGCCTGGTTCAGCCGCGCCGCTGCGGCGGGCGGCCGGGTCGCGGCAGCGACGCGCTCGGCCGCGGCCGCGTAACGTTGGGCCGTCAGGTAGTCGGTCAGCAAATGGCCGCCGACGGCGCGCCCGGTCCCGAGCAGGGACCGAACGTCGTCGAGCCGCAGCGGCGAGCCGGCGAGCCGGAGGGAGCCGGCAATCTCCTCGACTAGCAGCGCTCGCCGCGCCCGGTCGTCGACGGCGCGCCGCGGCTGCGCGAGCAGGCCCTCGATCTGGGCGGCAAGCCGCCCAAACCGCCGACGCTCGGCGGCACCCCGCGGCGTTCTCCCGGCCAGCATGTCCTATTTAGACATTTTTTGACAAAAGAGACAACCATGGCGATGCGAGCGGGCCGGGACGTCGAACGCACCCAGCGTGAAGACCGGATACCTCGACGCTCTCGCTCGCCGCGTTCTCGTCTTCGACGGCGCGATGGGCACCCAGATCATGGCGATGGAGCTAGCCGCCGACGACTACGGCGGCGCCAAACTCCACGGGTGTAACGAGGCGTTGGTCCTGTCCCGGCCGGACGTCGTCGCCGCGATTCACGCGGCTTACCTGCAAGCGGGCGCCGACGTGCTGGAGACCGACTCGTTCACGGCTTCGCGGCTCAAGCTTGACGAGTACGGCATCGGCGACCGGGTCGCCGAGGTCAACCGCCGCGCGGCGGAGCTTGCCCGGGGCGAGGCCGACCGCTTTAGCACGCCGGACCGGCCGCGGTTCGTCGCGGGCTCGCTCGGCCCGACCGGGATGTTGGTCTCGTCGTCCGACCCCGCGCTGTCGAAGATCAGCTTCGACGAACTGGCGGCGCTCTACGGCGAGCAGGCGCGCCACCTGGTCGACGGCGGGGTCGACCTGCTGTTGATCGAGACCGCCCAAGACCTGCTTGAAATGAAGGCCGCGATCGCCGGGATCGTGCGCGCGTTCGATCGCGGTCTGCGGCGCGTGCCGATCCAGGCGCAGGCGACGCTCGACGTCACCGGCCGGATGCTGCTCGGCACCGATATCCGCGCGGTTACCACGACCCTCGACGCGCTGCCGATCGACGTCATCGGCCTCAACTGTTCGACCGGTCCAACCCACATGCGCGATGCGGTCCGCTATTTGGTCGAGAACTCGCGCTGCTTCGTCAGCGTCGTCCCGAACGCGGGCCTGCCGCTAATGGGTCCCAAGGGCGAAACGATCTATCCCGAGGCGCCGGCCGAGATGGCGCGCGAGTTGGCAGCGTTCGTTCGCGACTTCGGGGTCAACGCGATCGGCGGCTGCTGTGGAACGACGCCCGAACACATCGCGGCGTTCGTGGCCGCCGTCGCCGGCCGCGTCGGCCGGACGCCCGAGCCAAAGCCCCTCCAGTTCGCGGCCTCCGCGATGACCGCGACCGCGCTCAAACAGGACGGCAGCCCGCTGCTAATCGGCGAGCGCATCAACGCCCAGGGCTCGCGCAAGATCAAGCGGCTGCTGCTCGCCGACGCATACGACGAGATCGTGCTGGTCGCCCGCGAACAGGTCGACGGCGGCGCGCACGTGCTCGACATCTGCACCGCGCTGACCGAACGCGCCGACGAAGACGTGCAGATGGCGACGATCGTCAAGAAGCTTGCGCAGTCGGTTGCCGCGCCACTGATGATCGACTCGACCGAAGCCAAGACGATCGAGGCGGCGCTGAAGATCTATGCCGGCCGCGCGATCGTCAACTCGATCAATCTGGAGAACGGCCGCGCGCGGATCGATGCGGTGATGCCGCTGGTTCGCGAGTCGGGCGCCGCCGTCGTCGCCCTGACGATCGACGAAGCCGGAATGGCCAAGACCGCCGGCCGCAAACTCGAAATTGCGCGGCGCATCCGCGACATCGTGACGACCGAGTTCGACCTGCCGCCGGGCGCGCTGATCTTCGATGCGCTGACGTTTACGTTGGCGACCGGCGATGCCGAGTTCATCGACTCGGCGGTCGCGACGATCGAAGGCATCCGCGCAATCAAGCGCGAGCTGCCGGGCGTGCTCACGTCGCTCGGCGTCTCCAACGTGAGTTTTGGTTTGAAGCCGGCCGCGCGGGCCGCGATCAACTCGGTGATGCTCCACCATTGCGTGCAGGCTGGGCTCGACATGGCGATCGTGAATCCCAAGGAGATCACGCCGTACGCCGAGATCGACGGCGTCGAGCGCGAATTGTGCGATGACCTCGTGTTGAACCGCCGCGCCGACGCGCTCCAACGCGTCATCGAACACTTCGAGTCGAAGACGGTCGCCCGGGGCGATGCGCCGCCCGTCGACGACGATTCGGACGCGCCGGTCGAGACGCGGATTCACAACGCGATCCTGCGGCGCCGCAAGGACGGCATCGAAGCCAAGCTCGACGAAGCGCTGCAGACGCGCGGACCGGTCGACGTGCTCAACGGCGTGCTGTTGCCGGCGATGAAAGAAGTCGGCGACAAGTTCGGCTCGGGCGAGTTGATCTTGCCGTTCGTGCTGCAGTCGGCCGAGGTGATGAAGCAGGCGGTTGCGCACCTCGAGCAATTCCTCGAGAAAGCCGACGGCATCAGCAAAGGCAAGGTCGTGCTGGCCACGGTCTTCGGCGACGTCCACGACATCGGAAAGAACCTCGTCAACACGATCTTGACGAACAACGGTTACACGGTCTTCGATCTCGGCAAGCAGGTGCCGATGAACGCGATCCTCGAGAAAGCGGTCGAAGTCAAGGCGGATGCGATCGGGCTGTCGGCGCTGCTGGTCTCGACCTCGAAGCAGATGCCGGTCTGCGTTGCCGAACAAGTCGCGCGCGGCCTGAACTTCCCGATCGTCATCGGCGGAGCGGCGATCAATCGCGAGTTCGGCCGCCGCATCGCATTCGACGGCGCGCACTACTTCGATCCCGGCGTCTTTTACGCGAAGGATGCGTTTGAGGGGCTCGATATCATGGATCAACTCACCGGCGAACCGGCGCGGCGCGCAACGTTCGAACTTGCCAAGCGCGACGAAGCCGAGCGCGCGCGGGCGGCGCCGGCGCGCGTGCTAGCGGCCCCGGCC
>JBOHTW010000072.1:0-1629 GCA_050733835.1 Vulcanimicrobiaceae bacterium | reverse complement strand
GGCGCCTCGCCGACCGTTGCACCTGAACCGGGTCATGCCGGCGGAGGGAGCGAGCGCCCGCGCGCCGCTCCCCTCTTACACAGCGAGGAGCGGATCGATGACGGCAACTGCGAACGGGACGACGGCGAAGGGAACCACGCGCCGCGTTTACTTGGTCGGCGAGGATGCGAGCTTGCGCGTTCCCACGCGCGAGATCGGTTTGACCGACGGCACTTCGCACACGGTCTACGACACCAGCGGACCGTACGGCGACCCGGACATTGGAACCGATGTCCGGCGCGGCGTGGCGCCGCTGCGCTCGGCCTGGATCGAGGCGCGCAACGACACGGTCGAACTCGACCGGCCGACGTCGGTCTACCGGCGCGGGCGCGAAGCGATGGCCGAACTCGATGCGATCCGGTTCGCCGTCACCCGCAAGCCGCGCATCGCCAAACCCGGCGCGAACGTTTCACAGATGCACTATGCTCGCCGCGGGATCGTCACCAAGGAGATGGAGTTCGTCGCCATCCGCGAGGGCGTTCCGGCCGAGTTCGTGCGCGCCGAGATCGCGCGCGGCCGGGCGATCTTGCCGGCCAACGTCAATCATCCCGAACTCGAACCGATGGTCATCGGACGAAACTTCCTCGTCAAGATCAACGCCAACATCGGCAACTCGGCGGTCGCGTCGTCGATCGAAGACGAAGTCGAGAAGATGACTTGGGCGACGCGCTGGGGCGCCGACACCGTCATGGACCTGTCGACCGGCAAGAACATCCACGAGACGCGGGAGTGGATCTTGCGCAACTCGCCGGTCCCGATTGGAACGGTGCCGATCTATCAGGCCCTGGAAAAGGTCAACGGCAAAGCGGAGGAGCTAACCTGGGAACTCTACCGCGACACGTTGATCGAACAAGCCGAACAGGGCGTCGATTACTTCACGATTCACGCCGGCGTGCTGCTGCGCTACATTCCGCTGACCGCCAAGCGCGTTACGGGAATCGTCTCGCGCGGCGGCTCGATCCTCGCCAAATGGTGCCTCGCGCACCACCAAGAGAACTTTCTCTACACGCATTTCGAAGAGATCTGCGAGCTGATGAAGGCGTACGATATCTCGTTCTCGCTGGGTGACGGATTGCGGCCGGGATGTCTTGCGGACGCCAACGACGAGGCGCAGTTCGGCGAACTGACGACCCTCGGCGAACTGACCGATATCGCCTGGAAACACGACGTCCAGACGATGATCGAGGGCCCCGGCCACGTTCCGATGCACCTGATCAAAGAGAACATGGACAAGCAACTCGAGATCTGCAAGGAGGCGCCGTTCTACACGCTCGGGCCGCTGGTCACCGACATCGCCCCGGGTTACGATCACATCACGAGCGCGATCGGCGCGGCGATGATCGGCTGGTTCGGCACGGCGATGCTCTGCTATGTCACGCCCAAAGAGCATCTCGGATTGCCGGATAAACAAGATGTCAAGGACGGCGTCATTGCGTACAAGATCGCCGCGCACGCCGCGGACGTCGCCAAGGGCCACCATCTCGCCCGCCACTGGGACGACGTGCTCTCGAAGGCGCGGTTTGAGTTCCGCTGGGAGGATCAGTTCAACCTGAGCCTCGACCCCGAGACCGCGCGAGCGTTTCACGACGA
>JBOHTW010000071.1:0-9570 GCA_050733835.1 Vulcanimicrobiaceae bacterium | reverse complement strand
CGCTCGCGCCGAGTGGCGCGCCGAACGCGGCCGGCCCGCGCGTTCGTAACTCGAGCACGCCGCCGATTGCGCCCGAACCGTAGAGTGCCGAACCCGGGCCGCGCAGGACCTCAGCCCGCGTCAGCTCGGCGGGCGGGTACGCCAGCCAGTCGATCTGACCGCCGAACGCATCCTGCGCCGGCACGCCGTCGACCAGCGCGAGACCGCGATCGTTGCCGGCGCCGCTGAGCGAGAGCCGCAATTGTCCGTAGTTGGTGAACGCGCTGTTGCTGCGGGTACGATCGAACCCGGGCAGCGCGCGCAACAATGCGTCGCTGGTCGGCGCGGCGCTCGAGGCGATCGCATTGCTGTCGAGCACGGAACTGGCGACCGGTAGTTGGTGCAGGTTGCGGGCCGAACCGGTCGCGACTTGGACGCGCGCGATGATCGGCAGGACGTGCGCGAGCCGAACCGGATCGGCCGCGCTCGCAAGGTCGAGCGTGATGGCGACGAAGCCGGGCGCTGCGATCCGGGCGCTGACCGGATCGAAGCCGGTCGCCGCCCCGACGCTGCCATCGGCTGCGCTGCGCTCGACGTCGGTGCGACCGGCGCGATCGACGAACGTGACGACGGCACCACCGATCGGCTGGGCCGCTTCATCGACGAGATCGAGCGGCGCAGCTGCCGTCCCGAGCATCGCCAGCAGCACCAGCTGGCCGATCACGTCGACGGGTTCGCGATCAGATCAAGCCGGCGCGTAGCGCATGAACTGCAGCGCTCGTGCGGTCGCGCACTTTCATTTTCCGAAACAGATGCATCAAATGCGTCTTGATCGTCGCCGGCGAGCATGCGAGCTGCGTTGCGATCTCGATGTTGGAGTACCCTTCAACGATCAACCGCAGTATCTCGAGCTCGCGCGGCGAGAGGCGCGCACCGTCGGCGTCGAGGCGCTCGTTGCCGTGCCAGAGCGTTTCGGATATCTCACGATCGAGCCAGGTCGCGCCTTGGGCAACCGCCGAGATCGCGCCGACGAGGTGGTTGGCGGAGGTTGTCGCCAGGCAGCACGCGTCGGCGCCGGCATCGAGCGCGGCCCGCAGCAGATGCGCGTCGACCGACCGCTTCAGAGAGAGGACGCCGATGCCGGGACGGTGCGTCTTGGCGTACCGGATCGCTGCGATTCCCGGCGCGATCCCCGCCGGCGCCGACAGCGCGAGGTTGACGATCAAGACCCGCAGTCCCGGCAAATCGATCAGCGCGCGGGCGCTGGCCACGTCGCTGCCCTCGCCGAGGTATTCGAACTCGGTCCGCTCGCTCAAAACGGCGCGCAACGCCGCTCGGGTCAGCTGTTGATCGGAGATCACAGCTATGCCGATCGGGGCTGAATCCGTTGCGGCCGAATTGGCGGCAAAGATCGACATGCGTTGGGGGTGTTCGTCCGTGGCAAACGCTTCCCTCGTCTTATCAGCCCCTTGGTAGATGATTTCTGCACGTAGACCGTCCAGCGGACTTGTTGGCCCCTGGTTGGGGGGGTATCTTCGGTTCTACCTCCATTCGAGAAAGGGCGGTGCGATGCGTCGATTGGCTTTCGCATTTCTTGCGATTTTCGCGCTCGTCGTAGGCCTTACCACGCTGTATTCATCCGTTCGCGCGCAGCAACGCGTGTCGTTAGCAGACCTCTCGGCCAACCAGAACGACTGGGCAATGCCGAGCGGCAACTACGCGGACACGCGCCACAGCTCGCTCACGCGGATCACGACCGATAACGTCAAAGATCTGAAGGTAGCGTGGGAAATGTCCACGGGAGCGACACGTGGTCACGAAGGGCAGCCTCTGGTCATCGGGAACACGCTGTACTTCCAAAGCGCGTACCCAAACCACGTCTTTGCCGTTGACCTAAATGACTACCACATCAAGTGGGAGTACACGCCGAAGGAAGACCCGTTCGCGGTCTCCGTCGCGTGCTGCGATCTGGTCAACCGCGGGATCGCGTACACACACGGCAAGATTATCATGAACACGCTGGATACCCACGTCATTGCGCTCGACGCGGCCACCGGCCACGTCATGTGGAACGTGAAAAACGGCGATCCGGAACTCGGTCAGACGATGACGGCCGCGCCGTTCGTCGTCAACGACAAGTGGGTCATCGTCGGCATCTCCGGCGGCGAGTTCGGCGTCCGGGGTTATCTGACCGCATACGACGTCGCGAACGGCCACAAGGCGTGGCGTGCGTACAGCGAAGGTCCGGATAGCCAGGTGCTCATTCCGGCCGATTTCAAAGGTCCGCATAACGCCGGCGTGTCGACCTGGAAGGGTGATGCGTGGAAAGTCGGCGGCGGAACCACCTGGGGATGGTACTCGTACGATCCCAAGCTCGACTTGCTCTACTATGGGACCGGCAACCCCGGTACGTGGAATCCATCGCAGCGGCCGGGCGACAACAAGTGGTCGATGACGATCTTCGCGCGCAAACCGGAGACCGGGCAAGCGGTCTGGGCGTACCAGATGACCCCGCACGACGCCTGGGACTACGACGGCATCAACGAGATGATCCTCGCCGACATCAAAGTCAACGGCGCAGACGTCCCGGCGCTGGTGCATTTCGATCGCAACGGTTTCGGTTACGAGCTCGATCGCCGTAACGGCAAGCTCCTACTGGCCAAAAAGTTCGATCCCGACGTCAATTGGGCGACCGGCATCGACATGGCGACCGGCCGGCCGATGGTCGATCCGGCCAAGCTCACCAAGGCGGGCGTGAACGTCCACAATATCTGCCCGGCGGCGATGGGAAGCAAAGATCAGCAACCTGCGTCGTTCGATCCGCAGACCGGTTACTTCATCGTTCCGACCAATCACAATTGCATGGACTACCAGGCCTTTGCGGTTAAGTACAAGGCCGGGTTTCCGTTTGTCGGCGCCATCGTCAAGATGTACGCTGGTCCGGGCGGCAACCGCGGCGCCGTAATCGCATGGGATCCGTCCGACGGGAAGATCGTCTGGACGGACAAAGAACGCTTCCCAGCGTGGAGCGGTGTCCTGACGACCGATAGCGGCGTCGCATTTTACGGAACGATGGACGGGTGGTTCAAGGCAATCGATACCAAGACGGGCGCACTGCTCTACAAGTTCCATGTGCCGTCCGGGATCATCGGGAACCCGATCACCTACACCCACGACGGAAAGCAGTACGTGGCGATTCTCAGCGGTGTCGGCGGATGGGCCGGACTCGGCCTGGCGGCCGGGCTCACCAATCCGACGGCGGGTCTGGGCGCCGTGAATGCGGCCCTGGACTTGGGACACTACACGCAGCTCGGCGGCGACTTGGTCGTCTTCGCGCTGTAACCAGGAGGTTCGATGTCTGATCGGTTCACGTCGATCGGGCGGATGGTCGCAGGGGGCGTCGCGGCGGTTTTCGCCGCGGCGCTTCTCGCGCTGAGTCCGGGGCGTGCGTCGGCTCAGCCGTTGCGCGTCTGTGCCGACCCCGATTATCTGCCCTATTCAAATCGGGCCCAGCAGGGGTTCGAAAACAAGATTGCCGCGGCGGTGGCAACCGCGCTCGGCGAGACGGTCCGTTACACCTGGAAGACGACGCGCGGTACGGGCGGCTTCGATCAGTTCATCCAGGACACGCTCAATGCCAAGCGCTGCGACCTCATCGTCGACGTGCCATATGCAATTCAAGGCATGCTGGCGACCCATCCGTACTATGTCTCGTCATACGTTTTCGTCTACCCAAAGAAGAAGAACTACGACATCCAGTCGATGGACTCACCGGACTTGCGCAAGCTGCGCATCGGCTATGAGACCGATACGCCGGGCGAGTCCGGGTTGAAAATTCGCGCCTTGATCCTGCATGGGGTGCCGTTCGATATCGGCGATACTGAAGGTGCATCGCCGCGCGAGATGCTCGACGCGCTCAAATCGGGACGGATCGCGGTTGCGGTGACGTGGGAGCCCGCGATCGGCCTTTACCTGCACTCGTTCCCCAACCTCGAAGTCACCGCCGTTCCAAATTCGCGCAGCCAAGGTTCGCCCGAACAGTATGCGTTCCCGATGGCGATGGCGGTTCGGACCGGCGACACGAAGCTACAGACGCAACTCAACCGCGTGATCGCGAACAAGCAGCCCGAGCTGACCCGCATTCTGACGCGGTACGGGGTCAAGCTCTATCAACCGGGGCTCAACTTATGATGAAGAATTCGCAGCTGCGGGTCGGCGTCGTCGGGGTCGGCCGCATGGGCGGCAACATTGCGCTCCGGCTGCACGACGTCGGTTACCCGGTAACCGCCGTTTTCGACGTCCGCCACGCCCAGGCCGAAGAGATCGCAAAGCAGGTCGGCGCCGAACCGGCCGCGACCTTGGCGCGAGTCGCCGAACTCGCCGACGTCGTGATCACCGTCGTAAGCACCGATGCCGATATGTACGGCATCTACGCGACCAGCGGCGATTCGCTGCTGGCCGCTGCCAACGGCAAACTGTTCGTGAACTGCGCGACCGTGACGCCGAAGGTTCACGCCGACATCGAGCGGCGCTGTGAAGAACGCGGCGGCTCGAGCATCGAGGCGTGCATGGCCAGTTCGATCTCGCAAGCTCGCGACGGCACGCTCTATCTGATGATCGGCGGTAACCAGGCGACGTTTGAAAAGCTCCGGCCGTTGCTCGAGAAGTTGAGCATCTCGCTGCGCTACATCGGAGCAGCCGGCCAAGCTGCGCGCGTCAAAGCCCTCGTCAACATGGTGATGAACATCAACACCGCGGGGCTGGCCGAAGGGCTTGGACTTGGTGACGCGCTCGGTCTCGATCTTACGGTGTTGCGCGAAGTGTTTTCGCAAACCGGTGCGAACTCGCGGGTGCTCGAAACTGATGGCGCCGATATGCAGAATCGCGAGCACGACGTGTACTTCTCGGGCGCCCATGCGGCCAAAGACTCACATATCGCAACTGCGCTAGCCCATGACGTCGGCCTTGAGTTGCCGCTCGCGGAGGCGACCGCCGCTCAATATGACCGCATGGTTGCAGTCGGGCTTGGTGAACTCGACAAGTCGGGGATCGCCGAGCTAACCTTCCGTTCGCGCCGACCGCGCGAGACCACACGAACGTAGCGAGAGGAGATCAACATGTCAACCCAAACGGGACAGAAAATCACTCCGATAGTCAGTTCAAGCACCGCCGGACCGCTCGGCGCCGTCCACCTTCCCCGGCTGTGGGCAAAGCTCACGCTCGGCAACGCCGGGGTCTTGGCCGATGGCTACGATTTCTGCGGCGCCGGCTTCGATCAGATGACGATCGACAATCTCAATCTGAAAAAAGACCGCGTGCTCGCGTACGTCCGGGACAACAAGCCGACGTACAGCCAATTCGAGCAATGGGTGGCCGCCGAGAACGGCGGGTCGATCGCGCCCGACGTGATCAAGCGCCACAACGCGTCGATCCACGGCTACAATCACTCGGACGAGCTTGGTGCAAAAATGCGGGCGTCATCGGGAATCCGAGACGCCGGCGTCAAAGATGCCGTGACGCTCAACACGCTTGAAGATCTCGACGAGCTGCACAGCACCGTAACCAAGCACTAACCAAGTCCGAGGAGGATCCGTGCATCAGCGCTGGTTTCGAGCATTTCCCGCGATCGGAGTATTCGGGTTGGCGGGCCTCATGATCGGCGGACCGTCGGCGGGCGCCGGCGTTCGCGCGGCGACCGCGAGGCCGACAATCTATATGGCTGCACAAGCGAGCGCTGGTGCAAAGATCTACGACACGACGTGCGCCGCGTGTCATGGCGCGCAGTTGGAGGGTAATGTCGGGCCGGCGCTCGTCGGCCACAACCTCGTCGTTCTCGCGAAAAACACGAAATTGACGGTCGGCGACTTGTTCGGATTCATGGCCCTCCAGATGCCGCTCAAGGAGCCGGGGAGCCTCAAGCACGGTCAGTATGTCGCGGTCATGGCGTATATTCTCAAGCGCAACGGCTATCCCGCCGGCCATAAAGCGCTGACCTACGGCGGCGCGATGAACTCCAAAGTGATCATGACCTCGTACGGCGCGAAGTAGCCGCGCCTTCGAAGATGGTCGTTGCGCTTTTGCCGCTGCTCCCGAACGATCCGGGAATCCCGTACGCCGTCCTGCCGACGGCAGCGCAACTTCGGGCGCTCGACAGCCGGCTCGCGCACGGCTTGCGTTTGGGGCGGATCCACGTCGTGCGGGTCGACTCGAGCTGCACAACCGACGCGTGCGCTCGCAAGGCGGCCGCGAACGCCGGTGCAAGCATCGCGGTCTACGGCGAGACAACCCGCTATCTCGCGATGATTTGGGCGACCCACGTGTTGGCGGTCAACGTCACCACGGGGTGTCAGGTCGCCGACCTCCAAGCGGGCTATAAGGGCGACTACGAGGCGATGAGCGCTGGGATGGATGAACTGGGCCAGGCGCTGGTGCGCGATCTGAACCATCCGGCCCATCCCAAGAGTTGCCCGACGACTCCGCCGTGAGCTCGGCCGAACACCGCGTTGCGTTCGACGACGGTGCGGCGACGATCGTCGAGCAATGGGGCCGAACCGGCCCCGTCGCCTTGTGCGTGCACGGCATAACCAGCTCGCGCCGGTCGTGGGCGCGGCTTGGCGAACGGTTGGCCGCGACCCATCGGGTCGTCGCGTACGACCAGCGCGGCCACGGCGACAGCGCCTGGGTGCGCGGCCCGATGACGCACGAACGATCGGTGGCCGACCTGCGGACCGTCGCGCGCGCTGTCGGCGAACCGATCGACCTGCTGGTGGGCCATTCGTGGGGCGGTGCGATCGCGCTGCTCGGCGCGCCGGAGATCCACGCGCGCCGCGCGCTGGCGATCGATCCGATGATTCGGGTCGCGCCCGGCAGCTTCGACAGTGAATATGTCGACGAACTTCGACCGTTATTTGCGACCGAGGGTGCCGAACGCGATCGGGCGGTTCTCGAAGCCTATGCGGAGCTCGACGCGATCGACCGCGACGCGAAACTGCACGCCATGCGGCTCATGTCGGTCGCCGCCATCGCACACCTGGGAACTGAAAACGGCGTCGATGGCGGCGATTGGGATTTGCGCGGGCTGCTCGCCGCGTATCCGCTGCCGTTGCTGCTCGCGCTCGCCGGAGTCGAATCCGTCGTCGCGGCCGACGACCTCGCCGGCGTAAAGACCGGCGCCGGTTCGAACGTTGAGGTTGTCGTGTTCACCGGCGAGGGACACAATCTCCATCGTAGCGCCTTCGATCGGTTCGTCGGCGTTCTCGAGGAGTTCGGAAACCGCAACTCACAAGTCTAGGCGGAAGCGCAGGACGATTGAGCGAGCCTCGGGATACGACGACGGGATGTAGCCATTCGTGCCGTATGTCCACGGCACGGCTTGAGTTCGTCCGTCGTTGGTCGGCACGCCGTTGCCGAGCGCGTAGCATCCCGGTCCGCGCGGCGCGCTCGCACACGCCGCCGCGCCGACCGGTGGGTTGCCGCTGAATGCGGCGCCGTACCAACTCGCGTACGCCGGGTTGCCGCCGCGGTATCCGGGTGGTCCGATGAGGTACGGATTCCCCGTCAGCTGCGTCGGCGCCGCGTGTGCGAACAGGTTGTCGACGTCAAGCTCGACCGTCGCGTGCGGCGACAGCGCGCGTTCGACTCGAAGTGAGACCAACGTCGCCGGTGGGCTGCGCAGCGTGTTGGGATCGCCGCCTTCGGGCGTGCCGAGCGAACCGATGTATGGATTAGCCTGTGGATCGTATGCCCGCGACGGGTCGCGCAAGAAGTAGTAACTGTAGCCGGGATTGACATGGTTGTCGTTGGGAACTTGGATCGGTTTGCCGTTGGGATCGAAGACCCACGCCAGTTTGCCGTTACCGTACGGATAGCCGGTCTGGTAGGAGACGACCGGTTCGATCGTCCACGGCCCATGCACGAACCGGTACGAGAGGATCGCCGACAGATTGGGAACGTAGCCAACCGGGAAGAGGTGTCCGGCGGCAATCGCCGGAGCGTTCAGGTCGTTGAGCCCGAATTGCGAAGCGCTCGACGAAACCGCCCGCACGTAGGTCGCCGATAGCGCGAGCGGCCCGCGTGCAAACGAGAACTCGAGGCCGTCGGCGTCTAGGTCGCCGACGTTCTGGGGGACGCCGATCCCGGTGGCGGCGTTCTGGCCGGCACCGGCGGCGCTGCGATAGTCGGCCGGGATCACGTCGATGCGATTGCTTTCGCGCTCGTGAAAGAGCGTCAGCCGAAGTTGGCTGCGCGCCGAGTGTTCGAGTGAGAGCGCGATCGTATCGCCGCGCTCGGGTGCCAGCGGAATGAACGGTGCGTTTGGCAGCGCCGAGTTATTCCGTTCGACTTGCAGTGGCTTCGGCGCGACTGTTTCGTGATCGAAGGTGAGCCGCGCCGCCGCGCTTCCCACGCGGTAGACCAGCGCAAGGTGCGGGTCGACGGCCGCGAGATCGTAGCGTTTCCCATCGCTGCGTTCGACGTGCGTCCCCGATAAGCGGAGCGCGCCGTCGAGCTTGATGCGGGCGGTCGGCGACCACTCGTCGGAGAGGTAACTCAGGTAAGAACTCAACGTCGGATGCGCCGTCAACCGCTCGCCGAGGGTCGGGACGACCTGATCGATTCCCGAGGTTTGGCGCCGCAACTCGATGCCATACGCCGTTTGGTGGCGCTCGCTCGCAAAATTCTTGATATCGAGGCCGATCCCGTCGAGGTTGCCGTACTGCGTGGCCGCGTACGAGACGACGCCGTTGGGGAACGAGAGGTCGTCGAAGAATGGCGCCCGGGTAACGGCGCCGTAGAGCGACCGGTAGACGCGCAGCCGGGCATACGCGTGCGCGTAGGTGCGTAGCAACTGAAGTTTTTCAATCGTATAGGTGCCGCGAATTCGCGATGGCGTCGTAACCTGCGTCGTCGGCGATGGTTCACCCGGAAAGGTCGCCGGTGTTCCGTCGGGCAGGTTTCCGTCGAAACTGCCATACGTTTCGCCGGCGAACGGCGTGTCGTACTGGTCGTAGGTTGCTTCGCCCGCTAGGGTCAGCAATTCGAGGTCGTCGTGATGGCGATCCACGGTGAGATGTGCGTTCGCCGCGATCGACCAGGTTGCGCGCGATGCGATCGAGAGTCCGTACGTGGCAGCCTCCGCGGGATAGAACGTGTGGCCGTCGCCGTACCCGATCGCTTCGCTCCCAATGCGGGCGTCGAACGCGTAGCGCCGGCGCAGCGACGGCGTTGCCCAGCGGTTCTCGAACTCGAAATCGCGCGCCGCCGGCACCAGACCCACACCAAGCGTCGTCCGCGTCCGCGCCGGGTAGACGCCGGTTGACGGAATCTGGTCGACGAGCCCGGCGAGCGCGTTGTCGGATCCGGTCGCCGCGCCGTCGGTCGTAACGGTCGTGAAACCGACACCGGTCGTCACCAATTGGGCGCCGATGACGTTTCCGCCGGGTTCGGCAATCAATGCTTGGGGTACCGGCACGGCATCGTAACTGAATGCGATGTCGTCGACTTTCCCGGCGCGCAAGACGGCATTGCCGTACTGGTCCTGTTGAATCCCCGGAACGGCGGCGATCGCCGCCTGCACGCTGCCTTGCATGTACG
>JBOHTW010000070.1:0-28203 GCA_050733835.1 Vulcanimicrobiaceae bacterium | reverse complement strand
GGACGAGCCTGCCGGTCGACGAGCGCCGCGCCGAAACGCTGACCGCCGTCGCCGGCCTGTACGATCTGTGGGAACGCGCGCGGGCAAGCGGCGAGGTCGACGTGCCGCGCGAACTCGTCTCGTTTTTCAGTTCGCCGTATCCCGACGAGGTGACGGTCAATATGACGCGGGTCACGGCGATCGATCCGCTCGATCCCGACGATTTGACGCGTGCCGAGGTCGAGGCGCGCGCGCAGGTGATGCAACTGGCCGGATTCTTTCGCCGTCACGTGCCCGGCTTTGCCAACGCGCGAATCGCTGCGACCGGGACCCAGATCGGCATCCGCGAATCGCGACGGATCGTCGGCGCGTACACCTTGACCGGTGCCGACGTCGTCGCGGCCCGCAGCTTCCCCGACGCGGTCGCGCGCAGCGCGTATCCGATCGACATTCACAATCCGGCCGGCAGCGGAACGACGACCCAGAGGCTGGCGCCGGGCGCGAGCTACGAGATCCCGTACCGGTGCCTGTTGCCCGAACGCGTCGACGGGCTGCTGGTCGCCGGCCGCTGCATCTCGACGACCCACGAAGCGCTCGCCTCGACCCGGCTTACGCCGACCGTGATGACGCTCGGGCAAGCTGCCGGCACCGCCGCCGCGCTCGCCGTCTCGAGCGACCGCGAGCCGCGCGCGATCGACGTCGCCGAACTCCGCGCGCGGCTGGAACGCGCCGGCGTCGATCTGCGGCGGACGACGGTGGAGGTGAATCGATGAATCGAGCGGCGCTCGGCGCAGCGCTTTTTGCGCTGGCACTCGAGTTGTTGTCGTCCGGCGCGGTCGACGCGACGCCGCAGCGCATCGCGGTCGAGAAGATCCTCGATTCCGCCAACGTCCACGTTCGCATCACGTATGAGGAAGCCGACGTACCGTTCGGCCTGACGACCGCGAGCAAGGTCTTCGCGTTTCCGGCGCAGCCCGAACAAACCGCCCGCAACGCGCACATCGCGATCGACATCGACGCTAAATCGGTCGCCGATGAGTTGCTCCATGCGCCCGACGGCGCGGCGTTGCCGCTGTCGGCGGTCGAGGGCGCGACCTTGCACGCGCCCGCGCCCGGCGATCCGGCGGCGCCGGTCGTCGTCTTCAATCTACCGGCCGGCGAGCTGATCTACCGGTTGGTCGCGAGTTCGAACCGCTACGTTGCGCAGACGGTCGCATCGAACGGCCAACGGCCGTACGGCAATCCGGCCGATGCCGCGTACACGGTAACGCGCCGCAACTCGGCCGGCGAATTGGCAGTCGAAGTCTCGCAGGTCGGCTCGACCGAGCAGTCGCTCGCGGATCCCGTCCGCGACCATGCGCTGATCGCCGATCGGGGTCGCATCCGCTACGACGGCGTGGTCTTTCCCGATCTGGCCCAGCGGATCGTCGACGGCCCGTTCCTGGTCGATCTTGACGGCAACGGCGATAGCGAGGTGATCGTCGACGGCTATAGCGGCGGCGCGCACTGTTGCACGAGCTCGGCGATCTTTCGACGCGATCGGTCATCCGGTCGCTACGTCGTCAGCGTTCACGACTGGCGGAACTCCAAATCCGTGCCGCGCCTCGTGCCCGACCCGCATGGCCGCGGCTTCTTGTTCGTCAGCGGCGACGACGCGTTTGCGTACGGCATCAGTTACTATGCGGCGTCGTCCGAGCCGGTCGCGATTTGGCGCTACCGCGATGGTGAACTGCAAGACGTCACGCGTCAGTATCCGACGATCGTGCGGCATCACGCCCACCTGTTGCTGACCCGTGCAAACGCGCCCGATTTGCGCGCCGATCGGGCCGAGTTGCAGCCGATCTTGCTCGCCTATCTCGCCGACGAATACTCGCTCGGCACGCCGGCCGACGGCTGGACGGTCGTGCGAGCGCGCTACGGATTCGCCGATCGGGCGCACTACTTCGCGACGGTCCGCGCGTTCTTGCGACAGTCCGGGTACATCAAGTGAGCGACCGCGAGGTGCGGATCGAACTCCGCGACCTCGGCGATTGGGACGCGCGGCAGCTGCTCGCCGAATACGATCCCGAGGCGCGCACGATTCGGATCGCCGCCCGCGCGCACGCGCGCATCCGCGACCGGCTCGGTGAGCCACTGGCGGCGGCCTTCATCGCGCACGCGGTCGCCCACGAACGATTCCACATCGCGCATCCCGACGGTAGCGAGTCGCGGGCCCGGGCGTTCGCGCACGCGATCAGCGGCGTCGGTGCCGCGGTCTTTGAGGCGGCGTTGCGCACGTGAGACTATTCGCCGGAATCGACGGTGGGCAGTCGTCGAGCAGCGCGGTCATCGGCGACGAACGCGGCCGCGTGCTCACGCGAGCGACCGGCTCGCCGACCGATCTCGTCGGCGAGCCGCCGGAGTCGCGCCGGCGGGCCGATGCGATCGACGAACTGCTGGCGCAGGCCCGTCAATCCGCCGGCGTGGCGCCGGACGAGCCGTTCGACGCGATCGTCGCCGGTTTGAGCGGTTTCGATGGATTCGAGCCGCCGAACCCGGCCCCGCGGACGCCGGCGCGGCGGTGGCGGTTCACGCACGACAGCGAGATCGCCCACGCCGGAGCATTCGGTGGCGAGCCGGGCATCGTGGTGATCGCCGGGACCGGCAGCGTGGCACTCGGCATCGCGCGCGACGGGCGCCGGGCGCTCGCCGGCGGTTGGGGATATCTGTTCGGCGACGAAGGCAGCGCTTTTTGGGTCGCGCGCGAAGCGCTGCGCGGCGCGATGCACGCCCGTGACCGCCGGACGGATGATTTCGCGCTGCGGACCCACGGCAGCTTCGCCGACCTCGAACGGCGAGCACTCGACTACTTCGGCGTGACGGATCTACGCGCGATCCAGCACGGGTTCGCCGCCGGTTCGATCGCGCGCGGACGAGTCGCCGGATTCGCACCTGAAGTCGTGGCGGCTGCGCAGGCCGCGGCGGCCGAGGGATCGGCGGCCGGCCAACTCTGCCTTTCCGCCGGCGCGCACCTCGTCGGGCTCGCGCATTCGGTCGACGATGCACTCGGGCCGGAGGCCGGCCGGCGGGTCGCCTTCGTCGGAGGCGTCTTCGATGGCGCCGGACTCCCACGGCCGACGGCTTCACACGTGCGGCGGCGGATCCCGCAAGCCGACGTGGTCGCGCCGCTCGAAGCGCCGGTGCTCGGCGCGCTGCGGCTCGCGTACCGCGATGGTGGGATCGGTCCGGTCGTGCTCGTCGAACCCGGAGCGCCGGCGTGAACGCCGTGCTGGAACGACTCCGGGGCGGCCTCGTCGTCTCGTGTCAGGCCGAGTCCGATTCGCCGCTGAACGCAACCGGAATGATCGCGGTGCTGGCGAGTTGCGCTGAGCGAAATGGTGCGGCCGGCGTGCGGATCGAGGGCGCGGCGCGAATTGCCGCCGTCCGGGCAGCGGTCGCGCTGCCGATCATCGGAATCGTGAAGCACGTGCCGTCGGCGGATCGCCCGTATATTACGACCTCGGTTGCCGACGTCGGCGCGATCATCGGTGCCGGCGCCCAGATCGTAGCGTTCGATGCGACCGACCGCGAACGCCCGGGTGGCGTGAGCATGACCGAGTTGGTTGGCGCGATCCACTCCGCCGGCGCGCTCGCTATGGCCGACTGCGCGAGCTTCGCGGATGCGGTAAACGCCGCCGCTCGCGGGGTTGAGATCGTGGCGACGACGCTTGCCGGGTACACCGAACAGACTCGCGGAACCGGCTTGCCGGCGCTGGACCTGCTGGCCGAACTCGCTCGCATGCATCCGTTTGCCATCTGCGAAGGCGGCATCGGCCATTTGGATGATGTCCGCGCGGCGTTCGCGCGCGGCGCGGCGGCGGTGGTCGTCGGCACGGCGATCACCAACGTTGACGCCCGCGTTCGTCACTTCGCCGCCGGCGCGCGCAGGACATAAGTCATCGCCGGCTGGTGCGCGGCGACGTACTTTTATATCTGCGGGGAGAAGCGTGGCTTTGGGTGAAAAGCCGGCACGTCGCGCCAATTTGCTGCCGAGCGGTTCACGGTATTTCTAGGAGGTTGGGTTGGCTCAGAGCGCTGCGCCGCAGCTAAAGGGAATGGGACCCGGCTTTTGGCCGGTGACGATTCTGCTTACGGTGTTGAGTGTTGCCGCCGGCGTATACGTGACGTACTACGACCTCGGCCAACTCGTCCCCGAAGCCTCCGACCGTGCCGTCGATATCGACAACCTCTTCAAGTTCATGGCCGTGTTCGGCAACGCGATCATGATCTATGTGACCGGCTACATCATCTACTTCTCCGTCGTCTTCCGGCGCAAGGCGAGCGATCCGCCCGACGCCATCGGCGTCCAGATCCACGATGCCCCCACCCTTGAGATATGGTGGACGGTCATCCCGGTGATCCTGTTGACCGTGCTCTCGGTGTTGAGCATCCAAGTCTGGTACAAGATTCAATATGGCACCGGCGCGACCGGATTGACGGCCGAGGTGATCGCGCATCAGTTCGGCTACGAGTTCCGCTATCCGGGGGTCGCCAATCCGGTCCTCGACGAGCTGCATCTGCCGCTCGGCGAGCCGGTGCATCTCGACATCACTTCGCAGGACGTGCTGCACTCGTTTTGGGTCCCCGACATCCGGCTGAAGGCCGACACCGTGCCGGGGCTCGTCCAAAATCTGAACTTCACGCCGACGCGGGCCGGGACGTATCTGATCGAATGCACCGAGTTCTGCGGCGTCGGCCACAGCAAGATGGTCGGCACGCTGGTCATCGAGTCACCGCAGAAGTTCGCCGCGTACATCGAACAGCAGAAGAAATCGCAGGCCGCCGCGGCGAGCGCTCCGGCCGCGCCGGCGGTCAATCTCGCACAGGGCAATGCGGCCGCCGGCAAGGCGTTGTTCGAAACGAAATGCACCGCCTGCCATGCGCTCGCGCCGTTCGCTCACAAGGTCGTCGGTCCGGGCCTCGGCCACTTGATGACCGACAAGGCCCACCCCAAGCTCGTCAACGGGCAGCCGGTCTCGCCGGCGAATATCGCCGGAATCATCACGCACGGCTACAACGGCGGAGCCAACGGCGTGATGCCGACGGCGCAACTCAATGGACTCTCGCCCAAAGACATCGCCAATCTCACCGCGTTTCTCACCAGCCTAAAGTAGGGTAGAGTCAATGGCAGTATCGACGCTCACCGACGTTCATCTCAGCGGCCAAGACCACATCCACCCCGAGCCCGACAGTTTCATTCGGAAGTACGTCTTCTCGCTGGATCACAAGATCATCGGCTATCAGTACCTGATCACCGGATTCTTGTTCTTCATGATCGCGGGCTTACTCGCCGAAGTTATTCGCATCCAACTCCTCAAACCGGCCGGCGCGATCCTCAGCCCGGCAGCCTACGACGGCGTGTACACGCTGCACGGCACGGCGATGGTTTGGATGGTCATCATTCCGGTGGTGACCGGTGGGTTCGGCAACTTCGTGATGCCGCTGCAGATCGGTGCGCGCGACGTCGCGTTCCCGTGGCTGAACATGGTGAGCTTCTGGATATTTCCGGTCTCCGGCGCGTTGCTGTTTGCCTCGGCGCTCGTCGGAGCGCCCGATGCCGGCTGGACCGAATATCCGCCGATCTCGCTGCAGGGGCCGCCGGGAACCAACTTCTGGTGCGTGGCGATCTTCCTGATCGGCATCAGTTCGACGATGACCGGTTTGAATTTCATGGTCACCGTCGCCAAGATGCGCGCGCCCGGGATGACCTGGACGCGCATGCCGCTGTTCGTGTGGGCGACGTTCGCGACCGCGCTGATCAACATGGTCGCGACGGTCGCCCTGTCGGCCGCGCTCGCGGCGCTGTTCATGGAGCGCGTCTTCGGCGTTCCGTTTTACGACCCGGCACACGGCGGCAGCCCGATCCTATGGCAGCACATGTTCTGGTTCTATTCACACCCGGCCGTCTACATCATGATCTTGCCGGCGTTCGGCATCGTCTCCGAGGTCCTGCCGACGTTTGCCCGCAAGCCCGTATTCGGCTACAAGATGATCGCCTTCTCGTCGCTCGCGATCGCGATTTTGGGCTTTGGGGTCTGGGCGCACCACATGTTCACCAGCGGCTTGGCACCCTGGCTGCAGCTGCCGTTCATGATCGTTACGATGATCATCGGCGTTCCGACCGGCATCAAAATCTTCTCGTGGCTGGCGACGCTGTGGGGCGGCAAGATTCACTTCTCGCCGGCGATGCTCTTCTCGGTCGGCTTCCTGTTCACGTTCACGTTCGGCGGCGTGACCGGCGTTTTTCTGGCCTCGGTCCCAGCCGATCTGCACGAACACGGAACCTACTTCGTCGTCGCGCACTTCCACTACGTGTTATTCGGCGGCAGCGTCTTTGGGATTTTCTCGGGCATCTATTACTGGTGGCCGAAGATGACCGGCCGCATGATGAACGAGACCCTCGGAAAGTGGCATTTTTGGACGACCTTCATCGGCTTCAACGGAACGTTCATGCCGATGCACTGGTTGGGACTGTTCGGCATGCCGCGCCGGTACGCGACCTACGAGGCGTTCTCGAAGATCTACCCGCAAGCTCAGTTCTGGAATGACTTCGCGTCGATCTTCTCGTTCTTGATGGCGAGTTCGACGCTACTGCTGATCGCGAACATGTTGTGGAGTCTACGGTACGGGCCGCGGGCCGGTAAGAACCCGTGGGGCGCGCGGACTCTTGAGTGGCAGATATCCTCGCCGCCGCCGTACTACAACTTCAAGCACATTCCGATCGTATTGGCGAATCCGTACTCCTACGATCAACCGTTGCCATACCGAAACCTCGATGACGAGGATACGCCGCTGGTGGTGGCGCCGCATCACGAAGCTCCGGCGCACGCCTAAGCATGGTCGTTGCATCGCCCAGTTCGCTCAACGCGAGCCATGCCGTCATCGAGACGCGCTACCACGACGTCGACGCAGTCTACGGCACGACGCGCGACCTGAGACTGCTCGGATTCTCGCTCTTCCTGTTGAGCGACGTCGTGCTGTTTTCGATGTTCATCTTCGCGTATCTCTACCTGCGCAACTCGGTGCCGGCCTGGCCGCCGGTCAACTCGCTCGGCCATCAACTGCCGCGGTTCGACGTGGCGTTTGCCGCGATCAATTCGGTCGTGCTGTTCGGCTCGGGCGTTACGATGCACAACGCGATGGAGTCTTGGAAGCGCACCGATCGTTCGTCGTTCTTCGCCTGGTTGATCGCGACGATCGTGCTCGGCGTTGGGTTCTTGCTCGGCCAGGGCTACGAGTACCACAGCGTTGCGATCACCTGGGCCGGCAGCACGATGGGCGCGGCATTCTTCACCTTGACCGGCATGCATGGGTTGCACGTCTTCATCGGCGTCTGTTACCTGATCATCCTGTCGATTCAGGCCAGTAACGGCGTCTACACCCCGTCGAAGTACTTCGGGCTGACGGCGGGCACGCTGTACTGGCACTTCGTCGACGTCATCTGGGTCGCGTTGTTCTTTCTCTTCTACCTCTTTTAAGCGAGGGCGCCGGTGGCTATTGCAGGGACAATCGAAAAGGGCATCGCCTTCGTTGGCGCGGTGATCGTCCTGTTCACCGCGGGCTATCAGTTCCGCAACGAATTACGCACGACGTGGCGGTTGGACAACATCCTGACGCGCGTGCTGCTTGCGCTGCTGGTGCTCGGTTGCATCCTGGTCATCTTAGCGGCGGTCGGCGTGCTTGGAAACGGAGTGGCATAGATGAGCGAGCACCACGAGTCCCCATCGGACGTTCCGGTGTCGGCCGGCATGCCACCGGCACTCGGCATCGCGATGGTCGGGTTCATCGCCGTCGTCATCCTCATCATGTCGATGGTCATCTTCGCCAGCCCGTTTGGCCACGCTTGGCCGTGGACGGAATCGACCAAGATTCCGCTGGGGAACTCCTAAGCCGGCTAGCGCCGCTCCGAGGCCGCGATTCCGATGCCGAGTGGCGGCAGCTCGGTCGGCAGAACTCCGGTCGGCCGGCCGTCGATGCGGTGGATGCCGCCGAAGTGCGTGAACTCGACCATCGCCGGAAACGTGCTCTCGACGACCGCGCGCTTGCCGAAGAGCGGCCATTCGCAGAGCTGGCGGCGGTGCTCGTTTAGGACGGCGATATAGCCGTTCGATTGCGGATCGGAGTTCAGGTCGGGACAGCGATAACGGACGTAGCCGTCGACGATGTAGATCGGCGAGAATGTCTGCATGAGCGCGCGGAGCGGCGAGACCATGACGGCGACTGCGTACACCGCGAACGCGAACGTCGCCAACGCGAAGATCGGGCCGAAGACCCACGCGACGTCGCTGTGCTCGAGAAAGAGTCCGACGGTCAGTCCGAAGAAGACCAAGCCACAGATGACCGGCTCGATCGCGATCATGGCGCGGCCCCAGCACCCTCGGCTGACGACTTTGCGTTCGGCGGCGGCCCACGGGCGGCGGACGAGCAACATGTCGCGTTCTCGGCCACTCAGCGGCATGCGACAAAGTTCGGCGCGCGCCGGTGCGGTCCTAGGCGCGTTCCTGCTGTTTGGGTTCATCATCCTCGGGGCGCAGCCCGTGGCGGCGGACGATGCGGTCCGGGGCGTCGTTTTAGCCGTGCAACGGTCGACCGATCGGATCGTCGTGCGGCCCGACGACGGTGCGACCGTCAGCGTTCGCGCCGAACCGGCGTCGGTTGTCGCGACCTTGGCCGTCGGCGCGCGCGTATCCGGCCGGCTCGATCGGTCGACGACGCCGCCGACATTGCGCGAACTGCGGTTGGTCGGCACCGCGCCGGTCGTCGATCCGACCCACGTCGACCAGGCCTTCGTGAGCGCGCAGCAACTGATTCACAGCGTGAAGCTGCTCGCGGTCGGCGACCGCCTGCCGGCCACCCGGTTCGTCGACCAGCGCGGCCGGAGCTTCAGCTTCGACCGGTTGCGCGGCCAGGGCGTGGTGATCGGCTTTATCTACACACGTTGTAAAGATATAAACGAGTGCCCGCTAGTGACCGCGCACTTCCATGTCTTGCAGGAACAATTCAAGAACCAACCCGTGCACCTCGTCGAGCTGACGATCGACCCGGCGCACGACACGCCGGCAGTACTGGCCGCGTACGGTAACGCATACGGCGAAGATCCACGCCGCTGGACGTTCCTCACCGGCGACCCGAACACGGTCTTGCGGTTTGGCGCGCGGCTCGGCGTGACCGCGATTCCCGACCCGCGGGTCGGGTTGATCCACACTGAGCGGACGGTGCTCGTCGGGCCCGATGGGACGGTTCGGATGCTGATCGACGAGGCCGATTGGGCGCCAAACGACATTGTCGCCGAGATGCGCACGGTCATGGCTGGGAACGGCAACCCGTTCGAGCGGTTCAATTTGTGGTTGTCGGCGCAAGCGGTCTCGATCTGCGGCGGCAGCGTTCGCGGGGTTCCGGGCGTCGTCGATCTTGGCATCGTCATCGCCGTGCTCGGCACGCTCGGCTGGGTGCTCTACCGAGTCGCGCGCGGGATACTATCGGCCACGACGTGACCGGCGTCCGGCCGAGCCGCCGGCGGTTTGGCTCGGCGGTCGGCGTGGGCGTGCTCGGAGCGGTCATCGCGGCCGCCGCTTCGCTCGGGCGCGCGACGATCTACGACAACTACACCCTGTTGGCCGACGCATGGCGCCATGGCCGCCTGTGGATCGACTGGCCGGGACCCTACATCGACGCCGTGCCGTGGCACGGTCACTGGTACGTCGTCGAGGCGCCGCTGCCGGCGCTGTTGCTGTTGCCGGCCGTTCTCGTCGCCGGCGTGCAGGCAAACCAGACGCTGCTCGCGGCACTGCTCGGCGGCGTCGCGCTCGGAGCCGGCTGGCAATTGATGCGCAACCTCGGTGTCGAGTTCGCGGCGCGGTGGTGGCTGGCGGCGTTCTTGTTCGCGGGGACAAGCCTGCTGTGGGCGGCCGCGCTCGGCGACGTCTGGTTCGTCGCCCACGTCGCGGCGATGGCGTTCAGCTTGCTCGCGCTGTGCGAATTAACGGGACGGCGCCGCGGCTGGCTCGCCGGTTTGTTGGCCGCCGCGGCGATCGAATCGCGCTTCCCGCTGGCGCTCGCGTGCATCGCATACCTGGGGTTTTTGTGGGATCCCGCCGACGGCCGCGCGTCGGTGCGGCGAATTGCGGCGTTCGCCGGAACCTTGGCCGCCGTCGCGCTCGCCCACGTTGGCTACGACGAAGCGCGATTCGGGACGCTCGGCGACGTCGGCTTCACGCTGTTCGCAACTGAACTCGTGAAGCGGACCGATCCGATGTTCGGCGCGAACAACTTGCCGGCGCAGCTCCGCGCGTTTTTCTTTGCGCTGCCTAATTTCGATTTGGGCGCGTGGGCGTGGCCCAAGTCGAATATGTTTGGTCTGCCGCTGATCTGGACGAGCCCGGCGCTCGCGTTAGCCTTGTTCGCACGCCGCCCGGCGAAGGTCGTTTGTCTGCTGTGGCTCGCGGCGATCTTGGTCGCGATCCCCGAGTTCCTCTACTACGACACCGGCGGCGCGCAGTTCGGCATGCGCCACGCGCTCGACTTCGAACCGTTCTTGTTTGGCTTGATGGCGCTCGCGGGGACTGGGCGGTTGGCGCTCATTTGGAAGCTGTTGATTGCATATTCGGTCGCCGTCGGTCTGTACGCGATCGTCTACTGGCAGGCATTCATCCGCTAGTCGCGCCCGCGCGTTCGGCGGCGCGCGGTTTGAGCGCGATCGTTGCGATCAGCGCAAGCACCGCGACGATCGCAAACGCCTCGTACGCGGACCGGTAGCCGGCGATTCGAACGAGATCGTCGCCGACGATGCCGCCGGCGAGCGAGCCGCCGACGATTTGGCCGATGATCAAGAAGATGCTCAGCAGGCCGACGCCGGTCGCCCGTAGCGTTCCCGGGACTTCGTTGGTGACGATGTAGCGCGTCGGCGCGCCGAGCAGGGCCCCGAAGCCGATGCCGGCGACGACGATTCCGGCGATGGCGAGCGGCAGCCGATCGACCTCTAATCCGAACAGTCCAAGACCGATGGCCGTGAAGGCCGCGCCACTCGCAAGCACGTTGCGGCTTCCGAACGCATCGAGGGCTCGGCCGGCGAGCGGAATGATCGCGACGAAGACGATCGCCCCGATCGCCGCGATGGCGCCCGCAAACGCGTACCCGAGACCGTCGGCCGCGACCAGCGCGGCGGGGATGAAGAAGAGCGCGCCTTCCAACACACCGACGAGCAGTTCCAGCCCGTAGGTGACGACGAGTTGGCGGGTTGCGAACAGGCCGGGTGCGAGCATCGGTTCGCGGGCGCGGCGTTCGACGAACGCGAGCGCGACGAACGCGCCGGCCGCGATGCCGAGCGCAACCGTCGCGACCAGGTTGCCGACGGCGGCGGCGCGCGCGTCGATGCGGGTCAGCGCGATCATCACGCCGAGCAGCCCGAGTGCGAGCAGCCCGATCCCGGCGGCATCGAGCGGCCCGCGGCGGTTGGCGGCCAGCGCCGGCAAATGCCGGCGCGCCAGCACGATGACCGCGATCGCAAGCGGAACGTTGGCGATGAATATCCAGTGCCACGAGATCAGATGGGTCACGATTCCACCGAACGTCGGACCGACGATGGCGGCCACCCCCCAGACCGCGCCGAGCAGGCCGAGCGCCGAACCGCGCCGGTCGGCGGGAACCCGATCGGCGATCGCGGCGGCGGCGACCGGGAAGATTCCGCCGGCGCCGGCGGCTTGGATGGCGCGCGCGACCAGAAAGATGCCGAAGCTCGGCGCTCCGATCGCGAGCACGCTGCCGGCGGCGAAGACGCCGACGCACGCGATGTAGACGGGCCGCCGTCCCCGCGCATCGGAGAGTTTGCCGGCGATCGGGATGCTGACGACGTTGGCGAACAGATAGAGCGTGTAGACCCACGCCAGATCGCGTGGTGCCACCCGGAAGCCGCGGCCGATCGCCGGCAGTGCCGGCGACAGCACGCCGAGATCGAGCGCGCCGGCGAAGACGCCGAGCGCGAGCGTCAAGATCAGCGGAAGATCGCCACGGTCGAGCCGGTGGCCCGCGACCGTCTGCGGCGCGGCGCGATCTTCGCGGTGCGGCGAAACCGTGGCCAACCTGACGCCTACGAGATGATGCGGTCGGCGACCATCGCCACGCACATCAACGCGAGATAGATCAACGAGTATTTGAACAGCGTTCGCGCGAGCGGTAGAGTCGGCCCGCGCAGCATCCGCCATGCGTCGACGATGAAGATCGCGCCAAGGATCAGCGCCGGGACAAAATACCACAGGCCCATAACGCCAAGCGGCGTCAGCGCCAGCGACATCGCGACCATGATTACCGTATACGCGAAGATCTCGCGTTTGGTGCGGACGACGCCGTGGACGTTCGGCATCATCGGAATCTTGGCGCGAGCGTAGTCGGTATTCGCCATCAGGGCAAGCGCCCAGAAGTGCGGCGGCGTCCACAGGAAGATCAGCGCGAACAGTCCGAGCGCCGGCGCGCCGATCTGGTGGGTGACGGCCGCCCAGCCGACGAGCGGCGGAATCGAGCCCGCCAACCCGCCGATCACGATGTTGTAGCTGGTCGAGCGCTTGAGCCACAGCGTGTAGATCAACACGTAGTACGCGTTGCCGACCAGCGACAGCCCCGCCGCCAACGGCCCGGCGAACCGGTAGAGCAGCGCGAACGAGACCAGCCCCAGCACCGTCGCGAACGCGAGCGCGTGGGGAACGCCGATCCGACCGGTTGCGACCGGTCGCGTCATCGTCCGCCGCATCAGCCGGTCGACGTCGCGATCGACGATGCAGTTGAACGCGCCGGCCGAGCCGGCCGCTAGCGCCCCGCCGGCGAGCGTCGCAAGCGTCAAGCCGATCGACGGCAGGCCGTGTGCCGCCATCAACATCGCAGCGTAGGTCGTAACCAACAGCAGCATCACGATGCGCGGTTTGGTCAATTCATAGTAGTCGGTGAATAGGCCCCGCCAACCGGCGAGTGCGGCGGGGTGGGGACCGGCGAGACGCGAGAGTGCGGAGTTCACGAGCTACGCACTGTTTGCGCCGCCGGCCGCAGCGATGCCTCGCGCTCCGCAACGTACGCGCGGGCGGCCGCCGGCACGCCGTCCATGCGCGCGGCGACGGTGGCCATCACAAACGCGAGGTAAGTCAGCACGGCGTTGGCGGCGTGCGCCTCGCGCAGTGCCGTTGGCATCGCCCAAACGACGTTCGCCATCCCGAGTCCGATTTGGAGTGCGACCAAGCCCACGCCGAGATAGGCGAACCCGCGCGCGCGCGGCGCACTGCGACCGACCCCGAACGCGACGATCGCCGCGCCGATTGCAACGGCGAACGCCGCGAGCCGATGAAGCATCTGCGCGATCTGCCCGGGCGTCGTGCCGAGCAGCGTGCCGTCGCAGACCGGAACGGTCGCGCAGGCCAAGCCCGCGTGGCTGGAACTGACATACGACCCCAGGCACATCGTGAAAAACACGCCGACGGAAACGATCAGGAGGAGCGGATTTGCGGGGTCCGCGCGGCGCGGCAAGCGCGGCGCGGCACCGCCGAACGCGAGCAGGGCGAGCGCCGCGAGGGTCGCGAGTAGCAGCATCGCCATCGCCCAGTGCGCCATGACCGAGATCGGGCTGTTCGAAAGATCGACCGTCAAGCCGCCGAGCAGAACCTGCAGCACGAAGACGCCCGCCAGCGCCCACAGCGCCGCGCGCAGGCCCGCGACCCGGCCTCGGACGTGCCAGCCGACCGCGATCACGCCGAGCAAGACGAGACCTTCAATGAAAGCGATTAGGCGGTGTGTCCACTCCAACACAACCCCGCCGTGGAGTGCCGGAACAAGCTCGCCGTGGCAGAGCGGCCAGTCCGGGCACGTCATTCCGGCCCCGTTGATGCGGACCCAGCTACCGAGGACAGCGATCGAAACGGCCAATGCCGTGCTCGCGACCGCCAGCAGCCGAAAACTCTTCACAGTGGAGACAATCGTAGGCCAGGCCTCGCTCGGCAGACAACGACAATTGGCTAGCTTCGGGCTACCGGGCTCGGATTGTTCGTCCCGGCAGGAGGGCAACCATCGTGGACTCCGCCAACGTTGTCAAGACGTGGCGACCTTAATGGGGCGGCGACTGCGCGCGTTAGTGTTCGTCGCCGGGGTGCTGGCAGCGCTGACGGGCTGCCGCGAAGTTCGTGTCAAGTCCTATGCGAGCGGAATAACGCGGGCGCCCGGCGGCAATCAGATCGTGGTCGTGCGCAACGAACGCGAACTCGAGCGGCTCGGCATCCGGTCGTCGGTGCGCTTCAACCACGAGTTCGGGGTCGTGTTGATGATGGGCCCGCACGATACGACCGGTTGGCGCCAAGTGATCGAGTCGATCCACGCCGAGGTCGGCCACGTGCAGATCGTCGCCTACGAACGCGGCGCGCTTGATGGTGGCGAGTCGACCTACAGCTACCGCACGTTCACATTGTGGATCGTGCCGAACTCGGTCTACCGTTCCGGCGCGGTCGTCGACGTCGTCACGCCGTCTAACGAGTACGTCACCTCGACGGTTCTCCGGTAACGTGGCTCGGCCGCAGATCGGGCTCGATGCGAGCATCCTGCGCGCGAACGCCCGCGCGTGGGCACGCCATGCGCGCGTGCCGGTTCGGGCCGTCGTCAAAAGCGACGGGTACGGGTGGGGCGCGGCCCGCATCGTCGGCCCGCTGAACGACCTCGTCGATGCGTTCATGGTCGCCGACTTGGCCGAGTTCGATTGCGTCCGGGCGCTTACCGATCGGCCGATCGCGCTGCTCGGCGACGTGCCGCCGGCGACGATCGGACGCGTGCTCGACGCGGGCGGAATCCCGACGATTTCATCGACGGACGGACTCGCGGCGGTGCGGTCGTGGCGGGTCGAGCGCGACCGGCCGGCGCGCGTCCGCGTCGGCTTGCGGCCCGCCGTCGCTTGGTCCGGCTTCGATGCCGACGAGTTGCGCGCGCTGGCGCCGCAGTTTGCGGCGGCCGACTGCGATCTTGAGTGTTGGACCCACGTGACCGACCCGGGATTCGAAGCCGGCCAGCGCGCCGCGCTTACCGAAGCGGTCGCGATCTTGCGCGCTGCCGGCGCGCGGGTCGTCGCAACCGACGTCGAGAGCACGCTGCCGCTGGCACGCCAACCGAGCACGGAATCGACGGTGCGGATCGGTGTCGGGCTATTCGGGGCGCGACTGGGCGCCGGTCCCGGCGAGCTACGGTGTGCCATCGTGGTTCGGGCGCCGTTGATCCGCGCCGAGCCCGCCCGCGGGCAACTCGTCGGTTATGGGACGCTGCGGGCGCCGATGGCCGGTTTCCTCGCCGTCGTCCGGTGCGGCTACGGCGATGGCTTTCCGCGTGTGCGCCCGGGCGCCGCCGAGCCGATACTTAGCGTCGGGATGCAATACGCCGTGCTGTGTGCTACTCTGAAATTCAATGGGCCCGACCTGGAGCTCCTCGGCTCCGGTTCGGACATCGACGCATTGGCCGATGCGGCGGGAATCGCACCGCAGGAGGCCGTCGTGCGTTTAGGAGTAGGAGCAAACCAATCGCAGTGATGATGGAGAGCCAAGCTATCGCCGCGCTCGAAGTGCAGGTGACGCGTCTCGGCATGGTCTTGGAGCCGAACGGCGACCCACAAGAGATCGAGGGGATCCTCAACCCTGCGGCCACTCGCACGCGTGACGGCCGGCTGTTGCTCTACCCACGGCTGGTTGCCGCCGGCAACGTTTCGCGCGTCGGCATCGTCGAAGTCAACGATCGCCGGACGAACTTTCGGCGCGTCGGATATGCGCTCGAACCGCAGGCCGCCTACGAGTTTCGGCCGCCGCAAAACGGCTACGGCTGCGAAGATCCGCGGGTCACCTATCTGCCGGCGCTCGATGCGTTCGTGATGAGCTATACCGCGTTTGGTCCACCGGGTCCGCGGATCGCGCTCGCGCTCTCCGACGACGGGTTCGCGTGGGAACGGCTGGGGCTCGTCGATTTTAGCGCCGTCGGGCTCGAGAACGAAGACGACAAAGACGCGGCGTTCTTTCCGGAACCGGTGATCTCGCCCGGCGGCGTGCTGTCGCTGGCGTTCTACCATCGCCCGATGATGCGGCTGTCGGCGACACAAGACTATCAGCCGCTAGCGCTCGCCGCGCTCGCGTTGCCGCCGTGCGAACGCGAATCGATTCGAATCGCGTACGTACCGCTGGCGGCCGTACTCGAGGATCGGCGCAAGCTGTTGGCCGTCGCCGAAAGCGTGATCGTACTCGAGCCGCAACCGGAGTGGGGACATCTCAAAACTGGTGCCGGCACGCCGCCGGTCGCGGTCGCCGAAGGCTGGCTCTCGGTCTACCACGCCGTCGATCACGTGCCGCGCGAGGGCGACCGATCGGCTCGCTGTTACAGCGCCGGATTGCTGCTCCACGATCGCGAGCGCCCGCATCTCGTGCGCTACCATTCGGCGGCGCCGATCATGGCGCCCGAGACGCCCGACGAATTGCGTGGCACGGTGAACAACGTCGTCTTTCCGACGGGCATCGACTGCGTACCGAACGGGCCGGACCGGTGCTTTGAGATCTATTACGGAATGGCCGACTCGCGCGTCGGCCGCGCGCGGATCGAACTCGGGGCGAGCACGCTTGCGCGGGAGAGCGCGGCGTAGGCATTCGACGATGAATCCCGCCGACCAATCGTTGCGCTCCGAGATCGCTCGCCGCCGGACGTTCGCGATCATCTCCCACCCCGATGCCGGTAAGACGACCCTGACCGAGAAGCTGCTGCTCTACGGCGGCGCCATCGCGACTGCGGGCCAAGTCGCGGCGCGCAAGCGCGCGCGATCGGCGACATCGGACTGGATGGAGCTCGAACGCGAGCGTGGTATCTCGATCACCTCGACGGTGCTCCAGTTTCCGTATCGCGAACACGTGATCAATCTGCTCGACACGCCGGGCCACCAAGACTTCGGTGAAGACACCTATCGGACATTGCTCGCGGCCGACAGCGCGGTCATGTTGATCGATGCGGCCAAGGGCGTCGAACCGCAGACGAAAAAGCTGTTCGCGATCTGCCGCGCGCGCCGGATTCCGCTGTTCACTTTCATTAACAAACTCGACCGGCCCGGGCGCGATCCGCTCGATCTCCTCGGCGAACTGGAAGCGGTACTTGGGATCGGCGCGGTCCCGATGAATTGGCCGCTCGGCAACGGCCCGTCGTTCCGCGGCGTCTTCGACCGCGCGAGCGCGCAGCTCCATCTGTTCGAGCGAACCGAGCACGGCGCCAAGCGCGCGCCGGTGCGGGTCGCCGATCCGCGCGACCCACAGCTCGCCGCGCTGGTCGACGATCTCACCCACCGCGCGTTCTGCGACGAACTGGACCTGCTCGACGGCGCGGGGGCGGCGTTCGATCGGGCGGCGTTTGCGCGCGGCGAGACGACGCCGGTCTATTTCGGCAGCGCCGTCACCAACTTCGGCGTCCAGTTGTTCCTCGACGCGTTCATCGAACTGAGCCCGCCGCCGACGCCGCGGGTTGCGACGGTCGCCGGCGACGGACGCGCCAAGGTTCAGACCGACGATGAGTTCGCGGGCTTCGTCTTCAAGATTCAGGCGAACATGGATCCGCGGCATCGCGACCGGGTGGCGTTCCTACGGCTGTGCAGCGGCCGTTTCGAGCGAGACATGATCGTCCGCAACACGCGAACCGGCAAGGACGTGCGGCTCGTCCGCGCGATGAAGTTGTTTGCCAACGAACGCGAGGTCGTCGACGAAGCGTTTGCCGGCGACGTCGTCGGGCTGGCGAATCCGGGCACGTTCGCGATCGGGGACACGCTGGCCGTCGGTCCGGCGCGCACGTTCGATCCGATTCCGCCGTTCGAGCCCGAGCACTTTGCATCGGTTCGCAACATCGATACCGCCGGCTACAAGTCGTTCCAAAAAGGAATCGCGCAACTCCGTGAGGAGGGCGCGATCCAGGTCTTCTACCCGTTTGGATCGATGCGCACCGAGCCGATCTTCGGCGCGGTCGGCGCCCTGCAGTTCGAAGTCGCCCGGTACCGGCTCGAGGCGGAATATAACGTGAAGACGGCGTTCACGGCGCTGCCGTACGCGACGGTTCGCCGGCTGTCCGGCGCGGGCGAGGCGCTGGCCGGCGCGAGCTGGCCCACGAGCGCGAAACTCGTCGAAGACTGGGCGGGTACGCCAATCGTGCTCTTCGAGAGCGACTGGAGCGTTCGGCTCGCGCAGGAGTGGAACCCGGGCCTACGGTTCGCTGCATTCGGCGCCGCGGCCGAAACCGCTGAGGTACTCGCATAAGTGCAATCGCTGCCACCGCCAAAGAACGTTACCCCGTCGCCCGTTCCGAGCGTCGTCCGCCGGCTAGCGATCCCGCTGCTCGTCTTGGTGGTGATGATCATCGTCGTCTCGCAAATTCACCACGTGAGCCCGAACGAGCGGCTCGCAGCGGCGGTGACGGTGGCGCTGCAGCACAACGACCTCACGACGGTCCAAAGCGATGCGAACGCCGAGTCGCGACTGCACATCACGCGCGCGATCGTCGGCAAGGCCGCCGATGAGTTCGCGCCGCTCGGCAACCTCAGACGAGTGGTCGAGACCACCCCGAGCACCGAGGCCGACAAGCACGTCCATACGTTTCACCTGATCTTTCAGCACGGCCAGGTCGACGAGCAGCTCCAACTCGACGGAGACGGAAAGATATTCCACTTCCATTACAACCCGCCGGTGCTCGCCAAACCGTGATCGAGTCGAGTTCGCGCATCGACCTCGAGGCCGTGCGGTCGGCTGCCAAACGGCTCTGTGGGGTTGCGCATCGCACGCCGGTCGTCACCTCGCGCGCGCTCGATGCGCGCGTCGGCGCGAGCGTTTTTCTCAAGTGCGAGAACTTGCAACGAATGGGCGCGTTCAAGTTTCGCGGTGCCTACAATCGCATCGTGCAACTTTCACCGAAGGAGCGCGCCGGTGGCGTGGTCGCGTACTCCAGCGGCAATCACGCGCAGGGCGTTGCGCTGGCGGCCCAATTGCTCGAGGTCGCCGCGACGATCGTCATGCCGTCCGATGCGCCGCGCGCCAAGGTGGCCGCGACCCGCGGCTATGGCGCCGAGGTCGTCTTCTACGACCGGGTGACGATGAATCGCGGTGAGATCGCCGCGCAAATCGCCCGCGACCGCGGCGCGACCGTCGTTCCCCCGTTCGACGATCCGGCGATCGTTGCCGGGGCCGGAACGTGCGCGCTCGAGTTATGCGAAGAAGTCCCCGGCCTCGATATGCTGCTGGCGCCGGTCGGTGGCGGCGGGTTGCTTGCGGGATGTGCCGTCGCGGCGACCGCGCTGCGCCCGGCGATCGCGGTCTACGGCGTCGAACCGGCGGCCGGTGATGATTGGGTCCAATCGCTTGGGCGCGGCGAGCGAGTCACGATACCGGTGCCGGCGACGATCGCCGACGGGCAGCAGACGACCGCCCCGGGCGAGTTGACGTTTCCCATCGTCCGGCGGCTCGCGGCCGGGGTCGTGACGGTCAGCGACCCGGAGATCGGCGAAGCGATGCGGGTCTGCTTCGAGCGCCTGAAGCTGGTCGTCGAACCAAGCGGCGCCTCGGCGCTGGCGGCGGTTCTCTCCGGCAAGGTCCCGGCCAGCGGGCGCCGGGTTGGGGTCATTCTCAGCGGCGGCAACGTCGACCCCGAACGCTACGCGGAGATCCTGAGAAAACTGTAACCCGCTTCTCAGGAGCGTCTCAGAACTTGGCGCTATGCTGTGACGTATGAGCGACCAGGAACTCGTCGTCGCCGCCCAGGCCGGGTCTTCAGCGGCATTCGAGCAGATCGTCCGGCGCCACCGCGCTCCGATCGTCCGGTTCGCGACCCGGATCACCGGCAACGTCGAGGAAGCCGAGGACGTCGCTCAGGAGACGTTCATCCGCGCATTTCGCAATCTACGGACCTACCGTCCGCACAGCCCGATCGCCAGTTGGCTGTTCGCGATCGCGCGCAACGTCGCGCTCGACGCCCTGCGCCGGTGCGAGCGCCAGGAGCGAAAGCTCGCGCAGGTTGAGCCGGCCGCGGCACCCGGCCCCGAAGAGTTAGCGCTGCGAAGCGACCAGGCCGAGCGCCTGTGGCTCGCCACCCGTGGGCTAGCGCCGCGCACCGCGACGACGTTGCGCCTGCACTATCGTGACGGGCTGCGCTACGGCGAGATCGCGGCCGCCCTCGGCGTTCCGCTCGGGACCGTCAAGACCGACATCTGGCGCGCCCGCCGCGCGCTGCGCCAGCGTCTCCCCAACAGCGGAATCACTTCAGCGGCGTAGCGCCGCGCCGGGCGCCGTTAGTCTTCCTTGCGGTGGTGCAGGATGAAGTTGTTGCCCTCGCTGTCGGTGCCGAACCCCATCGTGCAGTGTGGACTGTCGTAGAGTTCGCCGCCGTTATCGAATGTGACGCCGCGAGCTTTGGCGGCACCGACGGCCGCGGCGACGTCGTCGACCGCGAACATCACGCCGCCGCTAGGGTGGAACTCGTCGGTCGGCTTGTAAACGCCGAATGATTCGCCGTTGGGAAACGTCCACTCGCTGAACATCGCGGGGTCGCCCATCGTCGGCGGCGCGCCGAGCAGTTCGGAGTAGAACTTGGTGGCGCGCGGGAGGTCTTGTGCAAGATAATAGCTCGCATCGACTCCGCGGACGGTCGTCGTAGCCATGTTAGGGAAGCTCCTTTCGGCCCATCTGGTGGAACTCGGGGTTGGGACGCATGTCCATCACCCCGGCCATGCGGTTCGAGAAGCCGAAAAATCCGGCAATCGCGGCGATGTCCCAGATGTCGTCGTCGGAAAACCCGGCGGTGCGCATCGCTGCGATTTCGTCGTCGTCGGCGGAGAACTCGGGCTCGTTGACGCGTGACGCAAACCCGAGCATCGCGCGCCAGCGTGTCGATAGATTCGCCGTCCGCCAATTGATCGCAATCTGATCGGCGAGGACCGGATCCTTGCTCAGTATCCGTAGCGCCGCCCCGTGCGACGTAACGCAGTATTGACAGCGATTTTCGGACGAGACGGCGACGACGACAGCCTCGCGTTCGGCCCGGGAGAGACCACTCTCGCCGCGCATAAGCACGTCGAGGTAATGCATGAACGCGCGAAAATGTTCCGGTCGTCGCGAATACGCGCGGAAGACGTTGGGAACGAACCCGATCTTCTCGTGGTTTTTGTCGTAGATCTCTTTGATGTCGGCGGGCAGTTCGTTCGTTGGCAACTCGCCGAACCGCGAGAAGCGCGCGACGTCGGTCTTCATGTGCGGGCAACCTCCGTTTGGGCCAGTACGGCGCGGGCCGCCCGGAGTCCCGGGATCCCGCTGACGCAGCCGCCGGGCGAGGCGCCCGAGCCGCATAGATAGAGCCCATCGAGCGGTGTGCGGGTCGCAAATCGCTCGCCGAGGACTTGGCCCGGCAGCAACTCACCGTGAAAGATGTGGCCGTGATACAGCCCGAATCGTGACTCGAGGTCGGGCGGAGCGAGAATCTGACGCGCTTCGACGGCGCTCGCAAGGTTGGGCGCATGCAGCGCGAGCGTCGCCACGATCGCATCGGCCGCCGCCTCGCGCTTTTCGACCGTCCATGGACCGTCGGCGCGCGCGTACGGGTAGTATTGCGCAAAGATCGAGAGCAGGTGTTTGGTCGGCGGCGCGAGCCCGGGCTCCGTCGGCGTCTGCATGAAGCACTCGAGCATCGGCGCGCTCGATACGCCGTCGCGACGCGCGTCGTCGTGCGCCGCCTGCAAATACTCGAGCGTCGGCGCGACGTGGATCGTCGCGCGATGGTGCGGTTGTGAGTTTGCGCCGGGCCGGCACAAGAAGTTCGGCAGCTCGCCAAGCGCAAGGTTGAGCTTGAGCGCCACGCCGTCGCAGCGCCAACCGGCCAGCTTCGCCGTCAGCTCCGGTGGAATGTCCGCCGGCGCGAGCAGATCCCGGAACGTCGCGAACGGATCGGCATTCGAGAGCACGACATCGGCGATCAGTTCGCGGCCGTCGGTCAGCGCGATCCCGTGCGCGCGTCCGTCGTGCACGAGGACGCGCGCAACCGTCGCACCGGTCAAGAACTCGACCCCCGCTTTGCGGGCGGCCAACGCAATCGCCCGTGAGATCGCTCCCATCCCGCCGCGCACGAAGCCCCAGCGCCCCTGCGCTCCGAGCGCGCGGCCCGCGTAATGGTGCGCGAGCACGTAGGCGGTTCCGGCGTCGCGCGGCCCGGCGTCGGTGCCGATCAATCCATCGGTCGCCAGCGTCGCCTGCAACACCGGAGTTCGCACGAACCGCTCGACCAACGCCGCCGCCGAGCCATGCAAGGTCGTCCAATCGTTTGCCGAAATCGCCGCTCCGTCCGGATCGTCGAGTTCAAACGCATCGGCAAGCACCGACCCGAGGCGCATCGCCTCGCGCTCGAACGCAACGAACCCGGCGACGTCGCGCGCGTCAAACGCCGCAATCTCGCGCTCGTTTGCACGCTCGGCCTGCCCCAACAACAACGACCGCCGATCGAGCAGCGGCGTAAACGAAGCCGGCTCCTTCAGATACGCATCGTACCCAAACCGCCGCAGTTCAAGCTCCGCAATGATCCGCGGATGCAGCAGGCTGCACACGTACGACGCGGTCGAAACCGTCCACCCCGGCCAAACCTCCTCGCTTACCGCCGCCCCGCCCAGCACCTCCCGCCGCTCGACCACCAACACACTCCGGCCCGCCCGCGCCAAATACGCCGCCGCAACGAGGCCATTATGCCCGCCTCCGATGACGACCGCGTTGTATCGCGAGTTCACGCGCCCCTCCGTCGCAGTTGGTAGCGTGGTCCGCGGGCGGTCGCGCGACATTGCCGCTCGGAACCGCTACAAAAATTGCTTCGTGCAATTTTTGCTGCTCCACCGCTCGTCGCTCTCGCCATCCATGGCTCCGCTCGTGCGCACAGGATGTGCTGCCTGCCGCCCAGCGCAGGATGCGCGGCTGGGCGGCCTCGTCGGAGGTTCCTCCCGGCAACGTCGCGCGACCGCCCGCTGCTTGTTAGTTGTACGGCGGCGAAGTTCCGAGCGGCAATGTCGCGCGACCGCACGCGGCTCACGAGACTATCGCCGCCGCCGGCGAGTCGGCAGCTTGCGGGCATTCGGCTTGAACGGGGTGCCGACGGCGTATTCGCCGCGGCGCGGCAGCGACTCGTCGACATCCTCGCAGCCGATCGGCGTAAACGCGCGGCAATCGTGCGGCCGCGCATCGTAAATGCCGCAATAGAACTTGCCCGAACGCGGCCCTTTGAGGAAGACGCACTGGTCGGCGACGTCGTCGGTCTTTTTGCGCAGCCACCCGACGACGAAACCGTCGGCCGACGGTCGCTCGACGACGTACTCGGCCAGCGTGTCGGCGTAGCTCATCCCGAGATGGGCCGCGATTCGCTCGACGTCGGTGCGGCTGACGAACGGCTCGTAGCCGCTGCAGCATTCCGCACATCCCGGCGGGCAGGCAACGTTCTCGGGGAGATCGCGCAGATGCTTGCGCGCCAGCTCGATGACGTTGGCGATCGCCGCGACGAACTCCGGATCGTCGTTATACTTGTAGCTCCACTCTTTTTCGGCGATCTCTTTGGCATTGTACCGATGCGTGATCCTTTGGTTGTAGGTTATCGTGATGTGCTCTTCGTCGATCTCGATCTCTTGGACGTTTTCCATCGGTTCGAGATCGAGTTGTTCGAGTGAGGTCGGCTGACCGGTGCTGCGCGTGAAGCTGCGCAGTTCACGGAGCGCTTGATGCGCGATGAGATCGATCGTTTGATTCATGGTGCTCCCGTCGGCGCATCGAATGCGATCGCCGACATCATACGGACGCCGGTCTCGAGGGCCCGTTCGTCCATATCGAATTTCCCGTGATGGTGTGGGAAACGGGTTCGCTCATCGCCGCCGCAACCCAGCACAAAGTAGCACGCCGGCACGCGTTCGGCGAAAAACGAGAAGTCTTCGGCGCCCATGTGCTGATCGGAGTCGGCGACGTGGGAACTACCGACGGTGCGCTCCGCGAGCGCGCGAAGGTAGCTCGTTTGACCGGCGTCGTTGGTCGTTACCGGGTAACGCCACAGGTAGGTGAACTCGTAGGTGGCGCCGGACCCCGTGCAGACGGCGGCGAGGATCTGCTCGATGCGCTCGGCCATCCGGCTGCGAACCCCGTGGTCGAACGCGCGGACGGTTCCGAGCAGCTTCACGGCGCTTGGGATGACGTTGTGCGTCGTGCCGCCGTGGATCGATCCAATCGTGATGACCGCCGGTTGCAGCGGATTGATCTGGCGGCTCACGACTTTTTGGACTGCGCTGACGAACTCGGCGGCGATCAGGATCGGATCGATCGACAGATGCGGCGCGGCGCCGTGCCCGCCGAAGCCGTTGATCGTTATCTCGATCGAGTCGCTCGAGGCGTAGAACGGTCCCGGCCGAAACGCGAGCGTTCCGGTCGGCAATTGCGAGTACAGGTGCAGCCCGTAGGCGCGCTCGATGCCGAATCGCTCGAGCATCCCTTCCTCGACCATCTTGCGAGCGCCACCGCGACCCTCTTCGGCCGGTTGAAAGCACAGCACGATCGTGCCCGCGAGTTCAGCCTGGTGATCGGCGATCAGCTCGGCGGCTCCGAGCAAGATTGCGACATGACCGTCGTGACCGCACGCGTGCATCGTGCCGTCGACGGTCGACCGAAACGGCAGATCGTTCTCCTCGGGCAACGGCAGCGCATCCATGTCGGCGCGCAGCATGATCGTCTTGCCCGGGCGTCCCATGCGCAGCACGCCGACGACCCCGGTGACGGCGATTCCCTCGTGGACTTCGTAATTCAAGCCCCGCAATCGCTCGGCGACGATGCCGGCGGTGCGTCGTTCTTCGAAACCTAGTTCCGGGTGGGCGTGGAGATCGCGGCGGGTGGCGATCACGCCGGCAAGCAGCGACTCCGAGGGGTCGATGGTGACGCTCATGCGCCGAGTCTTATGCGTCGGGAACGCGGTTTCCGTCACTGCTGCTTGGCCGTTTGGCGCTCGAAGCGGGGCGCCGGCCGAGCGTCCCGAATCTGCGCGGGGTGGCTACGACAATCGGTATCGATCTCGGTGGTTCGCACGCGCTCGCGGCGGCCGTCGACGAAAGCGGGGCAATCCTCGAACAGAGCGGGCACGACATCACCGATCACGATTTCGCAAAGGTGGTCGACACGATCGCCAAAGCGGTCGGTGACGTTCGCGCAACCAGCGCCGGCAAAAGCGCGACTGCAATCGGGATCGGCTCGCCGGGCAACATCGATCTGGTGACCGGGGCGATTCGGTACTCACCGAACTTTGGGTGGCGCGACGAACCGCTCGGTGCCAAACTCACCGAAGTGCTCGGCGCGCCGGTATTCGTCGGCAACGACGCGCGCTGCGCGACCTACGGCGAGTACTTGCACGGCACCGGGCAAGGCACGAGCAACTTCGTTCTGATGACGCTCGGGACCGGCATCGGCGGCGGTATCGTTGCCGGCGGAAAGTTGCAACTCGGCAACACGGCGGGTGCCGGCGAGTTTGGCCACCATCAAATTCGCGCCGTCGACGGGTTCGTCTGTAACTGCGGCAAAGTCGGTTGTTTCGAGGCTCAGGCGTCGGGGACGGGGTTGTTGCGGCACGCGCTCGCGCTCGCGCCGTCGTTCCCCCGCAGCGACCTGCTCGTGCCCAAGAAACCTGAGAAGCCGCCGGGCAGCAAGCAGATCCGCAAGGCCGCCGAGGCCGGCGAGCCGCATGCAGTCGCGGCCTGGACGCGCTATGTGGACGACCTTTCGCGCGGGATCGCCAACGTGATTGCGTTCGTGAACCCCGAGGCGATTGCGCTGGGGGGCGGCGTTAGTAGCGCCGGCGAGTTCATGCTCGCGGCCCTCCGGCCACGAGTCGACGAACTGACGACGATGGTTCCGAAAGGCCGGACGCGGCTGGTGATCGCAGCGCTTGGGAACAATGCCGGTGCGGTCGGCGCGGCGGCGCTGGCGCGCACCAGTGGCTTCGGCAACTGACGCGGCGCACGGCGGAGCGCCGCGCATCGGTCCAGAAGACCGGTCGCATGGAAGATGCGTCGATTCACGGCTCGATCGAGAAGCTGGTCGCCGAGGAGCACGAACTCTGGCACCGCGGCGAAGCCGGGACGCTCGACGCCGCCGGCCATGCGCGACTCGACGCGATCAAAGTGCAGCTCGACCGGTTCTACGATCTGCTGCTCCAGCGGCGCGGGTTGCGCGACGCGGGTTCGGACCCGAATAAGGCGGCAATGCGCAGCGCCAAGACGGTCGAAGGGTACGTCGAGTAAATCGCATGCCCGCTCCAATGCCGGTCGCGTTCTTCGGACACGGCTCGCCGGCGAACACGCTCGCGCATAACCGCTACACCGAGGCGTGGCGGAACTATGCCGCCACGCTGGCGGTGCCGCGGGCGGTTCTGGTCGTCTCCGCGCATTGGTATGTCCCCGGCATCAAGCTGTCGGCGGCGGCTCGACCGGCGACGATACACGACTTCAACAACCGGTTCGACAAAGAGCTGTTCGAGTTCGCGTACGCGGTCGACGGTAGCGCCGAGTTGGTCGAGCGCGTCCGGGAGTTGCTGCGTCCGGCAAACGTCGACCGCGATACGAGTTGGGGCATCGACCACGGCGCGTTCAGCGTGCTCGCGCACCTGTTTCCCAAGCGCGACGTTCCCGTCGTCGAACTGAGCATCGATCGCGCCAAGCCGGCGGGCTATCATTATGAGCTTGCGCGCCGGCTGTCGCCGTTGCGCGACGAGGGCGTCTTCATCATGGGCAGCGGCAACGTCATCCACAACCTCGAGCTGGCCGATTTCCACGACGCGCACGCTCCCTTCGCGTGGGCGCAGCGGTTCGACGAGCGCTTTCGCGAACTGCTTGCGGACGGAGATCACGAGCGGCTGGTCGGCTATCGCAGCAACGGCGCCGACGCCGACCTTGCCGTCCCGACGCCCGACCACTACCTCCCGTTTCTCTACGTCCTGGCGCAGCAGCGCAGCGGCGAGGCGTTTTCCCGGATCGTCGACGGCTTCGAAGGCGGCTCGGTCGGCATGCTCTCCGCCGGATTTGGCTGATGGACGCGCGCGCGATTCGCGCCGGGATCGCGGAACTCGAAACGCTGTACGCCGACCTCATTCGCGCCTACGTGCCGCCGAATCCGCAGTTCGAGGTCGAACGCATCATCACGGCGCTTCCCAACCGCCGTGAGATCGTCTTCATGCTTGGCCTGTTGAACGAGGGCGAGAACGAAGCCGCGCTTCTGCTCGACCTGGTCGACCGGACGCTGGCCGCCGATCCGAGCGCCGAGACGGCGCACATTCTCGACGAAGCGTGGTACTATCTGAGGACCTCGATCGACCCGCAGTGGCAGCTCGACGACCGGCCCGCCAGCGCCCGCGCGGCCATCCGCTATCTGCTCGCGCTCCTCGGCGAACGCCGTGACCGGTTGGGCCGGCTTCCCGCGCGCCCGCTGTTAGCCGACGCGGATCCCGGCCACCGTGCGTTGCTCGAAGGGCTGCGGGCGGAACTGAACCCGTAGCTCGGCGAACGGCTCGGTGCGACGCGTGCGATCACGATCGGCGGTCGAATCTACGGGGCGTCCGCGATCGATCGACCCTTCGCGCGGGCGAACAACGCGGCGACGTCGAGCGTGAAGCCCGGCAACGCCGGGTCTTCGAGGCGTTCACCGGGGCGAACGTGGCGCGTGATCGCCGAATGCAGCGCGATCGATTCGGAGCGGGGGTCGACGACGATCACGAGCGCGCTGCCGGCCCGCAGATAGACGGCAATTTTATCGTTGACGTCGATGGCACGATCGTCGGGGGACAGAATCTCAACGGCGACGGTCGGCGCGGCCAGCGGGAGTTCGACTCGCTCGGCGGCCGCGTTGGCCGGGATGGCAGCGTAGCTTAGAAACGCGACGTCGGGCACGAGCGGCCGAACGATCTCGCCCGGTGGCTGGACGCGAAACCGCCACTCGGTTCCGACGCGGCCGTGTCCGCCGAGGTCCGCCCAGTCGCCGAGGGCGGTCGCGAACAGCCGCTGCAGGACGGCGTGCGAGTAGGTCGGGCTCACCTTTTGCCGCGCTCGCCCGCGAACCCACTCGGTCTCCGGTTTTGTCGCTCGCAGAACGATCTCGTGAAGTGACATGCCACGCCATCGTATCACGC
>JBOHTW010000069.1:0-4002 GCA_050733835.1 Vulcanimicrobiaceae bacterium | reverse complement strand
CCGGCCAGGTTGACGATGAAGACGTAGATCACGGGAATTACATACAGGTTCAGGATCGTCGAGACGATCATGCCGCCGAAGACGACCGTGCCGAGCGAGTGGCGCGAGGCGCTGCCGGCGCCGCTTGCGAACACGAGCGGCGTGATGCTCAGGATGAAGGCGATCGAGGTCATCAGGATCGGGCGCAACCGGATGCGGCAGGCCTCCTCGACGGCCTCGCTCGCCGAGAGGCCGTGCGACATCCGCTGGTTCGCGAACTCGACGATCAGGATCGCATTCTTGGTCGCAAGCCCGACCAGCATCACGTAACCGACTTGCGCGTAGACGTCGCTTGCGATCCCGCGCATCCACAGCCCCGCGAGCGCACCGAGGATCGCAAGCGGCACCGTGAACAGGATCACCAGCGGATCGCTGAAACTCTCGTACTTGGCCGAGAGCACGAGAAAGACGAACACGATCCCGAGCAGGAAGATCAGCGTCGAGGCCTGCCCGGCGGAGAGCTGTTCGAGCGCGATCCCGGTCCACTCGTAGCCGATCCCGGCCGGCAGCGCCTTCTTGGCCACCGCTTCCATCGCGGCCAGCGCCTGACCGGTCGAGTAGCCGCTCGCTGCCTGCCCGTCGACTTCGATCGAGCGGAAGATGTTGTAGTGCGTGATGTTCGGCGCGTCGATTCCGCGCGAGGTCGTCGTCAGCGTCGAGACCGGGATCAGCCCCCCGCCGGAGGAACGCACGTAGATCTGCTGCAGGGCCGTTGGCCCGAGCCGGAACGGCGTGTCGGCCTCCACGTAGACGCGGTACGAGCGCCCGTTCAGCGTGAAATTGTTCACGAAATCCGAACCGAGAAAGATCGACATTGCCGAGAAAACGTCGCCGACGTTGACGCCTGCCTGTTCGGCCTTGCCGCGGTCGACGGCGACGGTCAGCTTCGGGTCCGTGTCGCGGAAGGTGGTGAAGACGTCGGCCAGCGCGGGATTCTTTTTGGCCGCTTTGACGAACGCGTTAGCCGCCCGCGAGAGGCCGACGAGCCCGACGTTTCCGTGGTCTTCGAGTTCGAATTGGAAGCCGCCGACGCTGCCGACGCCGTGGATGGCGGGCGGATCGAAGACTTTGACCTGCTCGTCGGGGAGCGCGGCCAGTTTCGGCTTCAGGCTCGCAAGCACGCCGTCGAGCGAGTTCGCGTAGCCCGGGCGCTTCGCCCACGGCTGCAGGTCGACGAACATGATCCCGAAGTTCGGCCCCGAACCCGAGAACGAAAAACCTTGGATGCTGAAGACGTGCTGCACGTTCGGGTTCGCGAGGATGATCTTCTCGGCGCGCGCGGCGGCGGCGGCCGTCGCCGACAGCGAACTGCCGTCGGGCGTCTGCAGGGTCGCGATGAAGTAGCCGACGTCTTCGTTCGGGATGAACGCGGTCGGCGTGTCGACGTACATCCAGCCGGTCAGCAGGAGCCCGGCCAGGAAGAGCGCGCCGACGATCTTGGAGTGCCCCATCGCGCTCGGCAGCGAGCGCTCGTAGCCGCTGCGTGTCGCGCCGATCACGCGGTCGACGCCGCGGAAGAACCAGTTGTGCTTGCGCGTATCGCGGCGGATCATCAGCGCCGAGAGGGCCGGCGTCAGCGTCAGCGCCGTGAACAGCGAGATCGTGATCGCGCAGGCGATCGTCAGCGCGAACTGCTTGTACAGCTCGCCGGTCGTCCCGGGAAAGAATCCGACCGGGATGAAGACCGCCAGCAGCACGAGCGAGCTGGCCACGACCGCACCGAAGATCTCGCGCAGCGCCTGCTCGGCGCCCGCGCGCGGCTCGGCCCCGCGGTCGATGATGAAGCGCGCGATGTTTTCGATCACCACGATCGCATCGTCGACGACCAATCCGGTGGCGAGCGTCAAGCCGAAGAGCGTCAGCGTGTTGATCGTGAAGCCGAGGATCTTCATCAAGAAGAAGGTTCCGACAAGCGAGACGGGGATCGTGATCGCCGGAATCAGGGTCGTGCGCCAGCTCTCCAGAAACAGATAGATCACGAGCACGACCAGGAAGATCGCGAGCAAGAGGGTCAGCAAGACCTCTTTGATCGATTCGTGGACGAAGGTCGTCGAGTTGAAGCCGATCCCGTAGTGGACGCCGGATGGAAACGTTTTCGAGAGCCGCGCCATCTCGCTTTCGACGCCTTGCGCGACCTGCAAGGCATTGGCGTCGGGAAGCTGCAGGATCGCAAGCCCGACGGCCGTCCGTCCATCGAAGTGCAGATCGGTCGAGTAGTCTTGCGCGCCGAGTTCGACGTGGCCGACGTCGCCGACCCGCACGTAGCCGCCGTTGGGCGTCGTCTTGAGGATGATCCGCGCGAACTGGGCAGGATCCGAGAGCCGGCCGACCGCTTCGATGGTCAGTTGATGCGTGACCGTTGTGGGGACCGGCGGCGCGCCGAAGGCACCGGCGGCGACCTGGACGTTCTGGGCCGAGAGGGCGTTCACCACGTCGTTTGCGGTCAGCCCGTAGGCGGCCAGCTTGCGCGGGTTGACCCAAATCCGCATCGCGTAGGTGCGCTGGCCAAAGACGTGCACGTCGCTGACGCCCTGCACGCGCTTGAGCGCATCGACGATGTTGATCTGCGCGAAGTTGGAGAGCTGCAGGTTGTCGACGGCCGGATTGGTCGAGTACAAGCCATAGGCCATCACGAACGAACCGGAGTTCTTCTTGATCGTGAGGCCGGTCGCGACCACCGGCGCAGGCAAAAGCCCGAGCGCGCCGTTGGCGGCATTCTGCACGTCGGTCGCCGCGATGTCGAGGTTGGTCCCCAAGCGGAAGACGCAGGTGATCGTAACGGTCCCCGCGTTCGTGCTTTGGGAACTCATGTAATCGAGCCCGGCGACGCCGTTGATCGCTTCTTCGAGCGGGTTGGTGACGGTCGCTTCGAGCGTCTGCGCGTTCGCGCCGGTATAGGTCGCCGAAACGCTGACCGTCGGCGGCGCGATCTGCGGATACTGCGAGACCGGCAGGGTCGGGATCGAGATCGCTCCGATCAGGAGGATCACCGTGGAGCAGACCGCCGCGAAGATCGGGCGGCGAATGAAGAATCCCATGCCTCGTCCTAGTTAAGCGCACCAAGGCTGGACGGAGCCTGGGAGCCGTTCGGCACATCCCCGGCCGTTTTTCGCATTGCGAACGATTCTCGCGGAAAAGCGGCTCCGGCGTTGACACCCGTCGCGCACGCGGGGTACAACCTTTGGCGGATGCTTACCCAACTCGTCGTCGTTGCGCTCCTTATTAGCCGGCCGTTGGTTTGGCGTAGGTAGCCTTCGCGCGATCCCCAAGACGCGATGAGCCCCCCGCCGGACCGGCGAGGGGTTTTTTCATCGAGGAGCTGGGCGACGAACCGCACGTTCATACGCGGCTTTCAAAAAAGGAGACGTTCTTCACGTGCCCGACCGCGACATCACGACCGGCTCCGATCTGGTTCTCGACATCCTCGCCGACGAGGGGGTCGAGGTCGCCTTCGGCTACCCTGGCGGCGCGATCATGCCGCTCTACGACGCGCTCTACGGACATCGCTTGCAGCACGTGCTCGTCCGTCACGAAGCGGCCGCCGCCTTTGCTGCCGGGGGCTACGCCCGCGCGACGGGCCGCGTCGGGGTCTGCCTGGCGACCTCGGGGCCGGGCGCGACCAACCTCGTGACGGGAATCCTCGACGCGCACATGGATTCCGTCCCGCTGGTGGCAATCACGGGCCAAGTCCGCACGGCCCTGATGGGGACCGATGCCTTCCAAGAGGCCGACGTCACCTCGATCGCCGCGGCGGTCACCAAGCGCAGCGTCTGCGTGCGCGACGTGCGCGATCTCGGGCGCGCGCTGCGCGCGGCCTTCCGGGTCGCGCGCGGGCCGCGGCCAGGCCCGGTGCTGGTCGACATTCCGCAGGACGTGCTGAAGGCACGCTGCGCCCCGCTCGACCGCTTCGCGACGGTCCCCACGCCGCGCGAACCGGAGCGGCCCGACGACGCGGCGCTCGCA
>JBOHTW010000068.1:0-1917 GCA_050733835.1 Vulcanimicrobiaceae bacterium | reverse complement strand
TCGGCATCGCGGAGCGCCTCAATCTCGGCGTGCAAACGGTGCCGGTCGAGGCGCGGGCCGGGAGCGCAACCTTCCGCGGGTTATTGATTGTGAAGGTAGTGGAGCCGACGGGGATCGCGCGGACGGGTGGCCTGATGGTCGGTGACACGATCGTGGCGTTCGCGGGGCGTGGCGTTTCCACCGCGGCCGATCTCGCCGACGGGCTCGCGAACGCCTCCGAACAAGCCACGCTGACCGCTCGAGTCGTGCGTGCGGGAAAGGTCGTCGAATTCGTACTTCCGCTGAACCAGCGCGCAAGGTACGCCGCTTAGCCGCCGGCAACGCTCCGCTACGAGTCTTGGTTCGACTGCCGTCGCTGGAACTTGAGGGGCTGCGCGCCGTCCTCGACCGTCACGGCTTCGACTGCGTGGACGAGGCCGGTGACGCCGACGTTCTCGTTCTCGACGAAAAAGCGGCGGCCGAGGCGGCCGACCGGCGCGATTCCGACGCCCCGGTTCTGCTAATCGTAGACCCGGCGAACGGCGATTCGGCACGTGCCGCATTCACTCGCGGCATTGCGGGCACGGTAACGCGCAATGCCGCGTCGGGCGCGCTGGTGGCGGCCATCAACGCGGTCGCGGCCGGGTTCGTGCTCATCTCGCACGACGAGGCGGTCGCCATTGGCTTCGGAGGTCACGTGCGTCGGCCCGAGTCGCCGTCGGCGCAGCGTCTCTCGGCGCGCGAGCGCGAAGTGCTGCGGCTGCTCGGCGAAGGTGACTCAAATAAGGCCATCGCGGCCCGGCTGAACATCTCGGAACACACCGTGAAGTTTCACGTCAGCTCGATCCTCGCGAAACTCGAGGTAGTCACGCGAACCGACGCCGTGCGCTTCGGGATCAAGCACGGTCTCATCGCCCTCTAGGCGAAGAACTCAAGGACGGTTTTAGCGAGAACCCGGCGCCCCGAACGCCCACGGACGACGTGGCTGCCCCCATCGATCAGTGGATCGACGCCGGCGTTCCGCCTGACCGGATCGCCGATATCGGGCGTGTCGCGAGCGTCGCACGGCGCCTTCGCAACACGGTTAAACGCGAACGCATTCCCGCCATCGTGCGTCAGCCAAACCCGGGACTCGGTGGGAAGAGCGTCCTCGAAGTGCTCGCGCGCAAGGGCGGCGTCGGTCGCGTCATGGACGCGCTTGATCGCCTTGCCTCTTTTGTTCCAGCGCGGTAAGCGATGGGATGGACTTCTCACGCGTCCGCCGCAGCGGAACGTATTTTCGCGTGTGCGATCCTTCATGGGTCGATCCATCGGATACGTCTTTCTCAAAGATATCCGGTGGCCGATGGAATCCTCCGGATCGCCCCGGTCGCCCAGGGTTTGGTGCTCTTTATCTTAACGCCGAAATCGTCGTCGCCCGAGCAAATGCGAGCCGGCATGTGCGCGATGCGTTTGGCCTGGCAATCGATGACCTCGTCGATCGACGTCTACCAGACCTACAGCGCTTCGAAATATCGGCAACGGACTTTATCGACGCGACTACCCCTAGAGCGATTGCTGCGCTCGGACTCGCGCCCTCGTATCCAAGCGCTATCCCGCACCCGCCCTGCCAAGGAATCGCCGAAGAAGCGTATGCCAAAAATGAGCACGGCGTTGCGTCACTCTCGGCCGTGTCGCCGCTCGATGAAGAACTTGTCCTCTTCGATCGCGATGTAGCGACGGTCACAAGGAAAACGGTTCGCCTTAAGTTCTCGAGCTGGTACTAGACGCGCACACGGGACCTGTCGGTCTCGCGATTACTCGCTGGCGACGCGTGGTTCCGGCGTCGACAATTTCGTGGCTGCTACTGGAGCGGAGTGATCAGCTGTTCGTCGCCCGCAAGTGGGTAACACCGCGACGAACGTTGCCACCGATGTTTTCGAAAGATTGTCGAAGCGC
>JBOHTW010000067.1:0-8551 GCA_050733835.1 Vulcanimicrobiaceae bacterium | reverse complement strand
CCGTTGCAACGTGCGCGTTTTGCGAGCGCGGCTTGACCCGCCGCCCACTTCGCCGAATCACCGCGCCAAGCTTCCATCGCCGACTGATGCAGCGCGCGACCGTACGAAAACGTGATCGGCCACGGTGCGCGCCCGTTCACCAGCCGGTTGATCTCGTTGAGATTCGCGGCTGCGACTTCGTCGGTCTGCCCGCCGGACAGAAACGCAATCCCGGCGACGGCAGCGGGAACGGTCCGCCGCAACGTTTCCAACGTTGCGGCGGCGACCTCGCTCGCGGTTGCCTGCGCCGTCGACTTGGCTCCGGCGATCACCATGTTCGGCTTGAGCACCATCGCTTCGAACTCAACGCCGGCGCGCGCCAGTTCGGCGAACACGACCCGCAAGACGCGCTCGGTGACGTGACGGCAACGCTCGAGCGAGTGATCGCCGTCCATCAGCACCTCGGGCTCGACGATCGGGACGAGGCCCCCAGTCTGGCAGATTGCTGCGTAGCGTGCAAGGGCGTGGGCGTTGGCTTCAATTGCGCGGCCGCTCGGAATCCCAGCACCGATGTCGATGACGGCGCGCCATTTTGCAAATTTTGCGCCCAGCTTTACGTACTCGGCGACGCGCTTGGGCAAACCGTCTAAACCTTCGGTGATCTTCTCGCCCTGGGTGTACGGCAACGGCACCGTCCCTTGATCGACCTTGATGCCGGGCATCATTCCTCCGGCCTCAAGAACCTTGACGAATGCAGTCCCGTCCTTGGTTGCTTGCCGAATCGTCTCGTCGTATAAAATCACGCCGCTGACGTAGCGACCGATATCCTTGGTCGTAAACAACATCTCGCGGTAGCTGCGGCGCATCTCTTCAGTTGCAGGAATCCCGAGCTTTTCAAATCGCTTGTTCGCAGTTCCAAGGCTCTCGTCGGCCGCGAGGATTCCGCGCCCCGGCGCGACCATCGCTTTGGCGACATCGGCAAGCGGCTGATTCATGGCTGGCTCTCCTTGGCAATCGCCGGGGTGTAAACTTGGTAGAGTGGACCAGTGGCGCCGCCGCCGTTGGGCGACGCGTACCGCGCGATCGAACTGAGATCGTGCTTGGTCTCGACGGTGCGCACGGTATTGGTGAGCGACGAGATGATCAGCGACTGCGTGTACGCGCTGCCACGGACGTAACGGACGCCCTCGAGCAACTCACCATCGGTGACGCCGGTCGCGATCAACATCGCCAGTTCCGACCGGCACAGATCGTCGAGCCGAAGCACTCGGTTGGGATCGATCCCCTCGGCGACCGCAACTTTTTCCTCGTCTTCGCGCAACCACAGTTTAGCCTGCATATCGCCGCCGAGGCACTTGACCGCGCAGGCGGTGACCACCCCTTCGGGCGCGCCGCCGATGCCCATGAGAATGTCGATCCGGCTGCGTTCTTGCAACGTCGCGATCACCGCGGTTGCGACGTCGCCGTCGGAAAACAACCGAACGCGCGCGCCGAGCTCGCGCAACTCTTTAACCTTCGCGTCGTTCCGCGGCCGTTCGAGCAGGGCGACGGTGATCTCGCTGACCGGCCGGCCCATCGCCCGCGCGAGCGCGCGGACATTCTGCGCGGGCGACGCCTCGATCGAAACCAAGCCACGGCCAACCGGGCCGACGACGACCTTGTCCATGTAGGCGATTCGCGTGTGAAACAGCGAACCGCGCTCGGCGGCGGCAACGACCGAGATCGCGCCGTGACCGCCCTTCGACGCCAACGTCGTGCCGTCGATCGGATCGACGGCGATATCCATCTTTGGGCCGTCGCGGGTGCCGAGTTCCTCGCCGATGTAGAGCATCGGTGCCTCGTCCTTTTCGCCCTCGCCGATGACGACGACGCCGTCGATGTCGACGTCGCCGAGCACCGCCCGCATCGCGTCGACCGCCGACTGATCGACGGCGATCTTATCGCCGCGGCCGACCAGCCGGCCCGAAGCAACCGCCGCCGCTTCGGTCGCGCGCAGGAACTCGAATTCGATACGGGCGTCGATGCGGCGGCTCATGATCATGGCTATGTCCTAACGGCGTGCGGTCGAAACGGCCCGGGGCCCGCTAGATTCGCCGCAGTAGGTGAAGTTCTCCGTCTTGACGTGGAGCCGTCTTGGTGCTAAGTTGGCGGTCACTCAGAATGGTGAAGTGTTTTTCATATTTTGAAATGAACAACGACCTCCTCGGTTCCGTCCGCCGCGCCTTGCGGGTGCTCGAATACGTCGCCGACGCCGGCGCCGCCGGGCGCTTGCCGCGGAGCATCGCCACCGATCTTGGCATCAACCTCAGCACCGTTTACCACGTGCTCAACACGCTGACCGTCGACGGCTATATCGTACGCGACACAGCCGCCGGCGCCTACCGTCTCGGCGGCAAAGCGGCCGGGTTGGGCGTTGCATTCCTGCGCATGTTGCCGGTCACGCCGCAGTTGCAGACGATCGTTCGCGAATTGTCCGACGTCACCAACGAGAGCGCGTATCTCGCATTGCTCTACGGCCGCGACGTCGTGATCGCCGAGATCGTCGAATCGCAGCAGCACGTGCGCGTCTCAAGCCTCTACCCGGGCTACACGGCCAACCTGCACGCCCGCGCACTCGGCAAAGCGGTGCTCGCGCACTGCGATGCGGCCTTCATCGCCGTCCATTTCGCAGCCCACCCGCCCGTGCCGGTCACCCGTCGCACGCAAACCTCGCTCGCGGAACTGCAGACGGAGTTCGGTCGGATTCGCGAACTCGGGTTCAGCGAGGACAATGAAGAGTTCGCCGAGGGCGTGCGCTGCATCGGAGCACCGTTCTTCGGGGCCGGCGATCGCGTGCGCGGCGCGTTCTCCGTTTCGATTCCCGCGTTTCGCTTTCGGGCCGCCCGAACGCGCGCGCGCGCCGCGGTGATTGCCGCGGCTCGAGCCGCAACCGATGCGTTGGCCGGCGCGACCCGGAGCATCGGCAATGGCTGACGCGTTGACGCAGGCGACCGACGACGCGCTCGATCGCGAGGCCCGGCTCGCGCTCCTCCGCACGATGATTCGGATACGGATCCTCGAGGAAGGCATCGAACGCCACTTTCTCGCCGGCGAGATCCCCGGCTTTGCCCATCTTTCGATCGGTCAAGAAGCGGTCGCCGCCGGTGCTTGCGCCGCCCTCCGGCGCGACGACTATATCGCCTCGACACACCGCGGTCACGGCCACACGCTTGCAAAGGGCACGGCGATGCGCGCGATGGTCGCCGAACTGTTCGGTCGCGTCGACGGGGTCTGCCACGGTCGCGGCGGCTCCATGCACATCGCCGACTTCTCGGTGGGCATGCTCGGCGCCAACGGCGTCGTTGCCGGTGGTTTCGGCCTGGTCGCCGGTGCGGCGCTCTCGGCGCAACTGCGGCACACCGATCAGGTCGCGGTTTGTTTCTTCGGCGACGGTGCGGCCAATCGCGGCCCGTTCCACGAAAACTTGAATCTGGCCGCCGTCTGGCAACTCCCGGCCGTCTTCATCTTGGAGAATAACGAATACGCGAGCACGACCCCGACCGCCGAGACGATGCGCATCCGCGACGTCTCGATTCGCGCCGCCGGTTACGGAATGGCGAGCGCAATCGTCGACGGATTCGACGCGCCGGCCGTCTTTTCGGTCGTCACCGAAGCCGTCGGCCGCGCCCGCAACGGCGGCGGTCCGACGTTCATCGAGTGCAAGACCTACCGCGCGCGGGGGCACTACATCGGCGATCCCGAGCGCTACCGCAGCAAAGACGAGGTCGCAGCGCGGCGGAGCGACGACCCGATCGTGCGGTTGCGCGCGCAACTCGGCGCCGCGATCGCCGACGAAACGTTCGACTCGTTCTTCACGCAAGCCCGAACCGAGTTTGCCGACGCCCTCGACTTTGCGCGCGCAAGCGCCGCGCCGGATCCGGATGAAGCCTTCGTCGGCGCGTACACCGGCGACCGCGACGCCGCCTCGGTTCACGGAGCGACGGCCGCCGGCGAGCGCGCGCGGCTCACGGCGGCGGCGGAGCAAAAGCGATGAGCCGCACGCTCAGCTTCAGCGAGGCGACCCTCGAAGCGATGCAAGAAGAGATGCGGCGCGACGATCTCGTCTTCGTCATGGGTGAAGACATCGCAAAGCAAGGTGGCATCTTCGGCCAATTCAAGGGATTGCCGCAGGAGTTCGGGGTCGAACGCGTGCGCGACACGCCGATCTCCGAGGCAGCGAGCGTCGGCGCCGGCGTCGGCGCCGCGCTGACCGGGACGCGGCCGGTCGTCGACATGCACTTTGCCGACTTCATTACCTGCGCGATGGACGAGGTCGTCAATCAGGCGGCGAAGTTGCGTTACATGTTCGGCGAGCAGTGCAGCGTACCGCTGGTCCTACGCGCTCCCGACGGCATCGTCAAGTCCGCCGCCGCGCAACACTCGCAATCGCTGGAGGCTTGGTTCGTGCACGTACCGGGTCTGGAGATCGTCGTCCCGGCCGATCCCGAAGACGCCAAAGGGCTGCTCAAGAGTGCAATCCGCAGCCAAAATCCAACCCTCTACTTCGAACACAAAGTCCTGTTCGCGCAAACGGGTCTGGTACCGGACGACGACGATTTTCTGATCCCCATCGGGCGCGCGAAGACGATGCGCGACGGCACCGACGTCGCAATCGTCAGCTACGGGATTACGGTCGGGCGCGCGCTCGCGGCCGCCGACGAACTCGAACGCGAAGGCATCTCGGCGCTGGTGCTCAACCTGCGCACGCTCTGGCCGCTCGATCTCGACTCGATCGCCCAAGCCGTCGCGCGCACCCACCGCCTGGTTGTCGCGCACGAAGCCGTGCGCACCGGCGGCGTCGGCGCCGAGATCGCCGCGTTCGCCGCCGAAAGCTGCTTCGACGAACTCGACGCGCCGATCGTGCGGCTCGGCGCCGCCCACGTTCCCGTGCCGTTCGCACCGGCGCTGCAAGAAGCGATCTATCCCAAAGCGCCGGCAATTGCGGACGCGGCGCGCCGACTGGTCCGAAACCAGACGTGATGCCGAGCGCATAATGGCGACCGAAATTGCGATGCCCAAACTCGGGTTGACGATGACCCACGGAACGATCGTTCGCTGGCTCAAATCGCCCGGCGACCAGGTCGCGCAGGGCGAACCCGTGCTGGAAGTTGCGACCGACAAGATCAACTATGAAGTCGAATCGCCGGTCGCCGGCACGCTCGCCGATCTTCGCGGCCAGGCCGGCGAAGAGTTTGCCTGCGGCGAGACGATCGGCACCTTGGTGCTCGCCGGCGAACCACTTGAGCGGCCGATTGACCGGCCCATTCGCAACGGCCGCATCGTCGCCTCGCCGGCGGCCCGCAAGCTCGCGCGCGAACGCCGGGTCGATCTTCGCGAGATCACCGGCACCGGACCGCGCGGGCGCATTACACGGGCCGACATCAACGGCAACCACGCGGCGCGAACTGTTCCGGTACCACCCGAGCCGATCGTCGCGCAAACGCCGGCGAACGCGCCGGCGATCGCACCGGCACGGCGCACGATCTTCCGCCGCATGAGCGAGGTCGGCGGTCTGCCGCTCGCGCACGTCGACCGCGAAGTTCGCGTCGACGATCTGCGCGCGCTCCTGGAGCGGCGCGGCGATGCGGGTTGGACGGCGTTTGCGCTGGCGGCGATCGGGCGCACGGTGCGAACGCACCCGGTGCTGCGGACCGACGCGCGAACCGGCGCTGCGGTCGAATCGATCGACGTCGGCCTGGCCGTCGACACCGACGCCGGCTTGGTGGTCCCGGTGATCCGGGGAGCCGACCGTTGCTCGCTGCGCGAACTCGAGGCGCAACTGGTCGCGATCGTCGACCGCGCACGCGCTGGTCGCTTGGCCCCAAGCGATGCCGGCGGCGCGTGCATTACCCTCTCGAATCTCGGCACGCTCGGCGTCGACCGCGTCGTGCCGCTGATCGATCCGCCTCAAACCGCGATCGTCGGAATGGGAGCGGTTCGCCGGCGGCCGGCCGTCGTCGACGGGTCGGTCGTGGCGGCTTGGATGTTGACTTTGGTCGTCAGCTTCGATCATCGGTTCGTCGACGGCGCGCCGGCGGCGCGATTCCTCGCCGACTTGGCCCACGGGTTCGCCGACCCGGGAAGGTTGCTGTAGCGGTGCTCGCACCGGAGATGGTCGGCGACGAACGACGAGCGCGGACGGCGCTGGTTACCGGCGGTGCGAGCGGCATCGGCAAAGCCTGCTGCGAAGTGCTCGCACACGAAGGCTACCGGGTCGCCGTCGCCGACCGCGACGAACTGGCCGCACGCGCCGTTGCGGACGCAATCGGCGGTCACGAGATCCAGCTCGACGTCAGCAGTGAAGCCTCGGTGGTTGCCGCCGTCGCGCGGGCCGTCGAACTGTTCGGCGGGCGGCTCGATGCGCTGGTCACGTCCGCCGGCATCGCCGACACGACCGAGTTCTTCGCGATCGATCTCGCGACGTGGCAGCGCGTCTACGAGGTCAACGTGCTCGGCACGTATCTGTGCATTCGCGAAGCCGCGAAGCACATGACCCGCGGCGCACGAATCTGCACGGTCGCCAGCGTCGCCGGCAAGCGTGGCGGCGGCCTATCCGGCACGGCCGCCTACGCTGCCAGCAAAGGCGCCGTGCTCGCGCTGACTCGCAGCGCGGCGCGCGCGCTCGCCGACCGCGGGATCGCCGTCAACGCGGTCGCGCCCGGCCCGACCTTGACGCCGATGGTCGCCGACTCGTTCGCCAACCCGCTGCACCGCGACCGGGTCGAATCGATGACCTTGCTCGAACGCTCGGCCGAACCGCATGAGATCGCCGAGGCGATTGCCTGGCTATGCTCCCCACGTGCCTCGTTCGTCGACGGCGAGACGCTCGTCGTCGACGGCGGCCTGCTCCTGGACTAATTCGCACTCGCGAAAGGAGACCCATCCGGTGTCCAAATCCATCTCTCGCGCGCAATTTTCCGCGGCGACGGCCGCTACGTTTGCCAGCATTGCAATCCTCAAGTCGCCGGCGCGCGCGGCGCAGTTTCAATACAAGTTCGCCTCGAACGTTCCACCCGACTATCCGCTGAACGTACGGATGAAAGAACTGTGGGCAGCCGTCAAACAAGAGACCGGCGGCCGGCTCGACGTCGCGATCTTTCCGAACAACGAACTCGGTGGCGACACCGAGATGCTCAGCCAACTACGCTCGGGCGCGCTGCAGTTTTTCACCCTCGACGGCGGCATCTTGCAGTCGGTCGTGCCGGTCGCCGGCATCCAGGGCGTCGGCTTCGCCTTCAAAGATTCGCCCGATGCGTTCGCTGCCTTCGACGGGCCGCTCGGCGGCTACGTGCGCAAGGAGATCGCCGCCAAGGGCCTCTACGCGTTTCCCAAGATGTGGGAGAACGGGATGCGCGAGATCACCACGTCGACCAAGCCCATCCGCACCGCCGACGATCTCAACGGGCTGCGCATTCGCACGCCGGCCGGCAAGCTGTGGGTCGACTTGTTCAAGGCGCTGGGCGCCTCGCCGACGCCGATGAACTTCAACGAAGTCTACACGTCGCTGCAGACGCACGTCATCGACGCCCAAGAGAATCCGTACGCGATCATCGAGGTCGCTAAGCTCTACGAAGTGCAGAAGAACCTGAGCGTGACCAATCACATGTGGTCCGCGTTCTGGTTTCTTTCCAACGGCGACGCGTGGAAGGCGCTGCCGCCGGACATTCAAGCCGCGGTCGAACGCAACGCGGCAAAGTACGCCCTGCTAGACCGGGCCGACACGATGAAGCTCAACGACAGTCTGGCGGCCAAGCTGAAGACGCAGGGGATGGCGATCAACGTCGCCGAGACCGAGAGTTTCCGCAAACGCCTCGGCAGCTTCTATGCTTACTATCGCGGACAATTCGGTCAGCAAGCGTGGTCGCTGCTCGAAGCCCACTCAGGAAAGCTCGGCTAACCGGCAGCGCCGATGGCGGAATCGACGGCGATCGAGAGCGCGGGGCTCGCGCCGCGCCGGCTCGCGCGCGACTGGACGCGCGCGGTCGACGCGGCGATCGGCCGCGCGGTCGAGTGGCTCTGCGCGCTCGCGATCGTCGTCGAAGTCTGCCTGCTGAGCGCCGGCGTCTTCTTCCGCTACGTGCTACGGCACTCGATCGTCTGGAGCGACGAACTGGCGACGATCCTGTTCCTGTGGCTCTCGCTGCTCGGTGCGGTCATCGCCTATCGGCGGGGCGAGCACATGCGAATGACCGCGCTGCTGCGGGCGGCCGGCGGCCGCGCGCGGGCCGTCCTTGAAACGGTCTCGGCGACCGTCGTTGCGCTGTTCTGCGCGGGCATGCTGCCGCCCGCGCTGACCTACTTGCAGCAAGAACAGACCGATCTGACGCCGGCGTTGAGCCTGCCACGCTCGTACGTCGCCGCGTCGATCGTCGTCGGGCTCGCGCTGATCCTCGTGCTCGCGATCCTCCGGATGGTCGACAGCGACGGTTCGATCGTTGCCGCGGTCGGCGGCGGCGCGGCCGTCGTGCTCGTGCTCGGCTGGTTCGCGCGGCCGGCCTTTTTGACGCTGGGCAATTTCGATCTGGTGATCTTC
>JBOHTW010000066.1:0-19673 GCA_050733835.1 Vulcanimicrobiaceae bacterium | reverse complement strand
CCGGCGCGGCGATCGCGCCCGCGACCGAGGTCGTCGGCATCACGGTTCGCGGGAACCGGGTCGTCGCCGTTCGCACCGATCGCGGCGAGGTCGCCTGCGCCAACGCCGTGCTGTGCGCGGGGCCGTTCTCGGTGGCGCTGGCGCAAACGGTCGGAATTCGATTGCCAATTGAGCTGCGGATCCGGCGGCGGTTGATCTTCCCCGACTTGGCCGAGGTGCCGCCCGATGCCCCGATGACGATCGACGACGATTCCGGCGCGCACTGGCGCCCGGCCGGCCGCGGCGCCTTCGTGCTGTTTGCCGAACCAGCGGCGGCGCCGGGCCCCGCGCTCGACCCGGTTCCGGCGGCGGCCGACTTCTACGAAACCGTCATGGCGCCGAACGGCCCGGCGGCGGTCGCGCGCACGACGCCGTTCTGGCGCCGCGTCTGGGAGCGCGGCTCCGATCCGTGGACGGTGGTCGCCGGCCAGTACAGCTATACACCCGACGGCCACCCGCTGCTCGGCGCAACGCCGATCGCCGGCCTGTTCGTGAACTGCGGCGACAACGGCCACGGCGCGATGTGCAGCCCGGCCCGCGCGCGGATCGTCGCCGAGTCGATCCTCGGCAGCTTACGGCCTGCGGCGAACCCGTTCCGGCTCGATCGCCCCCTTGCGCCGGCGCGCACCGATCGGCTGTGAACCGCGGCGTGGTCGAAGTCGAGGTATCGACTCGCCGCGCGCAGTAGGCTCGGCGCATGAGTACCGTCGCAAACGCCCCGTCCACGATCGAAACCGTTAATCCCGCCAGTGGTCGCCCGCTGCAGAGCTATCCGATCCACGACCGCGCCGAGATCGACCGCCGGCTCGACGCCGCCCGATCGGCATTTGCCGGCTGGCGTGCGCGGCCGGTCGCCGAGCGCGCCGCGCTGTTGGCCAGCGTCGCCGCGTATTTGCGCGAACACAAGACGCCGATCGCGACGATCGCCGTTCGCGAGATGGGCAAACCGATCGCCGAGGCCGAGGCCGAAGTTGCCAAGTGCGCGACCGGCTGCGCGTACTACGCCGACCACGGTGCGGAGTTCATCGCGCCCGAGATCGTCGCGAGCACTGCAACCAGCAGTTACGTCGCGTACCGTCCGCTCGGTGCGATTCTCGCGATCATGCCGTGGAACTTCCCATTCTGGCAGGTCTTCCGGTTCGCCGCGCCCGCGCTCGTCGCCGGCAACGTCGGGCTGCTCAAACATGCCGCGAACGTCACCGGTTGCGCGCTCGAGATCGAACGCATCTTTGCCGCGTGCGGCGCACCACCCGGTGTCTTTACAGCCTTGCTGGTTCCGGGGCACGCCATGGAAACCGTCATCGCCGATCCACGGATCGCCGCGGTCACGCTGACCGGAAGCGAGGGCGCCGGCCGTAGCGTCGCAGCGACCAGCGGTAAGCATCTCAAAAAAACGGTGCTTGAACTCGGCGGTTCGGATGCGTTTATCGTGCTCGCCGACGCCGATCTCGATCTCGCCGCGCAGACCGCGGTGCGGGCCCGGTTCCAAAACTGCGGTCAGAGTTGCATCGCGGCCAAACGGTTCATCGTCGAAGCCGGCGTGCACGACGCGTTCGTCACCCGGTTCGTTGCGGCGGCCAAAGCGCTACGGGTCGGCGATCCGCTCGACGCGGCGACCCAGATCGGGCCGCTGGCGCGCGACGAGTTTCGCGCCGACCTGCAACGCCAACTCGACGAGTCGGTTGCGCTCGGCGCGAACATCGTACTCGGCGGGTCGCAGCCGGATCGACCGGGTTATTTTTTCGCGCCGACGATCGTCACCGAGGTGACGCCGGCGATGCCGGTCTTTCGCGAGGAAACGTTCGGCCCGGTCGCCGCGGTGATTCGCGCGCGCGACCTCGATCACGCCATCGCCCTCGCCAACGACTCGCGGTTCGGTTTGGGCGGCAACGTCTGGACCACCGACATCGCGCGCGCCGAACGCGCCGCCGGACTGCTCGAATCCGGCGGCGTCTTCATCAACGGCATGACGGCGTCGGATCCGCGCCTCCCGTTCGGCGGCGTCAAGGCCAGCGGATACGGCCGCGAGTTGTCGCATTTCGGGCTGCGCGAGTTCACCAACATCCAGACCGTCTGGATCGGACCGGTAAGGAGCTAGCACAATGATCCGACTCGTTGCGCGCGGTGCCGCGGTCGCGCTCGCCGCCGCGCTATTCGGGGCCGCCGCGGCCGACACGCCGATACCGCCCAAGGTCGCGATCGGCGTCGAGTTGCCGCTCGCCGGCGACGACGGCTGGCGCGGGCTGGCGGCCCGTGGCGCCGTCGATCTGGCCGTCGCGCAGTGGAACGCCGATCGCACCGCGCCGATGCGGGTCGCGATCGTATTCGCCGATTCGTCGGAACACATCGCCAATCCGCACGAAGACGAGGGCACCGACAATCTCGCGCAAGGCGCGAACGGTGCGCGGATCGTCGCCGGCTTCGTTCGCAATCCGCGCGTCGTCGCCGTGATCGGTGGCCTGCGGCAAGATATCGCCGACGCCGAGGCGCCGACGGCCGCGCGCGCCTCGATCGCGTTGCTATCGCAGGCGGCGACGCCGGTTGCACCCCCGGCGGGGAAAAAATCGACGCTGTTCCGCGTGACGACGACCGACGAAACCGAGGGCCGGCTGCTCGCGACGCTCGGGCGCGCGGACGGCTACCGAAGCGTCGCGGTCGATTCGCGCGACCCGGTTCGCGCAACCGCCATCGCCGCGGCCATCGGAAGCTTGCGCGCGCGCGTCGCGACCCGGTCGGACGCGACCCTGTTCGTCGGTCCAAGCACCCGCGGCTGCGTGCTCGCGCCGCCGGTCGCCGCCGCCGCGCTACGCGCCGACGACCTGCTACGCTACATGGAACGGCGCGGCTACGAGCCGTTTCGCACGACGGTTGCGTATACGACGATCGAACCGACGCTCGTACTCGATCCGGTCCGTGGGCCGGCATTTCGCGCCCAGTACCTCGCGCAGACGGCGCAGGCCCCATCGACCGACGCCGACGCCTACTACGTCGCGACCCAGGTCGCGCTCCGAGCAATCGCTGACGTCGTCGCATCCGGCGCGCCGATGACGCGCACCAACGTCGTCGCCGCGATCCGCGCGCGGACCTTTGCCACCGTCGCCGGCGCGTTGAAGTTTACGCCCGCCGGCGGCGCGGATCGGGGCTGCTACGCCGTGACCCGCATCCCGCCGCGCGGCGAGATCCCGGCCGGCGTCACGCGGTGCGCACCGGCTCATTAGCCTGCGCGGCGATCCGCGCGATCCCTTCGCGCACCACATCGATCGGCGCGACGAAGCTGGCGCGCAACCAGCCGTCGAGCGCCGGATCGTCGCCGAAGATCGTTCCTGGGACGGCGACGACGTCGCGCTGTTCGATAAGCTCCGAAGCGAACCGGACCGAGTCGCCGGCTTTCGTGTCGAGCCAAAGATAGAACGTTCCATCGGGCGCGACGTGATGCAAACCCGAATCGACGGCCGCCGCGACGGCGGCGTTGCGCTGCGTGCGATACCACGGGCGGCTGACGGCCAAGTCGCCGGCCGCGAAGATCTCGAGTGCGACGCGCTGCGCGAACGTACTTGCACACGATGTCAGCCAACCGTGGAGTTTCACGATCTCGGGCATCGCGGCGCTCGGGGCGATCGCCCAACCGAGCCGCAAGCCCGTCAGCGCGTTGCTCTTCGAGAGCGAGTTCACCGAGATTGTGTACGGGTAGACGTCACCGAAGTTCCCGACGTCGTCGACGAACTGCAACTCGCGATAGATCTCGTCGTGGAGCACGAGGATCGGTGGTCCGGGGCGGCTCGCTAGTTCGCGGGCGATCGTCTCGACCGCCGCTTTCGGGACGACGCGACCGGTCGGATTGCAGGGCGAGCAGATGACGATCATGCGCGTCCGTGGACCGATCGCCGCGAGGATCGCGTCGGGATCGAACGCAAAATCGGCGGCGGCGGAGAGCCCGACGCGCCGCAGCGCAATGCCCTCGACGGCCGCAATCTTCGCGTAGACGGGAAACGCCGGTTCGACGAGCAGCAGTTCGTCGTGGGCGGGATCGAGCGTCGCCTTGATCGCTGCGTACACCGCCTCTTGCGAGCCGGTCGTCACGCAGACGTTGGCGCCGCGGTCGAGTTCGGGATAGCGGTAGTGGCGCGCGATCGCTTCGCGCAGATCGGGATCACCGGGATTGGGCGAGTAGCGACAGCCGTTGGCGCGGACCCATTCGGTGGCGCGTTCGAAGTGCGCGACGGTCGGCGCGAGGGTCGGCTCGCCGAGTCCAAGGTCGATCGAACTCGGACGTTTGCGCGCATTGAGCGCGCGAATCGCCGACGGTGGTTGAGCTGCGATCGCCGGGTTCATGCGTCAGACCGAGACGCCGAACTCGCGCAGGGCCGTCTCAAGCGAGGTCTTACGGTCGGTCGAGGCCGTCCGCTCGCCGATAACGAGCGCGCACGGCACCCCGAACTCGCCGGCGGCAAATCGCTTGGGCATCGTGCCGGGAATGACGACCGAACGCGGCCCGATCCGGCCCCGCGAAACGACCGCCTCGGGTCCACGCACGTCGACGATCGGCGTCGAGGCCGTCAGTACGACGCCCGCACCGAGCACCGCTTCACGGCCGACGTGAACGCCCTCGACGACGATCGCGCGCGACCCGACGAACGCCCCGTCTTCGATGACCACCGGTTGCGCTTGGGGCGGTTCGAGCACGCCGCCGATGCCGACGCCGCCGGCCAGGTGCACGTCCTTGCCGATCTGCGCGCACGAGCCGACCGTCGCCCAGGTGTCGACCATCGTGCCTTCGTCGACGTAGGCGCCGATGTTGACGAACCCCGGCATCAGGATCGCGCCGCGCCCGAGGAACGAGCCGTAGCGCGCGGTTCCCGGCGGCACGCACCGAACGCCCAGCGCCGCGTAGTTGCGTTTGGTCGGCAACTTGTCGTAGAACGACGGCGGAACGTGTTTGAACGCGACCGCGTCGTCGGTCGTTACGGCGGGCGGGACGATTCGCACGTTGTCCTGGCGCCGGAAGTAGAGCAAGATCGCTCGCTTGATCCAGGCGTGGGTCGTCCAAGTCCCGTCGATCGGCTCGCAGACGCGCAACCGGCCGTCGTCGAGCGCGGCAATCACCTCGTCGACGGCCGCCCCGGCGGCGCCGCGCACGTCGTCGGGCCGGCCGGCAAGCTGTTCGATCTTCGCGCGCAACGATTCGGCGTCCATGCGGCAACAAATCGGCTTCGTTGAAACCGAATCCTCGTCCGGGCGGTGGTTTGCCAACGACCGGGACGAGGTCCGGGGTGAACTTGGGTAAGTAGACTCCAGAGTCGAATAGTGCATCCGGATCCAGTAAGGAGGGCCCGTGCCGAACTCCGCCGACGACGAACGCCGCATCAACGCCATTCGCTTTCTCGCGGTGGACGCCGTCCAGAAGGCCAACTCCGGCCACCCCGGATTGCCGCTTGGGGCCGCCGCGATGGCCTACGCCTTGTGGGGCCGTCACCTGCGTTTCAATCCCGCGAATCCGGCTTGGTTCGACCGCGACCGGTTCGTTCTGAGCGCCGGCCACGGCTCGATGTTGCTCTACGCGCTGCTCTATCTCACCGGCTACGCGGTCACGCTCGAAGACCTCGAGTCGTTTCGCCAATTCGGGAGCAAGACGCCGGGGCACCCGGAGGTCCACCTCACGCCGGGCGTCGAGGCGACGACCGGGCCGCTCGGCCAAGGGGTCGGCAACGCGGTCGGCATGGCGATCGCCGAGGCCCATCTGGCGGCGGTCTATAACCGCGGTCCGGCGATCATCGACCATTTTACGTACGCGATCGCCGGCGACGGCGACCTGATGGAGGGCGTCTCGGCGGAAGCGGCCTCGCTCGCCGGCCACCTCGGACTCGGCAAGCTGATCGTTCTGTACGACGACAACAACGTCTCGCTAGCGGGGCCGACCTCGCTGACCTTCACCGAGGATGTCGCCGGCCGGTTCGCCGCCTACGGTTGGCAGACGCAGACGATCGACGTCGACCACGGCAACGACGTCGCGACCGTCGATGCGGCGCTCGCTGCCGCGAAGGCGGAGCGGGCCAAACCGTCGATCATCTTGGTTCGCACGCATATCGGCTACGGTTCGCCCAAACAGGACTCGTACAAAGCGCACGGGTCGCCGCTCGGCGCCGACGACGTCGCCAAGACCAAACAGCAACTCGGTTGGCCGACGCAGCCGCCGTTCTTCGTCCCCGATGACGTGCTGGCTTGGTGGCGAGCCGTCGGCGCCCTCGGCGGCGACCGCGAGCGAGCCTGGGCGGAACGCTACGCCGGTTGGAAGACGGCCGAACCGACGCTCGCCGCCCAGTTCGAGCGCGCCCGCGACGGCCGGCTACCCGAGAAGCTTGCCTGGCCGGCGTTCGACGCGAGCAACGGCGCCGGCATGACGCGCGAGATCGGCGGCGCGATCATGAATGCGATCGCAAAGGAACTTCCCGAGCTAGTCGGCGGTTCAGCCGACCTCGATCCGTCGACCAACACCTACCTCGCGGGCTACGGCGATTTCCAGCCCGGCTCGTACGCCGGGCGCAACATTCATTTCGGCGTTCGCGAGCACGCGATGGGCGCCGCCGTCAACGGAATTGCGCTGCACGGTGGGCTGTTGCCGTTCGGCGCGACGTTCTTCAACTTCGTCGACTACATGAAGCCGGCGGTCCGGCTCGCTGCGCTCAGCAAACTACGCGCCGTCTTCGTCTACACACACGATTCGTTCTACCTCGGCGAGGACGGGCCAACCCACCAGCCGATCGAGCAGCTCGCGACCTTGCGGGCGACGCCGGATCTGGCGGTCATTCGCCCGGCGGACGCGCTCGAGACGCTGGCCGCATGGCAATGCGCGGTCGACCCGAGCGCCCGCACGACCTGTCTCGTGCTGACGCGGCAGAAGCTGCCGTTCCTCGGCGACCGGCGCGCCGACGTCGCCCGCGGCGCGTACGTGATCGCCGGCGGCGACGGCCAGCCCGATCTCATCCTCATCGCGACCGGCTCCGAGGTGAGCCTCGCGCTCGACGCGGCCAAGCTGTTGCACGCCGACGGCAGCGCCGTCCGCGTCGTCTCGATGCCCTGCTGGGAGTTCTTCAGCGCGCAAGACCGCAGCTATCAAGACCGTGTCCTGCCGCCGTCGGTCCGTGCGCGCGTCTCGATCGAAGCCGGCGCGACCCTCGGCTGGGAGCGATGGGTCGGCAGCGCGGGCGTGGCGATCGGGATCGATCATTACGGAGCGTCGGCGCCGGCGGCGGCACTCGCCAAGGCGTTCGGGTTCACGGCGGAGCACGTTGCGAGCGTCGCGCGCGGGCTTTTGACGCATGCCTAAGTGCCATCGGATTAGGTATACTGAGGGGAAAAGGGGAGGCCGATGAGCACGCAACTCGAGCAACTCGCGCACGCCGGCCAGTCGATCTGGCTCGACAATATTCGCCGCAGCATGTTCGCTTCTGGATCCTTGCACCGGCTGATTGGGCTCGGTCTGCGCGGGATGACGTCGAACCCGACGATTTTTGAGAAAGCGATTGCCAGCGGGACCGACTACGACGAACAGCTGCAGTCGCTCGTCGGCCGCCAGACCGATCCGAATGCGATCTTCGAAGCGCTGGCAATCGAGGATATCCGCAACGCGCTCGACGAGTTCCGCCCCGTCTACGAAAGCACCGGCGGCGCCGACGGCTACGTCAGCCTCGAAGTTTCGCCGCTGCTCGCGCACGACACGCCCGGAACGATCGCCGCCGCGAAACGGTTGTGGGCAACCGTCGACCGGCCCAATGTCATGATCAAGATTCCGGCGACGCCGGCCGGCATCCCGGCGATCGTCGAAGCGATCGCCGCCGGCGTCAACATCAACGTTACGCTCGTCTTCGGGATCGAGTCGTACGAAGCCGCGGCGAACGCCTACATTGCCGGACTAGAACGGCGCATCGAAGCGGGTCAGCCGATCGACCGGATCGCGTCGGTCAACAGCGTGTTCATCAGCCGCATCGATACCGCAGTCGACAAGTTGCTGCAGGAAAAGATCGCCAAGGGCGAGCCGTTGACCGAACTGCTCGGGAAAGCCGGGATCGCAAACGTCAAGCTCATCTACCAGCGCTTCAGACAACTCTTTGCCGGCGAGCGATTTGCAAAGCTTCGCGAACGCGGCGCCCGCGAGCAACGGCCCCTGTGGGCGAGCACGGGCACCAAGAATGCCGCGTACGGCGATCTGCTCTACATCGAGAACCTGATCGCACGTAACACCGTCAATACGGTCCCGCCCGCGACGCTCGACGCGCTGCTCGACCATGGATCGGTTCGACCCGACACGGTCGAGACCGACATCGACGGCGCACGGGCGATGATGGCGGCGTTGAAGAAAGCGCAGATCGGCTTCTTCGATGTGACCCAGCGGCTACAGGTCGAAGGCGTCAAACAGTTCGACGAATCCTACAATGCGTTGCTCGCGGCGATCGAAACCAAACAGCGGCAACTGGCCGCCGGGTCGAGCGAACGCGTCGCGATCGAGCTGGGAAAGACGACCGCCGATCCCGGCGCCGCGCTCGCGAAGCTGACGCAGGACCAGTTCCTCTTGAAACTCTGGCGCAAGGATCCGTCGCCATGGTCGGACGATCCCAAGCACGCCGAGATCGTCAAACACGCGCTGGGTTGGCTCGACTTCCCCGGCCGCGTCCAAGAAGGCGTCGACGACCTGATCGCGTTCGCGCGCGACGTCGCCCAACGCTACACGCACGTCGTCGTGCTCGGCATGGGCGGAAGTTCGCTTGCGCCGGACGTCCTGCGAGCGACGTTCGGAAAGCGCGATGGTTTCCCGCAACTCCATGTCCTCGACTCGAGCGACCCGGCGCAGATCAAAACGCTCGAAGCGAACCTCGATCTGCCGCGCACCTTGTTCATCGTCGCCTCCAAGAGCGGGACGACGACCGAGCCCGAGGCGTTCTTCCGCTACTTCTACGAACGGGTCGGAAAGCAGATCGGCGCAAAAAACGCCGGCGAACAATTCATCGCGATTACCGATCCCGGCACCAAGCTCGTCGCCGAGGCCCACGCCGCGGGCTTCCGGCGCGTCTTCCTCAACGACCCGGAGATTGGCGGCCGGTACTCGGCACTCTCGTACTTTGGAATGGTCCCGGCCGCGCTGGCCGGTTACGACGTGCGCGCGATCCTCGACCGGGGCTTGGGCATCTTGCATGCTAACGCGCGGACGACCGCGATTGCGGCCGCCGATGCGGTGCGGTTCGGCGCCACGATCGGTACGCTCGCCAAAGCCGGCCGTGACAAGCTCACCATCGTCACTCACCCGGCGGTCAGCGCCTTCGGTGCGTGGGCCGAACAACTGATCGCCGAGAGCACCGGGAAGATGGGCACCGGCATCGTGCCGGTCGAGGGCGAGCCGCTGGGACTCCCCGAGGAGTACGGCGACGACCGCGCGTTCGTCTACGTGGGAGCCGATTTGCCGGGCCACGAGCATCATCCGGGCAAGATGGACGACTCGACGATCGAGACGCGGCTCGCGCTCCTGGGTGCGGCGGGACATCCGATACTTCGGCTGCGGATGCGCGACGTGATCGATATCGGTGGACAGTTCGCGCTGTGGGAGATCGCGACGGCGACCGCCGGCGCGGTGCTCGGAATCGACGCGTTCGATCAGCCCAACGTCCAAGAGTCCAAGGACAACACGATCCGGCTGCTCGCCGATTTCGCGAAAACCGGCGCATTCGCCGAACCCAAAGCCGCCGTCAACGGCGAGTTCGCCGACGTGATTCCCCTGAGCGGATCGCGGGCCGTCGCGCACGGCGACTTACTCCCAACGATGTTGGCAACGCTCTTCGGCCAAGTCAAGCCGCACGATTACGTCGCGATCACCGCCTACATCGAGATGAACGCCGCCCATCTCGAAACGCTCCAAGAACTGCGCCTAAAGATCCGTAACGCCCTGCGGGTGGCGACGACCGTCGGCTTCGGTCCGCGCTTTCTGCATTCGACCGGCCAACTGCACAAAGGCGGTCCGCCGACCGGCGTCTTCTTGCAACTGACGGCCGATCCACCGTTCGATCTCGCGATTCCGGGGATGGTCGGCTTTCGAACCCTCGAACGCGCGCAGGCCCTGGGCGACTTCGAGTCACTCGACAAACGCGACCGGCGCGGCCTGCGCCTCCACCTCAAAGGCGAGATCGACAGCGCGCTGGCCGCGCTGGCCGAGGCCGTCGACGACGCGCTCGCCGCCCACGTCGGATAGTCATACACGAACGAGAACCAACGACCACATCACATGAAGAGCCGCGGAAGTCCGCGGCAGGGGGTTTGGGGGACCTTGTCCCCCATATAAAGCAATATGCAAATCGGGATGATCGGACTGGGCCGGATGGGCGCCAACATGACGACGCGGTTGCTACGCGGAGGTCACGAGGTCGTCGTCTACGATCGCAATCCAAGCGCGGTCGCGACCAGCGCCGGCGACGGCGCGACCGGCGCGGGCTCGGTACGCGAACTGGTCGAGAAACTCAAGCCGCCGCGGGCGGTTTGGATCATGGTCCCGTCCGGCAAGCCGACCGATGAGACCGTCGCCGAGCTGCTGACGTTTCTGGCCGCCGGCGACACGATCGTCGACGGCGGAAACTCCAACTACAAAGACTCGATCGCTCGGGCGGAACTCGCCAAGCAACACGCCGTCGATTTCGTCGACGCGGGCACGAGCGGCGGGGTCTGGGGGTTGGCCAACGGCTACTGCCTGATGGTCGGCGGCGACGCGGCGGCGGTGAAACGGGTCGAGCCGGTCTTTACGACCCTCGCTCCGCCCGACGGCTACGCGCACGTCGGCGCGAGCGGCGCGGGCCATTTTTCGAAGATGGTCCACAACGGAATCGAGTACGGCATGCTGGCCGCCTACGGTGAAGGTTTTGAGATCCTTGAGAAGTCGCCGTTCGGATACGATTTGCACCAGCTCGCGGCGCTCTGGCTGCATGCCAGCGTCGTCCGCTCGTGGCTGCTGGAGCTGGCTGAAGCGGCCTTCCGCAAAGATCCGACCCTCGAGAAGATTCGCGGCTACGTCGACGACTCGGGCGAGGGCCGCTGGACCGTGCAAGCAGCACTCGACGAAAACGTGCCGGCGCCGGTCATCACGCTCGCCCTGCTCTCACGATTGGTTTCACGCCAAGACGAATCGTTCAGCGCAAAGGTGATCGCGGCGCTGCGCAACGAGTTCGGTGGTCACGCCGTCAAAGCCGAGACCGACGGCGCGACCAAGGCGCCGGCATGACCGAGACCGCGACCCGCGCGCATCCCGCAACGACCGGCGACGGGCAAGTAAATCCACTGCGGGCCGGTCTCGACGCCAATCGGATCGCCGACCCGTGCAACGTCGTCTTCTTCGGCGCCAGCGGCGATTTGGCAAAGCGCATGCTGTTTCCGGCGATGTACAATCTGCGGCTCGGCGACATCTTGCCGAGCAGCTTTGGAATCGTCGGCTTCTCGCGAACCGGATTCTCAGACGACGAGTTTCGAGCGGAGGTTAAGTCTTCGGTCGATGAGTTCTCGCGTACCGGTCCGGCCAAGGAGCCGCTCTGGAGCGAGTTCGCGCAGCGGCTTTCGTACGTCACCGGCGACTTCGACAACCCGGGCGCGTTCAAGAAACTCCGGGCGCAACTCGAGGAGAACGATCGCAAACTGGGCACCGGCGGCAACCGGCTCTTCTATCTTTCGACGCCGCCCCACATCTTCACGAAGATCGTCGATCAACTCGAGGCCGCTGGCCTTGCGCCGCGCGATAACGACAAGGGCTGGACCCGCATCATCGTCGAGAAGCCGTTCGGCTTGAGCCTCGACGAGGCGCGCTCGTTGCAGCGCGAAATCACGCGGGTATTCGACGAGAAGACGATCTATCGGATCGATCACTACCTTGGGAAAGAGCCGGTTCAGGACATCATGGCGCTGCGGTTCGCAAACATGATCTTCGAACCGATCTGGAACCGGCGCTATGTCGACTGCGTCCAGATCACGGCCGCCGAGACCGTCGGCGTCGAAGGCCGCGGCGGCTACTACGAGGGCGCCGGGGCGCTGCGCGACATGATTCAGAACCACGTGATGAATTTGCTCGCTTTGGTCGCGATGGAACCGCCGGTTTCGCCCAACGCCGACAGCATTCGGGATGAAAAGTACAAGGTTCTCAGCGCGCTGCGGCCGATCGCGCTCGACGCGGTTCCCAAAGCCACCGCCCGCGGCCAGTACGGTCCCGGTTTGATCGACGGTAAATCGGTTCCGGGCTACCGCGACGAGCCAAGCGTCGGTCGAACGAGCACGACGGAAACGTATGCGGCGGTCAAGTTCACGATCGACAACTGGCGCTGGAGCGACGTGCCGTTCTACCTCCGCTCGGGCAAGCGGCTCGGGCGCAAGATGTCGGAGATCGCCGTGACGTTTCGGCAGATTCCGCATCGGTTATTCGGCGAGACCGGCGATCAGATCGACAAAAACGTTCTCGTGATGAAGATTCAACCCGAAGAAGGCATCTCGTTCCGCTTCAACGCGAAGGTCCCAGGACCGAAGATGCACATCCGCTCGGTCAGCATGGATTTTAACTACGGAACGGGATTCGGCGTCGTCTCGGCGCCGGCATACGAACGGCTGATCGGCGACGCGATGCGCGGTGACGCAACCCTCTTCACGCGCTGGGACGCCGTCGAGACCGCTTGGGTCGCCGTGACCCCGATCATGGAACGGTGGGGCGAGACCCCACCTGCCGATTTTCCGAACTACGTTGCGGGAAGCCAAGGACCGCCGTCGGCGGATGCCTTGGTCACCGCCGACGAACGAGATTGGCGGCGCATATGACAGCCCATATCGACTCTTTTGCGGATATCTCTTCGCTGCTCGAACGCCTGCGCGACGTCCATCGCGGATCGTACGCTCCGCGCGAAGCAACCGCCAGCGCAATCACCATGAACTTCGTCGTCTTTACGGACGACCGGATCCACCGCGAGTGGGTTCACGAGCGGGCATTGACCCTGGCGGGAAAGCACCCATCGCGATTGATCGTCCTAGACGCCTCGGGCAACCATCCCGGAGCCGACCTGTTCACCTCGGCCGGCCAGACCGAGTCGGGTTCGGTGCCGCAGGAACGGATCGAACTCGCCGTCGGCGACGTCAACGGGCCGGTCGTTCGCAGTCTCGTGCAGGGGCTCTGCGTCAGCAATGCGCCGACGGTCCTGTGGTGGGCCGGCAAGCGCCTCGCCGGCGACGCGCGGTTTGAAGAACTCGTCGGTCTGGCGCAGACGGTTATCGTGGACTCGTCCGGGATCGCCAGCGATGCGCGCTGCGTCCGCGAACTCTCGCGGGTACATCGCCACGACGCGCGTCTGCGCATCTTCGATCTGGCCTACCTCCGGCTCGCGCCGTGGCAAGAGATGATCGCGCAGTTCTTCGATGAGCCGGCACTGAGCGCCGAGTTGCCAAAGCTCGAGCGGCTCGAGATCGACAGTGGCTCCGACGCCGAAGCGACCTACCTCGCGGCCTGGCTCGCCGCCCGGCTCGGTTGGGTGGTAAAACCCGACGCGAGTTTCACCTCGAGCGCGGGCCGGACGGTTCGCTTCCTCAAGCACGAACTCGGCGATCAGCGCCGGATGCTACGGATCGCGCTCGCAACCGCTTGCTCCACCTACACGGCGGCCATAAGCGCCGATGATCCGTTCGTCGTCGCCCTTTCGGTGAGCGGCCGATGCGAACGCCCAACCTGGCTCGTCCCGCTCCGCCGGGTCGACACCGTCTCCCTGTTGGAACGGGCGATTCTCGCGTCCGGGAACGATCCGTGCTTCGGCGCGACGCTCGAGATGGCCGAACAACTCGCCCGATGAGGGCGACGCTCGTCGTCGTCGCTGACGCGGTCGCGCTCGCTCAAACGGTTGCCGAGCGGTTCGCCGCCGCCGCCGGCCGCGCGATCGCCGAGCGCGGCCGGTTCTCCGTCGCGCTCGCCGGCGGATCGACGCCGACGGCGGCGTATGCAATCCTCGCCGATGAGCCGTTCCGCACGCGCGTCGATTGGGCGAATATCCGCTTCTTCTTCGGTGACGAGCGGTGCGTTCCACCGACCGACCGCGACTCCAACTACGGCATGGCGAAGGCCGCGCTGTTCGACCCGCTCGCGATCGCAACCGAATCCGTGTTTCGCATCCGCGGCGAAGATGATCCACCGGTCGCGGCGGCGGCGTATGCCGAGGTTCTACGTCGTGAACTCGGCGCCGACGCGCGCCTCGACTTGCTTATGTTGGGGATGGGACCTGACGGGCATACGGCGTCGTTGTTTCCCGGAGTACCTACGCCGCTCGACTCAACGCTCGTCGTCGCGAACTTCGTTCCGAAGCTGGGCAGCTGGCGCATCAGCATCGCGCCGCGCGTCATTGCCGCCGCCCGCTGCATCGAAGTCGCAACCGCCGGTCCAGTCAAAGCCGCAGCGCTCGCGCACGCCCTCGACGATCCGATCGATCCCGCGCGCTATCCGGTTCAATTCGTCCGCGCGGCAGCCGGTGAGACTGCTTGGATTGTCGACCGCGCCGCCGCCGCCGATCTGCGACCCGCGTAGCGCAACGCAGCACGTGTCACGCGTGACATGTGCAACTCGACTTGGGACTGGGACTCTCATCCTAGTGCAAACGTCGGATTCACAGCGTCAACGTGCCGACGCGTTGACGCTAGCGTCATGGGTGTCATCGTTCGAGGGCCGTCATGCATCAGGGACAACAGCGGCACAAACATTTTGCGTTTTCGTCGCGACACGGCAAACGACACTGGTGCGTAAGTCCTGGTTTGAAGCCGAGCTATTGCTTGCGCCGGTGCAGCAAAGTATCTATCATTCGTTCTGAGGAAAAGTTGCTGCGTCAGTTCTCACCGTTCACGGAGGACGCCCTGCTCTTTACTCCTCGGATGCCGAGTACGAATCGAGCACCGGCTGCTGGTTGCACGGGATGTGAATTCGCGCGAACTTTCTCCCTCGAGCATCGATCTCTCACCTCAACTTGAGAGATCGTTCCCTTCTACGAGGAGACCACGTGAAGAGACTTCTCACCGCGCTCGTAGCCTCCGGCATGCTCGTTGCTCCGGCGGCATCGATGGCGGGCACAAGCAGTGTTCCAATGACGGTAACGGCGTCGATACAGCGCACGTGCAACGTCGTTGGCGCGCCGACGATCGATTTCGGGTCGAATAACCTCAACGGGGCGCAGACGAATATTCAGGTCAACTGCAGCGCCAACACCCCGTATAGCATCGAACTCAGCGCCGGCAATAATGCCCAAACCGACGGGCTCCGGCGCATGAAGGAAGGGAGCGGCAGCGCGACGCTACCGTACCAGCTCTACAAGGACGCGAGCGACACCCAGGCGTGGGGCGGCCCCGCCGAACCGCAGATTGGAACCGCTGTTTCCAACACCGGCACCGGCGCGAACCAGCAGTACACGATCTACGGCGCTCTCAAGGGCAACGGCCCACAGGATCCGTCAAGCTACACCGACACCGTCCAAATCGTCCTCAACTTCTAGAGGACGTTGCGGTTCGGCCGGCTTTTGCCAGCCGGTCGAACCGCCCGTTTGCCCATGCTGACGGCGCATGCACATCGCGCGTTTCCCTACTGGCGACCGTTGATCGCTTTGATCGCCGCGCTTGCGTTCGCACCGACGGCGGCGCCGGCCGTAACTCGGCTTGCGCCGGCAACACAAACCGGTTCGCAATGCAGCGTCCTCACAACGTCTTTTTCGTTCGACGGCTTGCTGAACCCAACCGGATCGGTGACCGTCGAGTGTCCCCGTGGACTACCGTTTACACTCGCGCTCGGCAGCGGCGCCGACTGCAGCGGGAATGCGAGGCACTTGCGCGACGCAGCCGGGCAACGCATCGCCTACAACTTCTACACCGATGCTGCGCGCACGAAGATCTGGGGTGACGGGCTCGCTGCTTGCCTCAGCCGGTCGGCCGGCGTCTCGGGCGTCGGCACGGGTGCCTCACAAACGTTCGTCATCTACGGGCGTTCCGAACATCGCACCGGCCTCGTGCCCGGAACGTACTCCGACAACGTTCTTACAACGGTGAACTATTGATGTCGACCCGAACCAATTCCCTCGTTCCCGCAGTTGCAGCGCTATGTGTCATCGGCGGCGCGCTGGCACTGACGCCAGTCGTCGCCCGGGCTGCGAACTTCAGCATCAGCCCAATCGGCGTTAAGCTGACGGCCGAAGCGCCGATCGCGACACTCGAAATCATCAACAACGATTCGACGCCGGCGATCGTGCAGATATCGGTGCTTGCCTGGGGACAAGACACGGGACGCGACGTCCTGACGGCGACCGACGCGGTGCTCGCGTCGCCGCCGGTGGTCAGGCTGGCACCGAACGGTAAGCAAGTGATTCGCGTCGGTTTGCGTGGCGCATTGAACGCCTCGTCCGAACAGAGTTACCGTTTGATCGCAAAGGAAGTCCCACCGGTCGTCGGCGGCCTCGGCACCGCCCTCGAACTGCGGCTCCCGGTCTTCGTCGAAGTTTCGGCGGCGGCGCCAAAGCTCGACATTCACGCCAGCGCGACCAGTAACCGGCACCTCCGTGTCACGGTTGCGAACCTGGGCTCGGCCCACGCGCGGATCACGCATCTGCGGCTCGAGTCGACCGATGGTCCGGGCCATGAGATCATCGATCGCAACGAGTTGATCTACGTGCTTGCCGGCCAGCGACAGACGTTCGATATCGCCTTACCGCGACCGATTCCGGACGGCGCGATGACGCTCGACCTCCAGACGGACACGCGGACCGTCCGGGTACCGGTCGCAACCGGCGCGACGTGACGCGCCGGCGCCCGGTTCTGCGCGTCCTGCGCGTCGTGCTTGGCGTCTGGCTGCTTGCGGTCGTGGTCAGCGCGCGGCGCGAGCGCGCGGAATGTGGGGCCGCCAGTGCGGCGATTGAGGAACGGCCGGTAAACCGACCGGTGGTTGTGTGCGGGCCGCCGCTCAGCTGCTGCGTGGACCGGCCGCGCCGCCGATCGGGTTGGTCGCGAGCCCGCGCTCCGGCGCTGGCGGCAGGCGCTCTGGCCGCTGGGTTGCTCGTGCGCGATGCGTCGGCCATCGAACACCCGAGCATCGGTCGTTCGATTGCGCAGTCGCCGATGACAATGTTCGCAACCCCGCGACCGAGCCTTCCGGCGCCGGCCGTCGCGGTTGCTTGCATTCCGCGCGCAGGCGAGACCGTTGTGCGGGGGAACCACCGCGAGGTTTCAGCGGAACGCGTTGCAACATTCGCGGAATGCCGCCTCGTCGCCGCGTATCTCGCGCAAACCGCGCCGAGCCCCGCGGGCCGCGGCACACCCGCGCCGGGACGGCGTGCGCCGCTCGCAACGGTTGCGTTTCGACCAACCGAAGCCGACGCCCACGGCCATCACCTTGACGCGAGCCGGTTGATCCCACGCGCGCAGGTCGCGACCGTGCCGACTCGCCAACGCCCGGCGGTCGTCGAGCCGCCGCGCAACGAGGAACTGTTGGTTGCCGTTCGACTCAACAACACCGATGTCACCAACGGGGCGCTCATCGAACACCGGCCGGGCCTTGGCTACTTCGTGCGCGCCAGCGATCTGCAGAAATGGCGCGTGAATATTCCAACCAATCTCGGCGTGGCCGACGGGGCCGAGCGGTTTGTCGACGTCAGCCGGCTACCCGGTTGGAACGTCGAGTTCGATCAATCGGCGATGCAGCTCAGCATCAAAGCACCCGCCACGTTGTTTTCGTCGACGACGATCGACGCAAACGCAAATGCCCGGCACGCCCTCATGCCGACGCGTTCGCGCGGAGCCTTCCTGGACTACGATCTTCACGAGCGCGGCGGCTTCGGTGGCCAATCGACGTATTCGGGCTTCTACGATCTCGGCCTGACCCTCGGCCAGGGCGTCGCCGACAACGCGTTCTTGCACACGGCCGGTGGTGGATCGGGCAGCTTCGTGCGTTTGCAAACGAGCTGGCAGCGCGACGACATCGTCCGTCGGCGAGCGATCCGTTACGGCGACGGCGTCTCGGCCGGCGGAGCGATCGGTGGCGGGATGCGTTTCGGCGGGCTGCAGCTCGCGACCGATTTCTCGACCGATCCGTCGTTCATTCCGTACCCAACGCCCGCGATTTCAGGAATCTCTGCAACCTCATCGACGATCGACGTAATCGGGCAGGGGACGACGCTGACCCGGCAGGTTCCGGTCGGGCCGTTTCAGATCGATAACATCCCGTCGGTCAATGGCCGCGGCGAGATCCAGGTCGTCGTCCACGACGTGCTCGGCGGCGAACACGTCATCACGCAGTCGTTTTATACCAGCGCATCGCAGCTCAAGCGGGGGCTTTCGCAATACTCGTACGAAGCCGGCTTCCTGCGTAACGATTATGCGCTGCGCTCGTTCGGCTACGGTCCGTTTTTCATCGAGGGAACGCATCGCTACGGTCTTAGCGATCACGTGACCGGCGACGCCCAGTTTGCCCTGCAAGGTTCGCAGCGCTGGTTGAGCCTCGGCGCTTCGGTGCTCTCGACGCGGTTGGGGGTCGTCGGCATGAGCCTCACCGGCGGCACCGGACCGTCCAGCGGCGGCCGAGCCGATCTCACCTACGATTACGCTGACCGCGGCTTTTACTTCGGCGCCGGCGTGACCGCCAGTTCCCCGTCGTTCATCCCGCTCGGCTGCGGTGATCCGTGCACGACCTCGACGAGCGCCCTACAAGCCCACGCCGGCTTTCCGGTCGGCCGCCGCACGTCGTTCGGAATCGCGTTCTCAAATCAATCGAGCCCGGCTGGACCGGCGCTACGCATCGCAAGCGCGACCCTGAACGCGCCGCTCGGTCGCGGACAGCTCATCGTCGCGGCCACGCGAACCGCCGGAACGACCGCACCGACCAACTCGATTGGCTTCTTCTACGCAATGCAGCTCGGCCGCCGCGCGACGTTGACGACCACAGCGACGGCCGCCGGTAGCCGGTCGACCAGCACCGTCGAACTACAGGAAAACCTACCGCCGAGCGGTCTCGGGACCGCGTATCACGTTCGCGAATCGCGGACCGCGGGCGGCGACCAATTCGACGTCACCCTGTTGCGACAAGCTACCACCGGCCTCGCGAGCCTGGACGTCGGCCGCGCGTTCGGACAGATCGCGTATGACGCGGAGTACAGCGGTGCGGTCGCGTTGGTCGGCGGTCGGCCCGCGTTCACGCGATCGATCTTTGACAGCTACGGCCTCGTCGAGGTCCCGGGCTATCCCGGCGTCCGGGTCTTTGCCAACAATCAGGAGATCGGCCGGACCAACGCGCGCGGCGAGATCCTCGTTCCGAACCTCGTGCGGTACCAAGCCAACGATATCCGCATCGACTCACTCGACCTTCCAACGGCGGCGAACCTCGGAGTGACCGAGATGACGGTCGTGCCATACGCGCACTCGCCCGTCATCGCGCGCTTCCCGACCAAACCGGCCGGCGGCGTGCTGCTCGTCGTTCGCGACTCGGCAAAGGAACCGCTCGCGGCCGGCAGTTCGATCCGATCGATCGACGGACGGCAGTCGTGGGTGGTCGCCTACGACGGCGTCGTGTACTTGCAGGGCACCGTTCCGGGAACGCTCGTGCTGGAAGGCGATGCGCCCAGCGG
>JBOHTW010000065.1:0-2551 GCA_050733835.1 Vulcanimicrobiaceae bacterium | reverse complement strand
CGCAGTCATGATAAGTGCAAGAAGCTTGGCGTTCAAATTTCTCTCTCTTACACTGCAAAGTAACGATACGCTGAGCCCGAGATTCGTGATGACGACACTTTAGGGATCAAGTTCGTCCCGAGGTCCCGGAAGTTGTGGTCGGTGCTACCGGGCGCGATGACGATCCAGCAGTCTTCTCCGCGGAACGCACTCGAATAGTAGCGCAGGTGGTCGGCTCCATTCCACGGAGAGTAACCAAGGCCGAGGAAGACATCGCCAACGTCGAAGGCCGTCGTATATCGGGTTTCGAGGCGGTGCTCGGCGATCGAGTCGTGATCGGTGATCGCCTGGAAAGGTGTCCATCATTGATTTGTAAGTGCGGAAGCAGGTTCCTGCGACGAGAGCTCGGGCAAAGAAGCCTTCGGTGGCCGACGACAACTATCCTGGCCGGTCCTATTGCCTCACTCAAGACCGTTACCGGCCTGCCTCACGTAAAATGTCACCGGATCGGACCTTGATACCGCCACGTTTTTCTTTTCGATTTATCGGCTGGCGATCGAGGTGCAGTCTGCCGCCGAAGGCGGGAGAAACTTCTCGTTCGTGGCGCCATGAACGCCGAAAACGAGCGACCTCGCCATACCCATTCGCCAGTGTTTGAGACGGCGCTGTAGCGTCCGTAACTGTCCGTCATGATAGACCCCTGGGGATTTACGTTGAAGGCGTTCAAAGAGCTCAAGTCCTGTCAGATCTGGATCCACTTCCAACCATTCGCATATTTGACTCCAACCCGATTGAAACGGGTCGATCCGCGTCCGCCAATGCCGCGGTGGTTTAACCGCGGATCGATGAGTTGGCCGTACCTCGCCGGCACGCCATGCCGTGGACAGGTCCGCGAGGAAGCGCGATAGATCGTCCCTTTGCGGCGGCGCAGCGTATGGGTGCTCACCTTCGCCGATTCGCACGATATCATGCTGTACTCGCCGGATTTCATCGAGGAGCTGGAGCGGATCAAGTTTTGCAGTGATTTCATGAAGACGCGCCTTGACCTGACTGGAGACGGCATCGACTGCCAGCAGGCGCGAGGATGGTGTCTCGGGAGTATGGTACCGCTTGACGATGCGACTCCCTGCTCGGATTTTCTCTTTAAGCTTGAACGACGGCTGAAAGAAGTTCACGAACAAACGAGTGGCGCTATACAGGCGAGCGAGGGCTTCGACCGCTTCAGCTCCTTCGAGCCGGTGGTAGCCGACAAAGCGACGAACTACCGATCCGTTTTTCTGCTCGACCCATGCCTGATCGTTCTTGTGATACGGCCGCGAGCGCGTGAACACAATCCCTTCGGCCGTGCAGTAGCGAAGCAGAACATCGTTGAGAAACTCGCCGCCGTTGTCCACGTCGATGCCGGCGAGGCGGAAAGGTAAGCTCCTGCGCAACCCATCGATCGCCTCTACGACGAGGTTACTGTCACGAAATAGCAGCGGCAGGCACTCCGTCCAGCCGCTTGCAATGTCCGTGAGCGTCAACGTGTGTGCAAAGCTCCCTGCCGCGACATCGCCGCAGTGGGAAACTAAGTCGATTTCCATAAACCCCGGTACCGGATCATTCCAGTCGGCAAATGTACGGATCGGAACGCTCTTGCGCAGAACCGTCGGCACTTTGCGCTTTCGCCGCTGGCCGGCAACGGTTCGAATGTCCCGCAATTGCCGATCGATCGTCGCGGCGCTCATCGATGTTAGTTTTGACCGAATCTCCGCATTGAGCTTGAGGTGGCCGTTCCGCTCAAGCGCCGGAACCAATATCGAGAGCAGCGCTTTGAGCCGCTTGCCGCATACGCGGTCTGACGCCTCCCAAAGCACGATCAGGGCTTGCCGTGCCGCTTCGTCGTAAACCCGCGGTCGTCGCCGGCCACGATCACCCTCATCCGAAGTTGCTGCGCCGTTGAGAATGCGAATCGCTGATTTGCGGTGATAGCCGCTGACCGAAGCAAACTCCTCGAGAATCCTGGACTTCGCTTCGCGCGAACCGGCGCGATAACGGGCGCGGATCCCTTGGATTAATTCCTGCCGCGCCGCCTTCGTGAGTGCCATGCGTGCCTCCCTATGTCGTTACGTTTGGTAACAAATACCGTGAGGCAATGGCCCACGCCCGGTAACAATCTAAGCGAGCCAACGCGGGCGGCCAGGGTAATTGTCGCCGACCAACACAGCGCGCTTGCACTCCTCACCCCGATCGACGTCCACCTCGGGCGCGCGCAAGAGCGCCTGGCTCAACGACAACTCGCCCTGGACGCAGCCTACGCCGCGCATCCGCACCGGTTCGTTCGCGGCAAACCCAAGATTCCGCAGCTCCCAACCGCCTCGTACATCAACCGACCAGCAGCACCGGCTGAAGCCAAGCCGGCGGCCTGAGATTCACTAAATCGAGCAAGGCAAATGGTCTCAAAGCTATTGACAGTGCGCCGGGAGACCGGCAAGGAGTAATTGGTGAAAGTCCAACGCGATGAAGGCCTAGCGAGCCGCATCGGCCCCAAGCCGTGCGCCGACGCCCGCGAGGGCGTCGACGAAGCGTCGGT
>JBOHTW010000064.1:0-15591 GCA_050733835.1 Vulcanimicrobiaceae bacterium | reverse complement strand
CAGCCACATTCCGCCGGATGCGCGGATCTGTCGCGCTACGACGAATCTTGCTCCGCCGGTTCCTAGGAAACGTGCGCTGATCATCTCGGGCGAAGTTACGGCCGGTTGTTTTGGCGGCCTGCTGTTCTTGACTCCGGGAGCCGGGCGGGCGCCCGGCTCCCTCCGAGTTGGGGATCGCGTGGGGCTTCGTGCGGCTTTTTAGGTGGCGAATTTTGCTAGCGCGTCGTTGTAGTCGGTGGGGGTGTCTACGTCTAGCAGGGCGGGTTCGGGGAAGTCTATGAAGTGGGTTCGGGTGGGGTGGGCTTGGATTACGGTGCGGGCGCCTTCGGTTTGGGCTAGAAGCGCGGGAAAGAGTTGGCGGTCGAAGAGGTGCGGCGGAGCGACGATCGCGCCGAAGCGCGCGGCGACGATCGCGGGGTGAGCGCGGCGATAGTGGTCGCATATCGTGCGGTAGATGTCGGGGGTTACGAGGGGCCGATCGGCTAGCGCGATGACGGCGGCGGTCATCGACGGCGAAACGGCGGCGATGCCGGCGGCCAGCGAACTGCCTTGGCCGGCGGCGTAGTTTGAATTCACGACGCAGCGGACGGGTAAGTCTGCGAGCGCCGCGGCAAGTTCGTCAGCGTCGCGGCCGAACACGACGATCGTCTCGTCGAAACCGGCTTCGACGACGCGTCGCGCCGTTACATGCACCAAGCTCTCGCCCGAAAACTCGAGCAAGAGCTTGTGTCGTCCCATTCTAGACGAGGCGCCGGCGGCAAGGATGATCGCCGCCAGCGGGTCGCGATTCAGTTCTGGCTGACCGTCGCCGCGGTGCGAGCCTGCAACTCTTCGACGCGTTTGGTCAGACCCTCGAGCTGGGCATCGGCCGTCTCCTTGACGTACGCGATGTTCGAGAGTCCGGCGCTGACGGCGCCGCGCATCGCGTGCGCGAACGTCTCCTGAAGTTTCGTCGACTGTGCGATGACTCGTTCGGCGAGTTCGCTGTTCGCCCGACCGGTCGTTTGCAATTCGCCGACCGTCAGGTTAACGATCTGGTTGGCGCGTTCGAAGCCGTCGCGCAGCCCGGTTTCGACGGTCGACGCACTCGGCGGCCGGGTCGTGATCTCGGTCAACGCTTTCACATAGGACAACGCCCGGCCGTTGGCCGCGGCGAATGCATCGATCCACAGCGCGTACGTTCCGCCGGCAATGTCGAGGTAACTTTGGGTCGTTTCGGCGTGCTTATCGTTCACGGACTACTCCTCGTCTTTTGGGCGATCTTTCACCCACGTTCCGGTGTAAAGGCTGAAGAAGGCGTCCAAGTTCGACCGGTATTGTTCGAGCGCGGAACTCCACAGCTTGAGCGCATCGCTGCCCGCGTCGGTGAGCGTATAGATCCGGCGAGCGGGGCCTTGCTCTTTGGGATCCCACCACGACGCGATGTAGCCGTCGCGTTCGAGTTGGCGTAGCGCGCGATAGACGGTCCCCGGATCGGTCACGACAGCAAAGTTCTCGCGCAGCTCTTTCATGATCTCATACCCGTGCAGGTTGAGATCTTTGAGCATCACGAGCAGCCATGCCATCAGGTAGTTCTTGGGCGTTCCGCGCGGCGGCAAGCCGGACTCAGGCTTGGCGTGAACCGCCTCGGGCTCGGCCGAATCTTCTTTGGACGTGTGCGTCATTGGACGACCCATTACTTCTTTCATGCCTATATCTGCAATTTACACATAGCGGTACTCTCCGTCAAGCACTCTGTCGCGAATCGATGCTGCTCGACCGCTGGACCGCCGCGCCAACCAAACAAACGGCCTCGCCGCTGAGAACCGGTTCGCCCGCCTCGTTGCGAACCTCGGTGGCCAGCACCAGGATCCCCTTTTCGGGTCGAAAACGCGTCACGGTGGCGACTACGTCGAGCGTGTCGCCGACATAGACCGGGCGAACGAACGAAAGCGATTGGCTGACGTAGATCGTCCCCGGTCCGGGAAAGGTGCCCCCGAGCAGGGCCGAGATAAACGAGGCGGTCAGCATGCCGTGGGCGATCGGCCGGCCGAACCGCGTCGTCGCGGCAAACGCCGCGTCGAGATGGACCGGATTCCGATCGCCGGTCGCCTCGGCAAATGCGGCGACGTCAGCCTCGGTCACGGTCCGGCGCAGCTTGCCCTGCTGGCCCACGAAAAACTCTGAAATCGTCCCAGCCCTCCTCTACGTACATGCGTATCTTCGTTAGGGGGCATCCGCTCCCATGTTCCGACTGCCTCACCCGATCGGGTAGAGGCGACGCGTGGACGACGAGAGCCGGCCGGTTAAGCCAGCAGCGGCAGCACCGGATAGTTGCCGGCCAGGATCGCTTGGGTCGAGCGGCCGAGCCATTTTTCGATCACCGTCGCATAGACGCTACGGAAGTCGGTCGTGTAGATCACGTCGCCGTCGTCGAGATGCGCGAGCGACGGGTATTGACCGTACAGGCCGCCCTTGACGCCGCCGCCGACCACGAACATCGGAGCGGCTTCGCCGTGATCGGTTCCGCGGCTCGCGTTCTCGGCGACCCGGCGCCCGAACTCGGAGAACGTCATCGTGAGCGTTCGCTTGTCGTTCCCGTGGGCGGCAAGATCGGCGTAGAACGCGACCAGCCCGTCCGCGAGTTCGCGGAGCAAACGATCTTGGGTTGCGCGCTGAAAGGTGTGGGTGTCGAACGAGCCGTGCTGCAGGTAGAGCACCCGCGTCCCCGCGCGGCTGCCGATGATCTGCGCCGCTAACGCCAGGCTCCGCCCGACCGGCGTCGCCGGATACGACGCGTCGGTCTTATAGCCGGCGACCAACTTCGGCAATTCGGCGGCACCGCGTTCGGCATGATCTTCGATCTCGGCAACCAGCGGCAAATACGGGGAAGCGAACGGTTCGCGCCGGTCGGCGAGCATCGCGTGAAACTCGCCGGACTGATCGCTGCGGCGATCGCTCGCAAGGCCGAAGCCGCGCAGCGCGGTCAGGGCGGGGACGTCGACGGTTAGGCCCACCATCACTTCGGGCAGCACCGGCGCGATCGCAACCGCGTTGAACAGGTTGTCCTTGGGCAGGCTCGCCGCGTCGAGGTAGCGGCCGAGCCAACCGGTGTCGACGTATGCGTCGGGGCGCGCGGTCTGCCAAATCTGCTGGCCGCGGAAATGCGAATGATCGGGCTGCGGGTAGCCGGTGCCGTTGACGATCGCAACGTTGCCCGCGTCGTACATGCGCTTCAGCGGCGCAAGCGCCGGATTGAGGCCGAGTTGCGCGTTGAGCTGCAACACGTCGTGCGGCGCGACGCCCAAGGTCGGCCGGTAGCGATAATAGTCGGCGTCGCCATGCGGGACGACGGTGTTCAATCCGTCGTTGCCGCCGACCAAATTGATCACGACCAAGACGCGGTCCTCGCCGCTACCGGGCAATCCCGGGAGCGCCGGGGCCGCGAATGCTTTTGCAAACGGCGAGTCGAGATTGGCGGTAACCGTCAATCCGGCGACGGCGCCAAGGATGAACCGACCGCGATTGAACGGCTTCACGTCAACGACTCCTCAACTTAGCTGGTAGGCCGGCATCGCCATCGTCAGATACGCGGCGCCGCGGATGCGTTCGGGATAGTTTTCGGGCGAGAGCCGCGCGTTTGCCGAAACGCCGGCGCCGGCGAGATAGGCCTGCAGCTTCGCTAGCGATGCCGGCGATGCGTCGCCTTGCACGATTGCTGCGATCAACCGATGCGCTGTTTGGACCGGATCGCCGGGGCCGCCGGCGGTCAGCCAGGAATCCGCCGCCATCGACCCGCCCGCGTTCACGATCGCGTTGGCGAAGTTTTCGCGTGCCAGCACCGTCTGCGAGTTCAACCAGTACGCTCCGCTGCCCCAACCCTTGACGTTGGGCGGGTGAAACGGCACCTGATCCATGCGGTAGAGCGCCCCGAGCGTCTCGACCGGCAGTTCGCGCACGCCGTAGAGTTGATGGGTCCCGATGACGTATTCGATGGGGCTCTTGACCAGCGCCCGGTAGGCGCGCGTCGAATAGAAAACGTTCGAGCGCAGCAAGGCCGACATGACGGGTGCCAGTTCGAAATCGTGGCGTTTGATGAGTGCGGCGACGCCGTCGATCAACTCGGGTTCGGGATCGCTGTACACGAAGTTCGTCAGCAACTTATAGGCGAACCAACGCGGCGCAGCCGGCTGCTCGAAGATGATGTTGATGATGTCGGCGCCGTTGAAGACTCCGGTTCGCCCGAGAAATGTCTTGGCTCCGTCGTCGTGTTGGGCCACGTTGTCGACGAACCCACCGCCCATGCGCGGGCGCCGCAGCGTCCAGCCGGTGAACGCGCGAGCGCTTTGGCGCACGTCTTCTTCAGTGTAGTTGCCGTGTCCGAGCGTGTACAACTCCATCAATTCGCGTGAAAAGTTCTCGTTAGGATGGGCCTTGACGTTGACGCGGTTGTCGAGATACTTGAGCATCGCGGGGTCTTGGGCGACCGCCAAGGTGAGGCTGCGGATGTTCCCGAGCGCGTTGCGCCGGAACAGCCAGTTTTGATTCAGCGCTTCTTCGGGCGTGATCCCCTTCTCGAAGAGCGCCGACGTGAAATGCCCGTGCCAGAATAGGGTCAGCTTCTCTTGCAGCGGCGCATCGGTGATCAGCATTCGCTGCAGCCACCAGCTCTGCAAGCCGACGTTTGATGCGCGCCGCAACCGCGCAAAATCCATCTTGGCGGCGGCGATCTCGTCGGCTGACGGCGTCGCGCCGGCCGCACCGGCTCGCGCCATCCGGCGCTGGGCAAGCGCCGCAAAGAAGTCGGCGGCGGCGGGGAGGCCGGCCGGCCGGTCCGGCAGGTGGGCCGTCGACGGGAAACGGATCAGCGCGTCAACCGCTTGATTCATCGATAAGCGCGCGTAGCGTACGACGTCGGCGGGCCCCCCGCCGAAGCCGGCTCGCCGCAACAAGTGGGCGGCGAGCCGGGAGTTCCACGCCCCGGCATACGGCGCGAGTGCAGTCGAGGTCTGGAGCGAGCCGGCAGGTCGATACGGCGCGACTTGATTCATGACGCTATCGTAACTCGCGCCCGGATTCAGGCGTTCACGCCGGCAAACAATCTAATCCCAGCCTAAGGGTCGCGGGTTCTGCCTTTCTGGGCTATGATCTTCATCGTCAGCGTCTTGCGGCAACGGATTTGCATGCATCGGAATCGTTGGCTCGGGCAACATCGGCGGCACGGCTGCTCGCCTGTTCGTAAAGGCGGGTCACGAGGTCGCCGTTAGCAACTCGCGCGGGCCCGAAACGTTGCATGATCTCGTTGCTGAACTCGGACCGAAAGCGCGAGCGATGACCATCGCTGAGGCCGCGCGGTTCGGCGATGTTGTGCTCGTTGCCATCCCGTTTGGAAAGTACAAGACGCTTCCCGCCCAAGCATTCTACAGCAAGGTCGTGATTGACGCCGAAAACTACTATCCCGAACGCGACGGTCACGTTGCGGATCTCGACAGCGGCGTAGCGACATCAAGCGAGCTGATGGCGAGGATGGCGGAAGGCGCCAACAACCTGGGGCCCCGGTGTACAACAAAGAAATAGACGCGCGTGAGGCAGCACGACTTCTCGAAGGTGGTCCCTGACCTGAGCACAACGGCGACGCCCTCGCGATCGACCGGAGAGGGCCGGTCGGGGTGCGGGCGAAGCGGCTGAGCAATGAACCCGATCGTCTCGCGGATCGACTCGACCTCGCCGGAGTTCGCCGCCAATGCCGAACACATGCGGGCGTTGGTCGCTGATCTCCGGGCTCGGTTGGCCCGCGTCCACGAAGCGGGCGGGCCGCAGTCGCTGGCGCGGCACCGCAAGCGCGGGAAACTGCCCGCCCGCGAACGGATCGAACGGCTGATCGATCCGTTGACTCCGTTCCTCGAACTATCGCCGCTCGCAGCCGACGGCGTCTACGACGACGCAACCCCGGCCGCCGGCATCGTCACCGGGATCGGCATCGTCCACGATCGATACGTCGTCGTCGTCGCCAACGATGCGACCGTCAAGGGCGGAACCTACTATCCGCTGACCGTTAAAAAGCATCTGCGCGCGCAGGAGATCGCCCGGCAGAATCGGCTGCCGTGCATCTATCTGGTCGATTCGGGCGGCGCGTTCTTGCCCAAGCAAGACGAGGTCTTCCCCGACCGCGATCACTTCGGCCGGATCTTTTTCAACCAGGCGCGGATGTCGAGCGAGCGGATTCCGCAGATCGCCGCGGTGATGGGTTCGTGCACCGCCGGCGGCGCTTACGTTCCGGCGATGTCGGACGAGACGATCATTGTTGCCGGCACCGGAACGATCTTTCTGGCGGGACCACCGCTGGTCAAGGCGGCGACCGGCGAGATCGTCACCGCCGAGGAACTCGGCGGCGCCGACGTTCACACGCGCATCTCCGGGGTCGCCGACCATTTCGCGAACGATGACGAAGAGGCACTGGCGCTCGTGCGATCGATCGTCGCAAACCTCGGACCGCCGCCGTCCCCGCCGTGGGCGGTCGCCGCATCCGAGGCGCCGGCGCACGATCCAGCCGAACTCTACGGCGTCGTGCCGCGCGATTCACGGATTGGCTACGACGTCCGCGAGGTGATCGCTCGATTCGTCGACGGCTCGCGGTTGCACGAGTTCAAGGAACGCTACGGCGCGACTTTGGTCTGCGGGTTCGCGCATATCGACGGGCATCCGGTCGGAATCGTCGCCAACAACGGAATATTGTTCAGCGAGAGCGCGCTCAAGGGTGCGCACTTCATCGAACTCTGCACGCAACGTGGCATTCCGCTCGTCTTCTTGCAAAACATCACCGGTTTCATGGTCGGCCGCGAGTACGAAAGCCGCGGGATCGCCAAAGACGGCGCCAAGCTCGTCATGGCGGTTGCGTGTGCCGAGGTGCCGAAGTTCACGGTCGTGATCGGTGGCAGCTTCGGTGCCGGCAACTACGGCATGTGCGGTCGCGCGTACGAGCCGCGTCAACTTTGGATGTGGCCGAACGCGCGGATATCGGTGATGGGCGGCCAGCAAGCTGCGAGCGTCCTGTCGACCGTCCGCGGCGAAATGACGACGGCGGAAAAGGCGACGTTCGAAGCGCCGATCCTGGAGAAATACGAGACCGAAGGCAACCCGTACTACTCGACGGCGCGATTGTGGGATGACGGCGTGATCGACCCGCTGGATACCCGGCGCGTGCTCGCGCTCGGCCTTGCAGCCGCCGCCAATGCCCCGCCGGTAGCGACGCGTTTCGGCGTCTTCCGAATGTGAGCACGATTGTAGTCCGGCCGGTCGAACGAGCCGACGCCGATGTATGGCGCGCGATGCGTGGCCGGCTGTGGCCGGAGACGCCGGATCACGACGAGGAGATCGCGCGGTTCTATGCCGGCAGCGCGCTCGAACCGCTCGCGGTCCTAATCGCCGTCGACGAAACCGGCCGTCCAATCGGCTTCATCGAGCTTTCGATCCGGCCGTATGCGGAGGGCTGTGACGGCAACCGGATCGCGTACATGGAGGGCTGGTACGTCGAGCCGCGGGCACGCCGGCGCGAGATCGGGCGCGAGTTGGTTGAAGCCGCCGAGGCATGGGGCACGGCCAACGGCTGTTCGGACCTTGCATCCGACACGGAGATTCACAATCAAGGCGCGATCGCCGCCCACCTTGGCCTGGGCTTCACGATGACCTCAACAGTTCAGTGTTTTGCCAAGCCGCTACGTGCGTCGAAAGAGGTTGCCGATGGCGGATGAATCGCTGCTAGTAGACGTCGCGGAGCGGATCGTCTCGATCCGCACCGGACTCGGTTGGGAGATCGAGCTTGCCGCCGAGATGGCGCACCTCGAACCGGAGCGCCTAGCTGAAGCCGAGGCCGGCGAATCGGCGCTGACGGAAACCGAATTGCAGGGACTGGCCGACGCCTTCGGCGTTGACATCACCGCGTTCTTCGGCGGCCGCACCACGCCGATGAGCTATTTGTTCGGAGGCTAACGAGCCGCACTCCGGTAGACGATCGCGCGCGTGACATACTGGTCGGCCACCGAGTAGTAGAGGTGGATCGCGCCGTCGAGTTCGATCGCCGATGCGGCAAATGCGATATCCGAGTCGTCGGCGTTGCGTTTGACGTGCGGCAACACGATCGGCTGTGCCGACCGCGCGACGACCCGTGAGTAGGCCGCATCGAAGACGACCCAGCCGATGCGCCACTGTGCGGATCGCGTCGCACCGTTGTAAAACATGACGGGAAGTTCCGGATCCGAATCGAGAATCGGGCCGGTACTCAAATGCCAAGAATCCCAACTCTCCGGCCGCGCGTCGAACAGCGGGGCGAGCACTTCCCACGGCCCGTCGACCTGCGGGGCACGGGCCAATCCAATCTTCGAGCGCTGATCCTCGGCGTATTCGAAGAACAGCCGCCAAGAACCGTCGGCGACGCGGACGATCGTCGCTTCTTTGGGATTGCGCACCTGCGCCGACGAGGCCAGCGCGATCCCGCGTTTCGCGAGCTGCCGGAGGTCCGGGCCACTCGCCAGCAATAGTTCGCCGCGCTTGAGATGTTCGTTCCAACCGCTATAGTAGACGTAGTACGTGGCGTCGACGAGCGCTATCGTCGGGTCTTCGCAGCCACCGCTATCGTAGGAGTCCGGCACGTCCGCTCCCGGCGCAATGGCCGGCGTTTCGTCCAACGCGAAATGCAGACCGTCGTCCGACGAACCGTAGTGGATGCGTGCGACCTTCTGCGACGGATCGTCCGAGTAATTGACCACGCGGAGCAGCAACTCGCAGCCCCCGCTACCGCGCCAAACGAACGGGCTCAGCTTGTACATCGCGGCCAGCTCGCGCGAGCAACCAAAGGTGACCTCGTCGAGCCGCGCGAGCCTAAAATCGTGGGAAGCCGGCGAGTCGTCCATTCGTTCTATTGTACGCTCGAAGCGCGTCAGCCGTTCGTAGGCTGGCTTGCAAGTCTCCAGGCATTTTGCGAGCCGGCACGCTACGCGAGTGCCGGCTCGCCCGGACTAGACCGACTTCGCGGCGGCGAAGACCTCGTCGTAGTTTGGTTCGGTCGCAATCTCCTTGACGATCTGGGCGTACGCGATCTTGCCGTTGGGCGCGACGATAAAGATCGCGCGCGCGAGCAGATCGAGCTCCTTGATGAGGACGCCGTAGCTCGGCGCGAATGTATGGCCGCGATAATCGGAGAGATAGGTCAGCTTGCCGGCCTCGTTGGCCTCGGCCCAGCGCGACTGCGCGAACGGCAGGTCGGCGCTGACGATGAACGCCGCGACGTTCGACGGCAGCTCCGCCAGCCGTTTGTGGAACGTCGAGGTCTCAACCGAGCACGTCGGCGTGTCGAGTGACGGCACCGTGATGATCAGCGCGGCGCGCGTTCCCTTGGCCGTCGCATCGTCGAGCGCAAACGGGGTCAGCCCACTCGCGGTCAAGTTGAAAGCGGGGGCGGCATCGCCTTTGGCGAGCGCCGGTCCGACCAAGGTCATCGGTCCACCGCGAAAAGTGACTACGCCTGTCCGTTCGGGTAGCGTCTGCGTCGACATGCATACTCTCCTTCATAATTCGTCGTGATTATGACCCGTCAAACGCCGGCGGTGGAGCGAGGGTTGCGTCGGCGGCCGCCAGCGGCACAAGCACCGCGACGGGAAGCGTCGTCAGTAGGTCGGCCGCCGACAAGAACGCTCCCCGCGGATGGCAGACGAGGCCGGTAAGCACGTCGCGGTAACCGCCTGCCGCACCGGCAGGCAAGCGAACGCGCTCGTCGTCAAAGTGCAGCCGAATCTGGTCGCGCGCGTCGGTCGCAAGCAACCGCCGAACGAGCCGGGGGACAACGACGACGACGTCGTCGCGCGCAAACGCGATGAGATTGCGAGCGCGCTTCCCGACGACGCCGAGCGGCCGATAGCCGCCGTCGAGAAACACCTGCCGGCGGCGACGGCGGAGCTGCAGCAAACGCCACGTGACGAACGCTTTAATTCGCCCGTCGGGCCACGCAGCCAGCAGTTCGGCGGGCAGGCTTGCGATCTCACCGCGTTCGCAGCGCGCGTAAAAGTCGTGCAAAATCTGCATCCGCACGCGGTAGTCGACGGGTCGGCGGTTGTCGGGATCGACCAGCGATAGGTCCCAGAGTTCGCAGCCCTGATAGACGTCGGGAACGCCCGGCGAAGTGAGTTTCAGCACGGTCTGCGCAAGACTCGACAGCATACCGAGCGTCGCGACCTTGCGCTCGAGTTCCAGAAAGTCGCGCATGAACGGGCCGCCGCGCGCCGGATCGACCAGCCGGCGAGCAAACGCAACCACCGCCTCCTCGTACGGCCGGTTGGGGTTGATCCAGCTCGACCGCAGACGGGCTTCGCGAATCGCCTTTTCGACGTAGGCCGCGATCCGCTCGAGATACGGCTCGCGGTCGTCGGGATCGCTCGGCGGCCCGTCGATCCAATCGACCGGCCAGGTACCGAGCAACGTCTGATAGATCGCGTACTCGTCGTTCGCGGTCGGTGCCGGAACGCCGTCGACGTAACTCTTGTGACGCTCGTTGAAGCGGCGCCAGCGGCGCAGCGCTCGATTCCACAGACCGGGCATCTCGGTCAGGGCGTCGAGCCGCGTTCGGACATCCTCGCCGCGCTTATGATCGTGGGTCGCCGTCGCCAGCATGGCGTGCGGCGTCCGAGTGGCGCGCTCGAAGTTCGATCGATGAAACTCTTTCACGCTGGTTCCAAAGCGGCGCGGGTCGCTGCCGACGTCGTTCAGCGAGAGCAGGCGCACGTACCGATAGAACGCCGTGTCTTCGACGCCCTTTGCCATCACCGGTGCCGTATATTGCTGAAATTTCATCGCGAACCGAACGACCGCGATGCGCTCGTATTTCGCACCGGGCGTTTCGAGCGCACCTAGCGTGAGAATGTCGTAGATAAAGTCGAAGACGCGGTCGTCGCCAAGTTCGCTCCGTTTGCGCGCAAGAGTAACCGCCCACTCGATGAAGCGCCGCGCTTCGTCGTCGATCGCCGTTCCTTTGACGTAGGTCCGGTAGACGGGAAAATAGGCGACGACGTCGGCCAGCGCGGTCCGCAGCACATTGAACGTGAAGTCATTCGACCGCCGGTCCATCGCCGCGATCCGGTCGAGGGCGGTCGCCAGCACCGTCAGTTCGCTCGCCAACCGGGTCGCCATGATGACGCCCTTGGAGGCCGCCGCGACCTCGTCGAATTCCTCGACCATTCCGGCGAATTCGCGGTAGATGCGATCGAATGAAAACTCCGCCCGTGGATCGACGAACAAGCCGTTGACGGCGGCAGCAAAGTCGTAGCCCGTCGTTCCGTCAACCTGCCAATCGCGCGGCAGCGCTTCGAAACGAGCCAAGATTTTTTCGACGACCAAGTACTGTGGATGGCCGAGCGCGACCGCGCGGTCGTGGAGCAAGTTGCAGTACCCGGCCGGCTCCGAGAGCCCGTCGATGTGGTCGACCCGCACGCCCTGGATGCGCCCGTCGCCGATCATCTCGAAGATGAGGCGGTGCGTCCGCCCCAAGACCTCGGCGTCTTCGACTCGCACGCCGGCAAGGTCGTTGACGTCGAAAAACCGGCGGTAGTTGATTTCGTCGCCGGCGACGCGCCAATACGCCAGCCGATAGTTTTGGGTACGGATCAGTTCGTCGAGCCGATCGGCCGCTTCGGCGCCGCGCTCGACGCGCCAGAGGTTGAGGACCGTTTCGATCGCAGCGGCGACGGCATCCGACCGCGCCAACTCCGCTAGTCGCTGAAAAAGCGCGACGGCGCGCGCCCGCTGCGGCTCGCGGCCAGCTTCCGGCGGTAACGCGGCAAGGTCCGCGAATCGTAGGCCGAGCGCGCGAAGTTCGCCGGCGACCGGCTCGCGGCCATCGACCGCGCCCGCGGCCGCATCGAGCACGGGGGCGTAGGTCCAGGGCGCGAGCGGAAACCGCCGATCGTAATAGGCGATCGCGAACGATCCCGCCGTTCGCTCGAAGCTCAGCGCGAGCTCGCCGCGTTCAAGCACGGTTCCGAAGTGGTCCCCGAGCAGCGGCAGCAACACCTTGCCACGCAGTTCTTCTTTTGCCGGCCGCCAATCGATATCGAAAAAATTCGCATACGGCGAACGCTCGCCCCACTCGAGCACGTCTTGCCACCACGGATTCTCGGTGCCGCCGATCCCCATGTGGTTCGGGACGATGTCGAGGATCTGGCCGATGCCGCGCGCCTGCAGGGCGTCGACGAATGCGCGATGCTCGTCGGCCGTACCAACTTCGGGATTGAATGCGTTCGGATCGATCACGTCGTAACCGTGGTCACTCCCCGGCCGCGCGCGAAAGTACGGCGACGCATAGACGTGACCGACTCCGAGCGCATCGAGGTACGGTACGATTTCGAGCGCATCGGTGAATCGAAAGCGCGCGGAAAACTGCAGGCGATAGGTCGAGCCCGGCACGGTCGGCGGATGAACCCTCATTCCAGCGTCCAACGCACGCTCCACGGCTCGGCGATGCCGTCGGCGCCGGCGTCGTGGGTCGCAAATAGCAGCCAGCCGGTCGCGCGCGCGGCCAGGCCCTCGAGCGGGCGCGACCCCAAGTTCGCCGCTAGCGCGAGCGTGGTGCCGTCGTCAAGCCGCCAGCGCGCGCACAACCCCCGTTCGCCGATGCACGCGAAGCCGGCGTCGGCGCCGCGCACGCCGGCGATTCGCGGCACGATCTCGCGCATGCGGGGCCCGAGCAGTTGACGATGCTCGTCGAGCCACGCGCGGTGCGCCGGGTCGCCGCGTTCGTCCCAGCGCAGTTTGCTGTGCTCGAAGCTTTCGGGCGCGGTGGGATCGGGGATCGTGCGAACCGGCGCCGCTCGCGCGAACGCGGCGAACTCGCGGCGGCGGCCGACGCGGACCGCCCGCGCAAGGCCCGGCTCAAAATCACAAAAGAACAGGAACGGCGTGCTCGCACCCCATTCTTGTCCCATGAACAACAGCGGTGGCGACGGCGCCAACAGCAGGATCGCAACCGCCGCGCGCACCGCTTCACGCGAGGCAAGTTGCGTGATGCGCTCGCCGCGAACGCGATTGCCGATCTGATCGTGGTTCTGCAGAAAACCGATGAACTTCCCGAGCGGGTACGGCGCACTCGGGACGCCGCGCGCCTGGCCGTCGCGGAACGCCGAGTTCTCGCCTTGATATGCGTACCCCGACGTGAGCGCCCGGCCAAGCAACTCGATCGGCCGATCGACGAAGTCGCCGTAGTAGCCGTCGGATTCGCCGGTCAAGATGACGTGGAACGCGTGGTGCAGATCGTCGTTCCACTGCGCGGTGTAACCCGCGCCCAACAGGGTCCCTTCATTGCGATCGTCCTCGATCGTGAGGAACACCGGGCGATCGATCTCGGCGGCGACCGTCTCGGCCAGCTCGACAAGCACGGGCTTTGCACTTGGGTCGACGATCTCGTGAATCGCGTCGAGCCGCAGACCGTCAAACCGGAAATCCCGCAGCCAATACAGCGCATTCTCGATGAAGAATGCTCGAACCGGCGCATTCCCCGGCGCTGCGAAGTCGATCGCCGGCCCCCACGGCGTCTGCACGCGATCGGTAAAAAATGACGGCGCCGAGAGACCAAGGTAGTTTCCTTCAGGACCAAAATGATTGTAGACGACGTCGAGCATGACGGCGAGGCCGCGCGCGTGGGCCGCGGCAACCAACCGTTTGAGATCTTCAGGGCGGCCGTAAGCGGCCGCCGGCGCGTACGGCAGCGTTCCGTCGTAGCCCCAATTCCAGCGGCCGGCCGGCTGCGCGAGCGGCATCAATTCGATCGCGGTGACGCCGAGGTCAACGAGGTCGTCGAGTTTCTCGATCGCGGCCAGGTACGTTCCCGCCGGCGTGAACGCGCCGACATGTAATTCGTAGATCGCGATCTCGTTCCACGGCCGCCCACGCCAACCGTCGTCCGGCCATGCGAAGCCGTTTGGATCGACGATCTCGCTTGGCGCGTGGACGCCGTCGGGTTGATAGCGCGACGCCGGATCGGGGACTGCCGGAGCGCAGCCGTCAATTTCAAACGCGTAGCGGGTTCCCGGTCGCGCCGCGGCAACGGTGGCTTCAAACACGCCGCCACCGGTCGCGTGCAGCGCCGTCCGAGCCGGCGAAGCACCATGCGCGAAGACGACCGTGACGGTTTTTGCGGCCGGGGCGTAGAGGCGGAAGCGGACGCCGGCACCGGGCTGGAGCTCGGCGCCGAACGAGTAGCGCGCTTGAATCACGAATCGCGCGCCGACGCCCCGTCCACAATCGCGGCGACCGTGTGGATGGACGCTTCCTTCGATGATGTCCGCCGCGGCGAACCGGCAACCAGATCCGCGAGCGCGCAATCGAGCCGAAAGAACGTCAGCGCATCGTTCAAAATTGGCGTACCCATACTCGCTTCATACCCCGCTAACAACGCTTCGCGCGCGCGGCGCCGCCAATGGTCGAGCGTCGGGGTGAAATGTTCGGTCAGCTCCGTCGGATCGGCCCCGAGATGCGCGGCGACTTCGGACGCGGCCGCGTCGAACGACGCGAGCATCGTCGCCACGTCGACGATCTGCGAGCGCTTCATGCGGCGTTCGGCCAGGGGTCGCGCGGCATCGCCGTCGAGCCCAATGATCACGAAGTCGTGCGCGACCGCCAATACCTCGTCGAGCGTGTAGCTGCCGTGGAGCCGCGCCGTCGGCAGACCGGCGAGCGATTTCCCAAGCTGGGCGATGCGCGTCATCAGGTCGCGCTTGCGCCGGCGCAGTCGCGTTCCATCGTCGGTCGAATCGAGCGCGGCCAGCGCTTGGACGGCAGTCTCCCGGGTGGCGGCGACGATTGCGCTGGCGTTGCGGTTGTCGCACCGACCAACGCTGAACGCGGGGTCGTCCGGACGTTCGGCGACGGCGCGGTGAAACTCGGCCGTCCGGCGGCCGAGAATCCGCGCGTAACGAACGAACGCATCGAACTCGTCGGCGTCACCATGCTCGCTCGGCTGCGCGGCCTTCCGTCGCCGGTCGAGCAACCGCCGCAAGAACGCAAGCGTGATCTCCCAACCGGTTCCGCGGCTCTCGATGAAGCGGTAGGCGATCCCCAGTTCAATCGACTCGCCGTGCGCCGGCTCGTAGGTGATCGAACCGAGCAACGGCGGCACGTGGGCGAAACCGACTTCCTGCAGATGCTTCGCCAGTTCGATCTCGGGGTGGAGCCCGGCTTCGAGCCGGCGATAAAGTTTGATGAAGATCGCGTTGTCGATGACGGCGCCCGTCACACGTTCGGCCGGCATCCCTCGAACCAGCGGCGGCTCACCCACGGCGATCGTCTCCAGCGCCCACGTCGGGACGAATGAAAATGCACCCGCCTGTTCCTCGATGCGTCGACCCGACCGAATGAACTCAAAGACGCGGATCCAAAACCGGTCGCCGGCGGTCGGGTCGAAGACGAAACTCTCGCGAGCCGCCGTTCGCGAACGTGCGAAGACGGTCCGTAAAACCGCCGGGGGGAGCTCCGCATTCTCATCGACTCGGTCGAGCGCGACCAGATACGGCGTCGTCCGTCCGTCGCGGGACGTCGCATCGACGATCGCGATCGCCGCCTCGTCGTCAACGC
>JBOHTW010000063.1:0-8818 GCA_050733835.1 Vulcanimicrobiaceae bacterium | reverse complement strand
GATGAGGGGCTGCGTTCTTTACAACTTGATCTTTAGACGCGCAACACAACCTCACCCGGCCCCGACATGGAGCGAGTGGTAATCGTAATGGTCGTGGTGGTCACGTGGGAGATCATTGCCGACCACGGTATCACGCGCGGCCGGCGCCCGTCAACTCCCCGATGCGGTTCGCCAGCTCGTCGGCGTACCGCGCGGCGGCTTCGTCGGATGGACCCTCGGCGTAGACGTTGACCGTCGGTTCGGAGGCGTCGGGCAGGACCAAGACCCAGCCGCCGTCGCGCCGGAGCCGGATTCCGTCGATTGTCTCGTCGATCTCGTCGCGCGCGGCGTCGTGCAGGACGCGCATGACCTCGCCCTTGCGCTCCCACGGACAACTGACCAATCGTTCGGTCGTGTGCCATGTCGGCAGCAGGTCGTAGAGTTCGCCCAGCGGCCGCCGTTCGGTCGTCAGATACTCGATGATCTTGGCGGCGCCGTAGAGGGCGTCGAAGGCGGGCTGAAACTCGGGAAAGATCATCTCGGAGTTCGTGCCGCCGACGAAGCTGAGTGACGGCCCGGCCGCGGCGGCCTGCGCCATCAGGCCGCGCCGGTCGTTGCGCGCCCGCACGACGGTCGCGCCGTTGTCGCCGGCGATCGTCTCGATTGCTCCCGGAGCGGTGACCGGCATCGCGATTCGGGCGCCTGGGACCGCCCGCGCGACCAACAAGGTGACCAGCGCCAGCAGGCGCGTGCGGTCGATGATCCGGCCGCGCTCGTCGACCAGGGTCAAGCTCTCGCCGTCGGAGTCGATCAACATTCCGAGATCCATCTCGAGGGTCTGCACGATGTCGCCGAGTTGCGTGAGATTCCGATGCCGATCGGAGTGCGACGCGCGCGCCATCGTCGCGTCGAAATAGGCGTTGAGCGCAATCATCTCGATGCCCAGGCCCCCGAGGATGCGCGGGAGCACGGTCGCGGTATTGCCGTACGCATAGTCGATCGCAACCCGGAACCGGCTGGTGCGCATCGCGGTCGGCTTGAGTGCCTCGAGAAAACCCGCCGTATAGCGTTCGAGCGAACGTGACGGAAAATCGAGCCGGCCGACGTCGTCCATCGGGGTCCGCCGGAAATCTTCGCGGAAGAACAGGTTCTCGATTTTTCGTTCGACGCTTTTGTCGACGTTGATGCCGCCCGCGTCGAAGAACTCGATGACGAGGCCGCTCGGATCGTCGGGCGAGATGCGCACGTGCACGCCGCCGTCACCGCCGGTGCGCGTCGCGTAGCGCGCGGGCGGCAACGGGTAGGCGCGCAGGTCTTGGACGTTGATGCCGACGCTAAGCAGCCCCGAGATGATGCAGCGGTTCATGATCCGCGACAGCGGATGCGTGTCGCGGCTGGTCGTTACCGTCTGGCCGGCGCGCAGATGCGAACCGAACGCTTGGCCGAGCTTCATCGTGAATTCGGGCGTGATCTCGAAGTTTGCCAACCCCGTCACGCCCGCACCACCGAACAGCGAGCCCGGCCATTTCATGCCGTAGATCAGCGACATCGAAACGGTTGCGCCCGACGAGACCCATTTGTCGGGCCACAATTTCATATTTGGTCGAACGATTGCGCCGCGCCCGATCGTGCAGCCGCGGCCGATCGTGGCTCCCTCGCCGATCGTCACGCGCTCTTTGATCGTATTGCGTTCGGCAATCGTGCAGTCGCCGAGCGTCGCCTCCGCGCCGATGAAGACGTCTTCCCAACCGACGGTTCGCGTTAGTTTGGCTCCGCGTTCGACGATCGTCGCCGAACCAAGGACGGTCGGGCCCTCGATATGCACGCCCGCCCCGATGCGGACGTTTTTCCCGAGAACGACCGGCGCGACCAACGTCGCGCTGGGATCGACGCGCACGCCGTCGCCGTGGCGAATGCCCGGTGCGACCTCGTGGCCCGGCAACTCGACCACAACGCGGCCCAAAAGCGCATCGTAGTTGGCCCGTTGATACTGTTCGAGCGTACCGATATCGGTCCAATAGTCGCTCGTGATGAATCCGCGAAGCTTGCGCCCGTCCCGCAGCATGCGCGGAAACAGGTCCTTCGAGAAATCGTAGATCTTGCCGGATTCCATGTAATCGAGCACGCTCGGTTCGAGAACGTAGATGCCGGTGTTGATCGTATCCGAAAAGACCTCGCCCCATGACGGCTTTTCGAGAAATCGCGTGATCGCGCCGTCGGCATCGGTGACCACGACGCCGAACTCCAACGGATTGGTCACCCGCTGCAATACGATCGTCGCATCGCTGGCGTTAGCGCGATGATCCTCGATGGCGGCGGTCAGATCGAGATCGGTGAGCGCATCGCCCGAGACGATCAAAATCGTCTGCTCGCGCAGCAGATGCTGCGCGAGTTTGACGGCGCCGGCGGTGCCGAGCGGCGTGTCCTCCACGACGTAGCTCATCTGTACGCCGAACTCGCTGCCGTCGCCGAAGTAACTCTCGATCTCGTCGGCGAGGTAGTGCAGGGTTGCGACGATCTCGGTGATGCCGTGCCGCCGCAGCAGATCGACGATGTGATGCATGACCGGCTTGTTGGCGACCGGCGCAAGGGGTTTCGGGCGGCGCGAGGTCAGCGGACGCAGCCGCGAGCCCTCGCCGCCGGCCATGACGACAGCTTTCATCGGTGGTAGACCTCCCGAAACATCTGAGCGAGCCGGAGCAACTGCGGGTTGTTCGCGACGGCGGCCAGGTCGACGGGGAGCTTGCGCCGCCAATTCGGGTGCTCGTCGACCGTGCCCGGAACGTTCGTCACCTGTTCTATACCCAGAATGTCTTCGATCTGAACGAGGACCAGCAGCGCCGGCGACGCCGCCAGCAGCCCGTAGACCGCTTGGGTCAGGTCGGCGATGCCGCCGGCGGCGAGGCCGGAGCGGAGCCGCCCGGCCGCTTCGTCGTGGAGCGTGCCGGCGGCTTCGAGCGCGTCGATCAGCGCTCCGCGCGCGTGCGCGCGCTCCGCACGCAGCCGCTGCAATTCGTCGGTGTCGCAAACCAGGCCCAACGACTCGCGCAGCGCGACGTCGCGCTCGAGCCACCAGCCAGCAAGCGGCGGTAGGTCGTGCGTCCCGGTGGCCGCGAGCGCCAACCGTGGATATTCGTGCGGTGATTTGAACGATGCGTCGTCGCGCCGCTCGAAATAGAGCAACCGGCAGGAGAGGACGTGCGCGGCTGCAAGCCGCTCGCGAAAGCCCCCCGGCACGGTGCCGAGATCCTCACCGACGACGATGCAGCGATTGCGGCGGCTTTCGAGCGCGACGATTCCGAGAAGATCTTCAAACGGGTAGCGCACGTACGCACCGGCGGCCGGCGGCCGGTCGACGGGGATCCAAAACTCGCGCGCCAGCGCCATGACGTGATCGATCCGCAGCGCGCCGGCATGGCGCATGTTGGAACGAACCAGCGCAATGAACGGTGCATAGCCGAGTTCGCGCAGCCCATACGGACTCAGCGGCGGGAGGCCCCAATTCTGACCGATGGTGTTGAGCAGGTCGGGCGGCGCGCCGACGCTCGCGCCGGCGAGCGTGACGTTGCGCTCCATCCAAACGTCGGCGCCGTTGCGGTCGACGCCGACCGCGAGATCGCGGTAGAGTCCGACCGGCATCGACGCGCAGCGTTCGGCGCAGGCTGCTAGTTGCAACTCGGCGACCCACTGCAAGTAGATGTGAAAATCGATGCGACCGGCGTGCGTCCGAGCGAACGCGGCGACGGCGGAAGATTCTGGCGCGCGGTACTCCGGGGGCCATTGGAGCCAGCCGAATGCCGCCGGATCCGCCGTCTTGAAGTGTTCGGCGAGCGCGTCGTACAGCGCGGTGCGCTCCAGCATCTGACCGCCGGCCGTCCTAAAATCGAGAAACGCCCGCGCCCGTGGATCCTCGACGCCCGGCTGCAGATGCCGCGCGACGAACGACGCGTACAGCAGTTCGAGGATCGAAAATTTGAACGCCGCGACGCGTTCGTAGTCGACCAGTTCTGCGGTGCGCAATTTTGCGATCGCGGTGCTGCGTGCGGCCCGTGCCAACTTGCGGCGCGCCGGCTCCGACTCGGCGAGATCGGGAACGTTTTCGAGTTCGATGTAGAGCGGATTGAGTGAGGTCCGGCTCGACGGGCCATAGGGGCTCGCCGCATGCGGATTGGTTGCGTGCAATTGATGCAGCGGATTGAGACCGATTGCGCCGGCGCCTGCGCTAGCGGCGATGTCGACCAGCTCGCGCAGATCGCCGAAGTCGCCGATACCCCAGCCCCGCTGCGAACGCAGCGAATACAGTTGCGCCGCAATGCCCCAGGTGCCGTGCGGATCGAGACCGGGCGGCAAGAAGCACGTCGGCGGGACCGCGATCAGCGCGATCGGTGCCTCGGTCCCGGTTGCGCGAATCTCGCCCGCGTGGTAGCCGAGCGGCAGCACGACCGGCATCGCAAAGCGGTAGCGATGCACGGTGCGTGCGTCGAGCGTTCGGGTTTCGCGTCGTTCCAACTCCGCGATCCGGCTGGTGCCACGGATATCGTCGCCGTTCTCGAGGGTGATCCGCCAGCTCAAACGTTCGTCGCTGCTGGACTCGGGAAGCACGCAATTCAGCGTAACTTGGGTGTCGGCGCGCACGATGACAACCGGCTCGACGACGCGCCGCCATGGCGCGTCGACGAGCTGCCGGACCGACCGCGCGCACGCCTCGTCGTCGTCGCTCGCCAGCCCCATGGCGGCGAGCAACGCGCGTTTGGTCTCGTCGTCGACGAGTTGCTCGGTGCCCCAATAATCGACGTAGCTCGATTCGATGCCGGCAAGTTCCGCCAGTCGATCGAGGAGCGCGCTCATTCGCCGTTGCGCCGGATGAACAGCGCGAGCGACCGTGGCTGCAGAAGAAAGATCGAACCCGCTTCGAGGGTTGCACCAACGGCGAGCGCCGGCGGTTCGAAGGTGTCAACGAGCATCTCCCAGCGGGAACCGCCGGATCCCGGTAGCCGAAAGCCGATGCCGTGATCGTGGGCATTGAAGAGCAGCAAGAAGCTATCGTCGACTTCACGGTAGCCGAGCAAGCTCAGATAGCGATCGCCGGCGTCACCGCTCAACAGCGCGCCGATGCAGCGCCGGCCACCGTCGTGCCAATCGCCTTCGGTCATCTCGCGGCCGTCGGGACCGATCCAACTAATGTCTTTGAGCAGCGAATCGGCCGACCGGGCGCCGAGGAAAAAGCGCGGCCGCCGAAAGACCGGATGCGCCCGCCGCAAAGCGATCAGGCCGCGGACGAATTCGGTGAACGCCGGTGCGTCTTCGTTGAACCCAGGTGCACCGTCTTCGAGTTCGTCCCAGCGCAGCCAACTCAACTCGTTATCCTGGCAGTAGGCGTTGTTGTTGCCGTCCTGGGTCCGAGCGAACTCATCGCCGCCGAGGAGCATCGGGATGCCTTGAGAGAGCAGCAAGGTCGCCATTAAATTGCGGCGCTGGCGCGCGCGTAGCGCTCGGACGTCCGGATCGTCGGTTGGACCTTCGGCGCCGCAGTTCCAACTCGCATTGTCGTCGACGCCGTCACGATTCTCTTCGAGGTTGGCTTCATTGTGTTTGCGGTCGTACGAGACGAGATCGGTCAGGGTGAAGCCGTCGTGAGCGGTAACGAAATTGAGGCTGGCGCGCGGCCGGCGACCGCGCTGATCGAACAGGTCGCTCGAGCCGGTGACACGGGTTGCAAGCTCGGGAACCAAACCGTCTTGGCCTTGCCAAAAGCGCCGCACCGTGTCGCGGTACTTGTCGTTCCACTCCGACCACCCCGCCGGGAAGTTTCCGACTTGGTAACCGCCTTCGCCGAGATCCCACGGTTCGGCAATCAGTTTGACGCGCGCCAGCACCGGATCTTGCTCGATCGCCGTCAGGAAGTTGCTCGACTGGGTAAAGAGGTGTTCGTTGCGTGCAAGCGCCGCCCCGAGGTCGAATCGGAAACCGTCGACGTGCATCTCCTGGGTCCAGTACCGCAGCGAATCGGTCACCATCTGGAGGACGCGCGGGTGATCGAGATTGAGGGTATTGCCGCAGCCGGTAAAGTCCATGTAGTGGCGTTCATCGCCAGGCACGAGGCGATAGTACGATTTGTTGTCGATCCCTCGAAACGAGAGCGTTGGGCCGAGGTGATTGCCTTCGGCCGTGTGATTGTAGACGACGTCGAGCAAGACTTCGATGCCCGCCTCGTGCATGCGCTTGACCATCGTCTTGAACTCGCCAAGCCACGGCTGCGCGAGATAGCGCGGGTCGGGCGCAAAAAAACCGATCGAACTGTAACCCCAATAATTGCGTAGCCGCCGCTCGACGAGATAGCGGTCGTCGATGAACGCGTGGACGGGCAACAGTTCGATCGCGGTTACTCCAAGCCGCGTCAAATGTTCGATCACCGCCGGCGACGAGAGACCGGCAAACGTCCCGCGGTGCTGTTGCGGAATCGCCGGGTGGCGCATCGTATAGCCGCGCACGTGCAGTTCGTAGAGGATCAGTTCGTGCCAACGCGTATGCAGTTGCGCGTCGTTGTGCCAGGTAAATGCGGTGTCGACGACGACGCACTTCGGCATTCCGGCGGCGTTGTCGCGCCGGTCGAACGAGAGATCCGCGCGCGTCGAGCCGACCCGGTAACCGAAATGCGCGTCGCTCCACTGCAACTGGCCCGACAGCATCGCCGCATACGGATCGAGCAGCAGCTTGTGATGGTTGAACCGATGCCCGTTGTGCGGATCGTACGGGCCGTAGACGCGATACCCGTACAGCAAGCCCGGCCGGGCGTCGGGTAGGTACCCATGCCAGACGCGGTCGGTATACTCCGGCAGTGCGATGCGGCCGATCTCGCGCCGGCCGCGCGGGTCGAACAGGCACAGTTCGACCTTCTCGGCATTCTCGGAGAACAGGGCGAAGTTCACCCCTGCACCATTCCAAGTCGCGCCGAGCGGATACGGCCGGCCCGGCAAGACCGGTGCGCGCGAGATGCTCTTCATTTAATGTGCCGCCTCCAATCCGGCAGGTAGGTCGATTGGCTCGAAGATGATGCAGGCCAGCGGGGGAAGCGTGAGCACCAGCGACTGCCGGTGACCGTGGGCGCGAACCGCTTCGGTGGCAATGCCGCCGCCGTTGCCGACGTCGCTTCCGCCGTAAAATGCGGAGTCGGTGTTCAGCAGTTCACGATAGCGGCCCGCTTGGGGGACGCCGATGCGGTAGCGCTTGCGGACGACGGGGGTCGCGTTAGCGGCGACGATGACCGGTCGCGCCGGGTCGCGACCGGTGCGGACGAATGCGATGACGCTCGCGTCGGCGTCGTGGTAGTCGATCCACGTAAAGCCCGCACCCTCGGCATCGCGCTCGTGCAGCGCGGGTTGGCGACGGTATAGTGCGTTCAAGTCGCCGACGAGCGTCCGGAGGCCCGCGTGGAACGGATCGGCGAGTTGTTCCCAGGCAAGCTGCGCGTCGTGGTTCCACTCGGCGGTTGCCCCGAACTCGTCGCCCATGAACAGCAGCTTTTTACCGGGATGGGCATACATCAGGCCAAACAGCAGACGGAGATTGGCGAACTGCTGCCAGCGGTCGCCGGGCATCTTCGCGAACAGAGCGCCCTTGCCGTGGACGACCTCGTCGTGCGAGAGCGGCAGAACGTAGTTCTCGCTGAACGCGTAGACGAGGCTGAACGTCAAGCGATCGTGATGGTAACGGCGGTGGATCGGATCGTTCGCAAGATATTGGAGCGTGTCGTGCATCCAGCCCATGTTCCACTTGTAGCCGAAGCCAAGGCCGCCGACGTTGGTTGGCGCCGAGACCATCGGCCAAGCGGTCGACTCTTCGGCGATCATCGTGACGCCGGGGTGCTCGCCGTAGACCGTCTCGTTGAGCTTGCGCAGAAAGGCGATCGCTTCGATGTTCTCGTTGCCGCCGAAGATGTTTGGAATCCACTCCCCGGGTTTGCGGCTGTAGTCGAGATAGAGCATCGACGCGACCGCATCGACGCGCAAGCCGTCGACGTGAAATTCGTCGAACCAATACAGCGCGCTCGCGATCAAAAAGTTCGCGACCTCACGCCGGCCGAGATTGTAGATGAGCGTGTCCCAGTCGGGATGAAAGCCCTGGCGCGGATCGGCATGTTCGTAGAGGTGCGTGCCGTCGAACCAGGCGAGGCCGTGCGGATCGTCCGGGAAATGGGCCGGGACCCAATCGAGAATCACGCCGATCCCGGCGCCGTGCGCGCGATCGATAAAGCCGCGAAGATCGTCGGGCGAACCGAACCGGCTGGTCGGCGCGAACATTCCGATCGTCTGATACCCCCACGAACCGTCGAACGGATGCTCCATCAGCGGCATGAACTCGATGTGGGTAAAGCCGAGTTCGCAAACGTAGGGAATCAGCCAGTCGGCTAACTCCGCGTACGTTGGGAACCGCCCGCCGTCGCCGCGCCGCCACGAACCCGCGTGGACTTCGTAGATCGCGATCGGCGCGTCGCGCCGCTGCCGCGGACCGCGGGTGGCGAGCCACTCGGCATCGCCCCAGCGGTGCGCGCTGGGCGCGACGACGACCGATGCCGTCGCCGGGCGAAGCTCGGCAGCCCGCGCAAACGGATCGGCCTTCAGCGGCAACAGTTTACCATCGGGTCCTTCGAGTTCGAACTTGTACAGCGTGCCGGCCCCGAGGCCCGGCAGGAAGATCTCCCAGATGCCGCATTCGCGGCGCAACCGCATCGGATGGCGCCGGCCGTCCCACCCGTTGAACTCGCCGACGACGCTGACGCGGCGCGCGCTCGGCGCCCAGACGGCGAAGACGACGCCGGCGATTCCGTCGATCGTGGCCG
>JBOHTW010000062.1:0-4510 GCA_050733835.1 Vulcanimicrobiaceae bacterium | reverse complement strand
CTACAACGAGGCCCAAATCTCGAGTTTGGATTTGATGCGGTCGATCGCGGCGTCGGTGAACTCGCTGGTTGAGGCGTGGCCGCCGAGGTCGCTGGTGGCCAGGCCGGCGCGGACCGTTTCCAGCGTCGCTTCGTAGACCGCCCGCGACGCGGCGGCCGCCCGCGGGTCGGCGACGTGCGCGAGCAGCGCGGCGACCGCTAGAATCATCGCCATCGGGTTGGCGACGTTCTTGCCGAACAGCCGCGGGGCCGTTCCGTGCGGCGCCTCGGCCATGACGACCGACGGTTTGAGCGAATCGTCGAATGCGAGTAGGATCGACTCGGCGCCGGCGATCGACCCGAACAACTGCATCACCAAGTCCGACAGGCAATCGCCGTCGCGGTTGAGCGACGGGATCACGAGCGCGTCGCCTGGGCTCGATATCAATAGCGCGTAGGTCGCGTCGATCAGTTGCGGTTCGTAGGCGACGTCGGGATGGCGCTTGGCGGCCGCGTCCATCTCCTCTTTGAGCATGCCCTCGTAGACCGGGCTGACGGTGTATTTCGGTCCGCCGAAGACTTTGGCGTGCATCCGCTGCGCGTGCACGAACGCGTACTCGGCGACCAACCGGCAGACGCTGCGCTCGATCCGCTCGGTGCGAAACGCGACCTCGCCAGCGCCGGCGCCTTCGCGCCATTCGCGGGCGCCGTAGGCGTCGCCGACCGCCATCCGAACGATCGAGATCGGTGCGTGGATGCCGCCGATCGGCCGGACCCCGGGCAGCCGGCGGCCGGTACGCACGATGACTTTGCCGTCGATTGCGTTGCGCAAGATGGCGTTGGGCGAACCGACGTCGCCGGTCGTCTCCGGGGTGATGGTCGCCGCCTTTAAACCGTAGCCGGTGCGTTTCATCGCCGCCGCCGCCGCGCGAACGACGGCGTTGCCGGTGACCCGGCGGTTCCCGAGCGACAGATCGTAGCGCTCGAACTCCAGTGGAATCCCGATCACGTCGGGGGCGAGCACGCGGAGCGACTCTACGAGCAGTTCTTGGCCGGTCTCGTCGCCTTCGAGCACGACGATCGTGGGATTGGGCACGCGGGTTCCTTTCGTAAGCCTCGCCGAGTTCGACGCGGTCGGTTGCTTCGTCCCGCCCGAAAGGCATCGTCTCACGCGACAGGTAACTTCTTGGCCAATGGCTCGCGTACGCCGCAAGGCGAGTGCGACGATGCGGCTCAACCTCGAGATCGCCGGGATTGCAGCGTTTGGTCTGGCGATGTTGACGGCGTTCGCAATCGTCGCCCCGACCCGCTCGGGCGCACTCGGCGCGCAGGCCGCGCATGGACTGCATCTGCTGTTCGGTGGGGCGGCCGGGCTGTTTCCGATCCTGATTTTTCTGATCGCCGGGATCGTGTTCTTAGAGATCAATGTCCCGCGGCTGATCGCCAGCTTCGGTGGTGCGGCACTCGGCTATTTCTTGATCGTCGACGCGCTGCTCGGCGGCGGCGGCGGCATCGTCGGACGGGGTTTCGCGGGGGCGCTTGCCGGATTGCTCGGCGTCGTCGGTGCGACCGTGCTGCTGATCTTCGCTGCGCTGTTGATCACGGTCGCGATCACCAACGTCTCGGTCAAGAAAGTCATCGGCTGGACGATCGCACGGGCTGTCGAGTTGCGGGCGCGGACGCGGCGCGCGTCGCCCGCGAACGCGCGAGTGGCGGCCGCGCGGCCGGGTACTCTGCGCGAAGCGTTCAATCTACCGGTTCCGGTCAAGCCGGCACCGATACCGGTCGGGCGCGCGGAGCCGGCCCGCGCGGTTGCTCTCATCGAGCCCGCTGCCCCCGCGACGGCCGAGGCCGACGACGAATACGAAGATGATGAAGAACTCGAGGACGGGTACGACGACGAAGCCGACGTCGATGACGAGTACGAAGACGAAGATGACGAAGAAGAAACCGACGAGGAAGCCGAGGAAGACAAAGAAGCCGACGACGGCGACGCCGCGGTAACGCCCGCGGCCGCTGGGCCGGCGGCGCGCCGAGCCTACCGGTTGCCGGATCTCGCGCTGTTCGACCCGCCGCAGGCGCAGATCGTCGACGAGTCGACCCGCGCGCACGTCCTCGAAGACACGCTCGGCTCGTTCGGCGTCGGCGCGAAGGTCGTCCACATCGAGCGTGGCCCATCGATCACGCGCTACGAACTCAAACCCGAGCGTGGCGTCAAGATCTCGCGCATCTCATCGCTAGCCGACGATCTCGCGCTGGCGCTGGCGGCGACGTCGGTCCGCATCGAGGCGCCGATTCCCGGCAAGTCCGCCGTCGGCATCGAGATTCCAAACGCCACCGTCTCGACCGTCGCGATCGCCGAGATCCTGCAATCGCTGCCGCAGCGGGGGGTTGTGCCGCCGCTGAATATGGCGCTTGGCAAGGACATCACCGGCCGCCCCGTCTTTGGCGATCTCGGTAAGATGCCGCATCTGCTGGTCGCCGGCGCGACCGGCAGCGGCAAGAGCGTCTGCCTCAACGGCATCATCGCCTCGCTGCTCGTCTGCGCGACGCCCGATCAAGTCCAGATGCTGTTCATCGATCCCAAGCGCGTCGAATTAACCGTGTACAACGGCATTCCGCATCTGATCAAGGACGTCATCACCGACCCGCGGCTCGCCGCCGGGGCGCTGAACGAGATGACCAAGGAGATGGATATGCGCTACGAGCGGTTCGCGCATGCGGGCGTTCGAAAGATCGAAGAGTACAACGCGAAGTTCCCCGACGAGCAGCTGCCCTACGTCGTCATCGTCATCGACGAGTTAGCCGATCTGATGATGATCGCACCGGCGAAGGTCGAGACGACGATCATGCGGCTCGCCCAGCTGGCGCGCGCGACCGGCATCCATCTGGTCGTCGCGACCCAGCGACCGTCGGTCGACGTCATCACCGGGCTCATCAAGGCGAACATCCCGTCGCGGATCGCGTTCGCGGTCAGCTCGCAGGTCGACTCGCGGACCATCCTCGACATGGTCGGCGCCGAACGTTTGCTCGGGCGCGGCGACATGCTCTACCTGCCGATCGACGCGCCCAAGCCGATCCGCGCGCAAGGCGCCCTGATCACCAACGCCGAGGTCGGCCGGTTGGTCACGTTTTGGTCGGCGCAGGCGCGGCCGGCGAATCTGCTCGACGTCGACGTCGCACCGATCGGCGACGATGACGAGCGGGCCAGCGCGCGCAGCGTCGATCCGCTCTGCTACGATGCGGCGAAGTTCATCATCGAGGCGAATCATGCGTCGACCGCTCAGTTGCAGTCGCAGTTCGCGATCGGCCATCCACGAGCGGTCCGGGTCATGAAGCAACTCGAAGAGTTCGGCATCGTCGGCCCGCACGAGGGCACTAAGGCGCGGCGCATCAACATCGGCCTCGGCGACCTCGAAACGATCGCCGGCCGGCTCGGCCGCCCGAACCAAACCGTCCTGTTCGACGCGTAGCGGCATCGCTTGGCTTTGCCTCGGGCGTCTGCTTTACCGCTGACTGGCAATATTGCGTATTTATGGTATGATAAACGCAAATATGGAGAATCCATGAGAGGCGTTGGCCATGCCCCCGTCCCACGGCGGATCGGGGTCCAGGCCTTCCTCCGTCTGGCCGAGCGCTGGGGCCTCGACCGGGGCGACTTGCACGTCCTCCTGGGTCGCAATTCCCCAAACACGATCCGGAACTGGATCAAAGCCGCCGACCATGACCGCGAGCGGGACGTTCGCCTGGAGGCCGACGTACAAGAACGCCTCTCGCATCTCGTCGCCATCTACGACGGACTTCATCGCCTGTTTGGCGACGCCGCGTATGCGGACGCATGGATCCGTACCGAAAATCGAGCGTTTGGCGGGCAGACGCCGCTTAGCCGGATGTTGAGCGGTCAGTTCGCGGACCTCTATGAGGTGCGGCTGTATATCGAGCGTTCGATCGCAGCGTGACCGCGTCGGCAACGATCGCGTACGACAAGCGCGTTCACCGCATCGCCTTTCCTCTACGCTCCCCGCTCACCGAGACGCTCGTCGATCCGACCGATCGCGTCGACCTCGAGGCGCTGCTTGCGTCGACGAGCGTTATCGAGTCGCACCGCTCCGGCGACCGCCGGATAGTCGCGCCCGACGCCGACTATGTCGGCGATCTCCGTGAGTACGTGCTCGCGCCATTCGCATACCGTTCGGCGAGTCGCTTTTCGGACGGCTCGTTCGGCGTACTTTACGCGGGCGAGACGCGCGAGACCGCTCTCCGCGAAGTGCTCTCACGGCTCACGCGTGTCTATCTCGATGGACGCGCGCCTGCGCAGGAGACGCGGAAACAGCATCTGACGCTGCGCATCGTGGCCGCCGACCGCGTTGACATTCGTTCGAAGTACGCGCCAGCCGTCGACACAGCGATCTACCATCCCACTGACTACACTGCGGCGCGGTCTTTTGGCTCGAGCATTCGCGAGCGATATCCAGGGCTAACCTACGATAGCGTTCGGCATCGTGGCGGCGTCTGCGTTGGCGCCTTTGTCC
>JBOHTW010000061.1:0-4350 GCA_050733835.1 Vulcanimicrobiaceae bacterium | reverse complement strand
AGGTTGTGAATCGCCTTGTGGCTGTTGGCCATGACGCCGACCGTCTTACCCGCGGCGATGAGCTTCGCGATGACGCGTGCGCCGGTGTAGGTCTTGCCCGTTCCGGGTGGGCCTTGAACGAACAGATAGCTGCGATCGAGCGCGTTGACGACAGCGAAGACGGAGTCGATCGTCACCGTCTCGGGTTGGATGCGCGCGGCCGGCCGGCGATCGATTAGCCGCGGGAAGCCGCGCCGCAGGATGTCGATGGTCGCCGGGTGCGTCGCCGCGAGCGAGCCGTCGAGAAATGCCGCCGCGACCCGCGCGAGCGACTTCTTCTGGGGATCGCCGGTGATTGGACCACCGGGGATCAGCGCGGTCAATTTCGCCGCGTCCTCCAACGTACCGGCGCGCTTGATTGCAATGCGGTTGTTGTCGTCGTCGATGGCGACGATCTGACCGGCGGATTCGCGGGAGTGCGGATCGTACGGGTTGTCGCCCAGATGGTATTGCTGCTCGGGAAACTCGTAGGTGTACACGAAGTTGCGGTCACCCGGGTTGAGTTTGAAGGCGGCGACCTCGGGTAGCAGTTTGAGCCCAGCGATCGCCTCGTTGTCGAATTCGAGCAATTGGTCGGTGTTTTCGCAGCGGTCGAACAGGCTCCACCACGCCGGTTTTTCTTCGCGGCGATGATACGACAGCAGATGTCCGAGAAGCACCGCGCCGGGTTCGTGCGCCCGTGCGAATAGCTCGCGTTGGTCGGCGGATATCTTAGCTTGCTCGCGCTGGTCACGCTCGCGCCGGGCACACGACTTGCAGCCGTCGGTTGGTTCGGAATGGCAGGGCTCATCCGGTCGCTTCACCGGGCGGAACTCGAGCGTGATGTTCCGCTGCGCCGTCGATTCCGTGCGCCGCTCGAGTAACCAGTCACGAAGCATCGCCGTCGATACGCAGTCCTCTTCGTTGTAGCGCTCGATATCGGCCAAAATCTCGTTCCGGCTGGGGTCTTTGAGCCAGGTCTCGAACATGACGATCGAGTCGTCGCCGCGGCGTACGTCGGCCGTGCGTTTCATGCGGTAGAATGGTTCGAGCTTCTTGATCGAATAGCTCGACTGCGAAATCATCAGCGACTGACGAACAACCGCGTAGAGATCGACCAGCACCTCGCTCTTGAGCAGCTCGTCGACTTCATCTTCGCGGGTGTGGTGGCGCTGCGCGAGTTTGCGAAGCGCGGTCTTTTCATAGGGCGCGTAGTGATACACGTGCATGGTTGGATATTGCCGGCGCCGCCGGGTTAAGAAGTCGACGCACTGCTCGAATGCGCGCTTCTCGCCGGCGCGATCGGTTCCCCAAAACGCGACAAACGGCGGTTGGTCGTCGGGCGCGTAGCACCCGAACAGATACTCGAGACCGACGCCGATCTCGTAGAACTGATCGCCCTCCATGTCGAAGAAGACGTCGCCGGTTGCCGGCATCGGCATCAAGCCGAAGCCTTGCACGGGGTGATGGTCCAACAATTCATAGTGATACGCGCCGGTCTCGCGACCGCGCACTTGCAGCGCCGCCTGACGGTGCAGCCGCTCGAACGTTGCGGCTTGCATGCCCGTCGGACGCTGCCCGGCCTCGGCCGCGAGGCTCGCGACCGTAGCCAGCCCGGCGGTTTCGAGCGGCTTGAGGTAATCGCGGCGCATTCCGGCGACCAGGCTAAGATGGTCGTCGTCCGCGCGCCGCCGCTCGCAGGCCGGCGACCAGTCGCAGATTCCGCAATGCGCGCACTTGAACGGATACGCGTCACCACCGGCACCGGTGCGAAGAAATGCAGCTTTGAGGCGGCGGTAGTATGCGGAAAAATCGTCGACGCGAAACCGCCGGCGCTCGCCGTTGCCGAGGACGACGTACATGTGCTCGGGGACGCTCCCTTGGACCCGGGCGAGCTGCTCGCTGTAGTGGCAGAGCTGGATGATGAAATAGGGCTTATCGTGGAGCGCTAGCTTCGTGTCGGCGACTTCGTAGCTCCAATTCCAGCGTTTGTTCGGCCGGTTGGTGCGCAGTAAGAAGTCCGACTTTCCTAAGAACGTGCCGTCGAAAAACGTGCCTTGGTAAATGACGGGCGCGCCGCGCTCCATCGCGGCGGCTGTCGCGGCTTCCGCCCGTTCGATCGCGTCGATCGAGTTCTCAGCTTGCGCGATCTCCACGACCTCCTCGTGCTCGGAGCGCAGGCGTTCGAGATAGTCTCGCTCGTGCGCGAGTCCCTTTTCGGCAATCAACTCGACCGTTGGGTTACGGTCGAGCCGGGTCAGTTCCGCTAGCGCAACTTGGCGCTCGAGCGCGACGAGGTGTTCGCATTCGAGGTAGTTATTGAGATCGGTAGCCGAGTAGATGAAGCGCCCGTCGAGAACCTGCATAGCGACCTATACTAACGCTCTGCTATGCCACCTGCATGGCATCGTCGAACTATGGCGTTCGTGGCAACTTCGTTCGAGATCGACGAACGGTCATTCGCTCCCGGCGCGAGCGCAAAGCCTGGTCGGCCATCGACGGTCAATTGCTCAGCGTCCACTGGCCCGCATTCCAGAACGCCGAGTAAGCGGACGGGCGGAGGCCCCGCATTGACGATGGGCAGACGTAGATCGCATTGATTTGCCACATCGGCACGAACGGGACTTCTTGGGCGACGCGTTGCTGAACCAGCGCCGAATACTTACGCCGCACGGCCCGGTCATAGGATGCGATTCCGGCCGTTTGCGCGCGATCGGAAGCGGCATCGCAGAAGCGGCTGAAATTGAAGCCGCTCGGCGGAATTTGGTTGCAGCCCAAGAACCAATGTGTGTCGGGATCGCCGCTCGCTAAAATCGAGATATACGCCAACTGAAATGTTCCCCCGAACAACGGTCCTCCACTCTTCGCGGGCGCCATGAACTGGTTCGGGGTGAACGTCCGGATGCTCGAGTGAACGCCAACGGCGCGCAGTTCTTGCTGAAAATCAACGCCGAGCGCGGTCGCGACCGGTGCGCCGCTCGGGATGTCGACCTGCAATGAAAGCTCGCGCCCCTCCTTTGTACGGGTTCCACCGCTTGAACGGCGCCATCCAGCGGCGTCGAAGTCGCGATTTGCCGCTGCAGTGTCGTACGCCGGCGGGGAAAACCGAGGGTCGTACGCCCAACTGAACAAACCGCGATCACCCGCTATCGTCGTCTGCGCACCTTGCGTTACCTTTCGGACGATGCGGGGGAAATCGACGGCTTCGGCGATTGCGCGCCGCACACGAAGGTCCCGGATGTCAGCGGCTTGCAGATTGAAGAGGAGCATTACGGTGCCGCTGAGGAGCGCTCGGATCACGCGGCTGCTTCGAATCGTCGGGTATTCCCGCAGATACGATTGGTCGGCGACAAAGTAGGCGTTTACTTCTCCGGTGCGGAGTTGACTGAGAATCGTGGCGGACTCGGGTATGAACTTGATGGTAATCCCGGCTATCTTCGGTGGGCCGCGGAAATAGTTCAAATTGCGGACGAAGCGTAGATGGTCGCCGCGAACCCATTCAGCAACGCGATATGGACCCGAACCGATCGGCGCAGCGTTGAACGGTACGGTATTGAGATCGTGATAGCGTTTCAGCAGGTGACTCGGAAGAATGGTGAAGTTCTGGCCGGGAGCCATGAAATAGCTGAGAATCGGTGAGTAAGGCTGCCGCAGGCGCAACCGAATGGTGTAACGATCCAGCGCGCTGACGCTCGCAATCCGATCGTATCCTGCGCGAGATGGGACGTTATTGTTGGGATTCATGATCGCCGAATACGTGAAAACGACGTCGTCGGCGGTCAGCGGTGCTCCATCCTGCCACTTCACGTCCCGGCGGAGCTTGTAGGTTACGGTCAATCCGTCGCGCGAGATACCTCCGTTGGCGAGCGACGGAACGTTCGTAGCGATGTCAGGGGTTAAGTTTCCGCGGTCGTCCACCGTCAACAAGTACGAATAGACCAACGGCCCGATTTCGCTCGCAGATAGGCCCTGTAGGAACAGCTGGTTGAGCGATGGCGGTTCTTGCGACTGCCCCAGCACGAGCGCCGCCACCTGTGCCCCGGAGCGGCTACAGGCGACCCACGCCGCGCTGACGCACGCCAACGCGACGTACCTCCACATGAGCCGCACGAGCTTCTTTGGCGTCATGAGTGGATTACCTCGCGAACGCATCAATAGTGAATGTTGAAGTTGACTAGACCGAAGGCGAGCAATATCCAGGAAAACGCCAGGCCCGCAAGGGCGATGAGTGTTTCGGCGATTTTCGGCCACCAGCGCCCGCGCTGCGGACCCGCCCACGTGACTGCGCAGTTCGCGACGGCGCCGATCGTCCCGACAAGAGCAAGCACGCCC
>JBOHTW010000060.1:0-2077 GCA_050733835.1 Vulcanimicrobiaceae bacterium | reverse complement strand
CAAAAATGGGGCCAAGTTCTCTCGAACGTGATCGTCGCCGAAGCCGACGGAATCATCGAGTCGAACCGGACGGGACTCGGCCGCGCGGATCTGTATTTGGCACTCGATCTGATGGCGGCCGCCGATTCGACGAACCTCGCGCGCTGCGACCGGCAGCGTACGGCCGCCGTCGTCGTCACCGACGTTCTCCCGAGCGGCGATATGATTCGCGACGTGCGCGTCTTGGTTCCACCCGATCCGCTGATCGATGCCGTTGCGGCCCAAACGGATCGAAGCCGCTCGGTGCTAGTGCCGGCTCGCACGATCGCCGAAGCGGCCTTCGGCGACCACATGATGACCAACATGGTCGCGCTTGGCGCCGCGTTCCAAGCCGGTCTGCTGCCGATCTCCGGCCCAAGCATCGAGGCCGCGATTCGATTGAACGGCGTCGAAATCGAGACGAATCTGCGCGCGTTCTGGTTCGGGCGCTTGAGCCAGCACGACCCGGCGGCCGTGCGCGAACTAACCGCCGGACCGTACGGGTCGCTGGCGGAGCGACAGGTCGACACCGCGCGCGATACCGCGGCGGGCGTCGGGCAGCGGGTCGACGCGTGGATCGCGGCAATCGGGCCGCTGCCACCGGCCGTGTTGGCGAAACTCCGCGTTCGCGCGGCCGATTTGGTCGCCTACGGCGGCTCGAACTACGCCGAGCGGTACGTCGATTTCGTTCGCCGGACCGCCGACCGCGAGCGGGCGGCCGCGCCGGGCTCGGAGCACGCGGTCACCGCCGCGGTCGTCGACGGCCTCCACAAACTGATGGCGTACAAGGACGAGTACGAGGTCGCGCGGCTGCACACGCAAACGGCGTTTGCGCAGCGCGCGCGGTCGCGCTTCGAACAGCCGCAACGGATCGTCTATCATCTCCATCCTCCGATGCTCCGGGCGCTTGGGTTGAAGCGCAAACTGCGGTTCGGCGGCTGGTTTACGCCGGTTCTGCGGACGCTCGCGGCGGCAAAGGGCGTGCGCGGGACGCCGTTCGATATCTTCGGGTATGCAAAGATCCGGCGCGAAGAACGCCGGCTCGTCGGCTGGTACCGGGAACTTGTCGAGACGTCGCTGGCGCGGCTGAACCCGGCGACGGCACCGATGGTTGCGTCGATCGCGCGGATTCCCGACGATATCCGCGGCTACGAATCGATCAAACTGCGCTCGATCGTCGCCGCCGAAGTGCACGCCCGCGAACTCTTGGAGTCGCTGCCATCGTGACCGACGGCGAAAAACACCGGCCGAAGGCGCCGGCGCGCGCCCCGTACGACATCGACAGCTTGACCGACGTCGCACTGCGCGTGTTCGCCGACCGCGGGTTCGACGCCGCGACGATGGACGACGTCGCGCGCGCTGCCGGCATCACGAAGGCGAGCATCTATCACCACGTGAGCGGCAAGGAAGCCTTGCTCGAGCGCGGGCTGAGCCGCGCCCTCGAAGCGCTGTTCGCGGTTCTGGACGAGCCGCCGGCGGCCGCGGGCGAGCCGCTGGATCGGTTGCGGTTCATTTTGCGCCGGGTCGCGACGCTCGCGGTCGAACTGCTGCCGGAACTGACGGTGTTGGTTCGGATTCGCGGAAACTCGCGGACCGAACGAACCGCAATCGAGCGACGGCGGCAGTTCGACGCCGCGGTGGTCGAGGTCGTGCGCGCTGCCCAAGCGGCCGGCGGCGTCGACTCGAAACTCGATGGGCCGCTGATCGTGCGCCTGATGTTCGGAATGGTGAACTCGTTGGTCGAGTGGTATCGCCCGACCGGCCGGCTTCCAATCGATGCGATCGCGGAGACGATCGTCCGCACGGTGATCGACGGAGTCGCACCGCGCGGCGCACGCGGTTAGTTGGCCGCCGAATCGTGGGCGGCGAGTTGCGCGGCGACTTCGGCGATGCCGCGCTCGAGCGCACCGGTGGCGTCGCCTGCGCGGAGCCGCTCTTCGACGAGCTCCGCGACGTGCAGCCAGGCCGCGTCGCCGAGCCGCGTGTGGGCGACCTCGTCGCCGTAGACGGCAAACTGGTGACGCGACGGGACGACGAGGAATAAGACGCCGGCGCGATT
>JBOHTW010000059.1:0-3789 GCA_050733835.1 Vulcanimicrobiaceae bacterium | reverse complement strand
CTTGCGCGCCTCCATTGCAAGCGGCATCAAGCTTCGATAGTTTTTTAGAGTAGCGATGCACGAATCATCGAGTCTCGGGTCATCCGGCGTATCGTCATTCGCCCCCAAAATGCGCCTGTGATACGCACTGGGAATCAACTTCATCCACTTCCCATACGCAAGTACTGGACGATCCAATCGCATCGCGTGCTGCATTATCACATAGCCAATCGGAGTCATAGCTCCTTCTGGCAACGGCCCGAAGCTGCCATTTGGCTGACCCAATCGCTGCTTCCAGCCGGCGCGCCAGTCTCGCAGACTCGGACCGAGATTTCGGAGACCCTGTAAGGAGAACAAGTCTGGGGCAAGCGGCACTACGACGTCGGATGCGGCGACTAACGCTGAACGATTCAGCGCACCTAGATTCGGCCCGACGTCAACTAATACAACCGAAGCTTCCCAACTGAGCGCAGCAATGGCGATGATTTCCGAAAATGTAGCAGTTTGTCGAACACCAGTTTTGCCCGTGATTCCCGTATTCAAGGCATTTAACCATGCTTGCGCGAGCATGTCTTCGAAAGAAGACAGCGCTAGGTCGCCGGCAAGGAGGCCAAAATATTCGTCAATACGTTCAACATGAGGTTTGCTTTCTGCTCTGCTGATTATACTCTCGACGGCACCGAACACCGTATCAGGATGGTCTCCGTCAGGCCAAAGCTCCAGGAGTCGCTCCTCCGGTAGGCACATGGCCGTCAGGTTGGCTTGTGGATCGAGATCGACCGCGAGCACCCGAACGCCAAGGTTGCTCAACATCGCGGAAATATGGTATACGAGCGATGTCTTCCCGACGCCGCCCTTGTTGTTAAAAAATGCTACAACTTTCACTCTTTCGCCCACAACGTAACCTGTACAGCGGAAGCCGAAGGCTCGAACTGAATCGGCCTGTTTCCATTGTCTCGCATAGCTCTATTGGCTGCCGCAATCCCATAGCCAAACCTTTGCGCGAAACCTAACACCTTGAGGGCATCTGCGAGGACTGGGTTCCGATAGTCCGTGAATCCCGGCTTCCCAAAGTTCGCCGTGTCGACCATTCCGAACGGCCCCCCAGGAGTGACAATCTCTACACGGTCTGAGAAGAATGACACCCTCGTTGGCGCGTTGGAAGAGTCGTATGCTCGGTGCATTAACGCGTTGATCGCTATTTCTTGCAGCGATATCAATGGATAGGAGGGCACGCTCCGGTCGCGACCGCCGGCTTGGATTTCCAGACCAACGGCGACGTTCAACTGCAAGAGCTCCAGCAAAATACGTACCACATCTGAGAGGACTCCGCTAAGCTCTCTTTGATCCAAAATCGGCGAATAGGAATCAACTCCTGAAAACCGGACAAATTGGATATAGGCTCCGGGGACGAACGCGCGGGGATCATATCCCAAAACCAGGATCCCGCCAATCGTTGGCACTCCGCTGGGTGCTAAAAACCTAAGTGAGAGCAGCTTCTCATCGAGCGTCCGTCCATTGTTTTCGAGGACTTCCGGCGCGAAGGCCGCCGGCAAGAATTCTTGCTCGAACAAACCGACATCAATGTCTGCAATCGTAGCACCCTCGGCCACATTGTGGTCAAAGGAAGGGTTGTGCGGACGCCGCCGCTCTATGAGGCGCCGCTCATCTTGCGCCGACGCCACTTGCGTTGTCGATCCGACGCGAACCCAAATCCTACCCCTGTGCCGCATGGGCGGATCATCGGTCGGTTCAATGATAACGACTGCGCAGGCTGAGCGATCCAGGTCCAATCTCTTTACAGAAATGCTGGGCAGAGGCTGCAGGCTCCCGTCCGACCGGATCTGCGCCAATTCCCTAATGATCTCTTCGTCAACCGTGAGACCTACCGCATGTCCATCATCGTCGATTCCAACGAACAGGTAACCCGGTTCGTTGGATCGCTCTAGATCATTGGCAAGCGCACAGACAGCCTCACGCAACTGCCCCTTCAAGCTCGCTTTGAACTCAACGCGGCTTCCTTCGCCACGGGCGAGTGCGGCAAGACTTCTTGCCGCTTCGCCATCTTCGGGTTCACCTCTCATGCGATCGAATTCGACGTAGCAGATAGCACATCTTCGAATGGGTTCCAATAGTCCGGTGCGCGCTCGAAGACGCCGTCGTGACCGCGGCCGCCGTCGGGCGAACGCTTGACGTCGGCGAAGCTTCCGGCGGCGATCGACTCCATCAGGCCGCGGGCCGCGATCCGACCGAGCAGTGCATGGGCGCCGGCGAGCACGGTCCGCGCCCGCGACTCGATCCGGCCGCCGGGCACGATCGCGAGTTCGTCGCCGAGGTGGCGCGCCGCCCCCATCACGTAGTGCGCGTTCGCGAGCGCGAGTGCGCGGTCGCCGAGGAACGGCGTGTGAATCGCTTCGGTCAACATGCCACAGAGGTGGATCGTCTGGCCGGTGGCGACCGACGTCAAATTGAACAGCGCGTCGATCAGGTGGCCCTTGAAGATGTCGCCGGTCATGTGCTTGGTCGGCGGCATGAACTTGAGCGGCGCGCACGGGAAAATCTGGCGCGCGAGTTGCGCTTGCGCCAGTTGCAACAGCAGGCTGTCCTCGAGATCCGGATCGATTTCGTACGCGTCGCCAAGGCCAATGAGTTCGTCGGGCATTCCGGCGCCGTGGGCGAACGCTTCGTTGATGAACTGCGATGCAAGCACCGCCGGCGCCTGCTCGACGGCGTCGGCCGTCGTCAAATAGTTGTCCTCACCGGTGTTGATGATGATTCCGGCGTAGCCGTTGAGCATGCGGCTGAAGTGCTGGTCGACGAACGTGCGGCGCATGTTGATGTCGCGGAACAGGATGCCGTACATCGAATCGTTGAGCAGCATGTCGAGCCGTTCGAGCGCCGCCATCGCCGCGATCTCGGGCATGCACAAACCACTCGCGTAGTTCGTCAGCATCACGTAGCGTCCCAACCGCTCCGAAACGCCGTCGAGCGCGGCCCGCATGATGCGGAAGTTCTCCTGGGTCGCGTACGTGCCGCCGAACCCCTCGGTCGTCGCGCCGAACGGAACGAAATCGAGCAGCGACTGCCCGGTCGACCGGATCACCGCGATGATCTGCGCGCCGGCTTCGGCGGCGGCAACTGCGGCCGTTCGATCTTCATAGATGTTGCCGCTGGCGACGATGACGTACAGCAGCGGCGGCGGCGCCTGCGGCCACCGCGCCAGGGCAGCGATGCGCTCCGCGCGGCGCGCGCCGATGTGAGCCACACCCTCGTCGACGAAGCGCGCGAGCGATCCGCGGATAGCCGCCTCGGGGACCGCCGCGTAGACATCGAACGCCAGGTCGCCGTCGACCAGTCGCCGTGCCGCGCCGGCCGGCGCATCGCCGGTCTCGGCGACGACCGCCCCGATCCAGCGCGCGGCGCCGGCGCGGCAACGCGTCGAACCGAGGGCGTCGACGACCAGATTCGGCACCGGAATCGCGTCGCGACCGACGCCGTCGATGCCGAGCAATCGCAGGACCGCGCGCTCGACGGCTACCGTCGAATGGCCCGCGATGAACCGCGCCACCGGCGCGACGATTTCACCCGCGAGCGCGCGCGCGTCGGCGACGAGTCCCGCATCGATGCGTAGCTCCACTGCGAGGCATCTGGTTCCGGAGCGGCGCGAACGATTCCGCCGTCGATTAGCGGCGGATTAGCATTCGCCGGCGGGCGGGGGTCGCACGCGGCCGATTAGGTAGGCTACCGGCTATGCGAATGTTTGCGCCGGGGTTGGTTGCAATCGGACCGGCAATCGGGCTCGCCGTCGCC
>JBOHTW010000058.1:0-3167 GCA_050733835.1 Vulcanimicrobiaceae bacterium | reverse complement strand
CGGGGTCTACTCGGTGACCGAGACCGTGACCGCGACCGGCGTTCCGCAGCCCGCGCCCGGTGCGCCGGCTACCGACGCGATGCCGACCTACACCGCAATCGTCACCGTCAGCGATGCGGCCGGCGATTCGCAAACGTTCAGCTCGCTGCTCGCCGAGGAAGCCCCCGCGCCCGGTTCCCAGGTGACGCCCGATCCGAGCCAGACCTACTCACCGCCGCCGTCGGGACCGACGAACGGGCCCGGCCCCGGCAGTGGGCCCGGCAGCGACGGAGGCTACGGCGGACACGGCTGCGCAATCAACCCGGTCGCGTGCCCGCGTCCGATACGGGGGCCGATTCCGCTGTGAAGGGTCGCGCAGGCGAGCGCGGGTTCAGCACCATCGAGGTTCTGGTTGCGCTCGCGATCGCGACGCTCGTTGGTTTCGCAGTCCTCGGCTTCGCGCGCGTGCTCGGCGCCACGATGCAACGCGCGTACACGAGCGACGCAGGCGCAAATGCGCTCGACCAACTGGCGACGAGCCTCCGCGATCAAAGCGCAACGTCGTTTGCGGTTTTCGTCCCGATCTACGACGTGATGGGCGGCCAAGATGCGCCCGACGGCGGCGTCGGCCACGAAGTCGATCTGTATTCGCAGGGGCCGCACGGTCAGCAATACGAGACGGCGTACTACGACGATCCCAAGGCGCGCACCGTGCAGCGCTGGGATTACGATGCGAGCGGCGCGCGCGGCGTCCGCGACCCGAGCAGCGGCGTGATCGATCCGCAGGCGACCTACCCTCCGATCCGCAACGTCGCGTCGTTCACCGCGCAGCGCTTCTATCCCGATCAGCTCGCGAGCGCGAGCGTCGATGCCGGCGTCCTGCCAAGCATCACCGGGACGGCAAGTCCGCAGGAACTGCCGCTCGGCTTCGGCGGAGCGCAGGGCTTTCGGCCCGATCTCTACGGCGGCAACGCCGTCGTCGAAGTGACGCTCGCCACCGCGACCGCGGTGCGGACCGTGCACCTGGCGGCCGGCGCGATGGCGAGCGGCTTCACCTACCTGGCCGCCCCGCGTTGGCACGCGATCCTCTACCGCATCGATCAAACGCATCGCTCGTTCGGCGGGATCGTTCAGAAGAGCCACGTCTTCATCAAGGGCCGGATCGACGTCGCGTACGCCGACGACGATAAAGGCAGTCCCGAATGGATCCCCTGGTGCACCGATATCGGGATCTACGGCAACCCCGGCGGACTCGACCCCAACGATCCGCACGCCAACTACGTGCCATCCGATCCGGCCGAACAGGCGAACTTCATTCTCGGCATCTGCATCCACGGGAACGCCGACCCCAACAACTACTACGCGTCGCACCCCACGCCGCCGCCGCCCTCAGCCTACTCCCCACCGCCCGGCGCGAGCACGCAAGACGCGTCGCAAGACTCGGCGCTCCAAGATGTCGCGCCCGCGGCGGCTCCGCACGCCGTTCCGATTCCCTGACGGAGGGCGTACCGTGTTCATCCAGTCGATGCTGCTCGCGATCTTGGTTCTCACGCTCGGCCTGGCGATCACGACAACCTCGCTCATCTCGGCCAAGGCAATGCTGGTGCACCGGATCGCGGCGCATTCCGCAGACGCCGCACAGGCCGGCACGATCGATTTCGTCCACGGCCTGCGCGACTACATCCGCATCCACGGCGTCGCCGGCCTGGCCGCGATTCAGAACGCGAAGTCGCAGGGCGCGCTCGCGCCGCTCTGCGGCGACGGTTCGAGCATCGGCATCGGGAGCGGGCCTGGAGGCGGTGCGCCCGGTGCCTCGCCCGATTCGGTTGGTGCCGCTGCAGGCGCGTTGCGGCCTCGGGCGCGGGAGCCGATCATGCTCGGCCCAGCCTGTCCATACTCGTACACCGTTTCCGCAGTGGTCACCGGCGACCAGCCAGCGGCCCAGGTCCCGGGCGGCGGCAACCTGGCGGGCGCCGGCACGAACGAGACCGCGCAAAACGAGCAGCAGTACATCCGGGAGCAACGCATCTCCGCCGTCGTCACGACCACGCTCGAAAGCAGCGACGGCTCGCAGACGTTCGGCACGCGCACCCGCGAACTCACGCTGCGCGTCTTCCAAACCGCGCCCTACGCCATCGTCAGCGGCGTCCGCGACCTCGCGACCGTCAACGGAATCAGCGGCCAAGCCCAAGGTGATAGCGGCGGAAGCGCGACGTTCGTAGTCGGCAGCGACCCGTTTAGTGGCGCGAGTGCTTCGTCCCAGAACACCGTTCCTACGCCGAATCCAGGGCGCCCGGCCCAGGACCAAGTCACATACGTTCAGGTGCAATACGAATGTGCAACGCAGAACCCGGATCTCGTATTTGAAAAGACGGAATCAGGTGGCGAGGTCGCCGGCAACCAGCAAGTAGGCAACGACGGCCTTCCTTGGGGCGTCCAGGCGAACACCGACGCATATGAGCTACCCTGCACCGACCAGACGAATTCGATCGTTACACCGCCGCCTGTCCCGAACGGCAACTTAGATTCGCAATCCTGGCAAAATGGGAATCAAAACGCGGTACCGTTACCACAGTAGAGCCCGGCGAGCGCATGAGCGCTACGGTGAAACCTGGAACGTGCCGTTCGGCGGCGAGCAGCTGGTAGCGATGCCCGAGAATCCGTTTCCCCCGGCGCCATTATCGGCGATAAGCCAGACACTCAACTGCGGAACGCTTCCGGGGAACAGGCCAAAATCGGATAAGTCGATCGTCTGGGTTATCGTATTCCCCGAGGCCACCGTCGGCACGCTGCCGCCAATGCCGCCCTGATACGTTAGTGGATAGCTTCCATCGGCATTCCTATTGTCGATAAGCGCCGACTCCACGAACGCAACTGCGTTAGGGCCGGTACCGGGGCAACTCCCCTGGTACGGAACGCTCCCCGCCGGAAATGGCGTCAGCACGATTCCCGTGCCCTGCCCGAACTCCGTCGGCGAATTCAACAACTGTCCCGGGGGCGGGAGGAAGGCGGCAATCGGCTGCGCGTAGGTCGTCGTCACCACGAGCTGGCGGTATTGGCTGTCGCCGTTCGGCGCCGGGAACGTCTGCAAGGTCGTTTGCACGGAGACGATCTGCCAGCGCGTTCCCGCGACCGGCGTGTAGCCCACGTCCGGCGTCGGCGGCGGGAGCATCGTCGCGTCGGTGAAC
>JBOHTW010000057.1:0-8512 GCA_050733835.1 Vulcanimicrobiaceae bacterium | reverse complement strand
GCGATCGCGGGGTCCTCATCGAATCGCTCGTCGGCGGCGTGCTCGCGGCGCTAACGGCCTACGCTTCGGTCGCGTTTCTTACACGGTACTTCCGTTCGAATGATTTGCGACCGTTCGGCTGGTATTGTTTGATTGCCGGCAGCCTCACCGTCGTGCTCGTCGCTTTGAAGGTCATCGCATGAAAAATCTGCCCCTCATCGTCGCCGTCGTTTGCTTTGCGATCGCCCTGCTGTACTGGACTGGGATCACCCCGCTCGGCCACCACCTCAAGCACGGGATACTATTCTTCGGGCTCGGCGTGCTTGCGCTGGTTTGGAGACGCTTCCAATCGAACGCCGAAACAACCCGATAAAGCCGACGCACCTTCGCGCGGACGGCAGTCTCGCGATGGTCGACGTGTCCGCCAAACCGGCGACGGATCGGCTGGCGCGCGCGTCCGCGATCGTGCGCATGTCGCCGGCGACCGAGGTGATCGTCCGCGCGGCGGCGTTGCCCAAGGGCGATGCGTTGGTCGTTGCCCAGATCGCCGGGATCCTGGCCGCTAAGCAAACCGCCAACCTGATTCCGCTGACGCACCCGTTGCCGCTGGCGAGCGTCGACGTCCGGTTCAGCTGGCCCGAGCCCGGTCTGCTCGAGGTTGAGGCGATCGCTCGTACGACTGCTCCGACCGGCGTCGAGATGGAGGCGATGGTCGCCGCCTCGGTCGCCGCGCTGGCGATCTACGACATGCTCAAGTCCGTCGAGCGCGGCGTGACGATCGAATCCGTCCGACTGCTCGAGAAGCGCGGCGGCAAGAGCGGAACCTGGACGGCAAAGTCGTAGGAGCCCGGCGATGAGTCGCTATCGCACGGCGGTCCTCGTGCTCTCCGATCGCGCGGCCGCCGGCACCCGCGAAGACCAGTGCATCCCCGCCGCTCGCGGTTCGCTCGACGAGCGGTTCGCGATCGATATCGCGCGCGTTTTGCCCGATGAGCCGGCGGCGCTACAAGCAGCGTTGATCGAGTTGTGCGACCGCGAACGCATCGCGTTGATTCTGACGAGCGGCGGCACGGGACTCGGCCCGCGGGACCGTACGCCGCAGGCGACCTTTGCCGTACTCGACTACGAGGTCCCCGGGATCGGCGAGGCGATGCGGGCGGCGTCCGCCCGGGTGGTCGCGACGGCGATGCTCTCGCGGGCGGTCGCCGGGGTTCGCGGGACGACCTTGATCGTTAACTTGCCGGGAAGCCCCACGGCCGTCCGTGAGACGATTGGGGTGCTGTTGCCGGCGCTACCGCACGCGCTCGATCTGCTCGCCGGCGGGGTCGTCGACGGCTGATGCCGACGATTACGAGCTTCGAGCAGGCGCAGTCGTATCTGTTCGGGACGATCAACGAGACGCTATCGCGTCGTTCACCGGGGCGACTCGACCGGATGCGGGCGTTCTTGCGGAACCTCGGCGACCCGCAAAATGCGTATCCCACGATCCAAGTCGGTGGCACCAGCGGCAAAGGTTCGACGGCGTCGATGCTTGCGGCGGTTTTAATTGCCGCCGGCCACCGGACCGGCCTCCACACGAAACCCCACTTAAATTCGATGACCGAGCGCGCCCGGGTCGACCACGCCAATGTCGCCGAGGAGCGGTTCGCGGAGTTGCTCGACGAGATGATGCCGGCGATTGAGCGCACGACCGCCGAGATCGGCCGGCCGTCGTACTACGAAACGCTGCTCGCGCTGACGCTGCTGCATTTTGCGCGCGAGCGAGTCGACATTGCCGTCGTCGAGGTCGGCATCGGCGGCGCCCTCGACGGCACCAACGTCCTGGTTCCCGGCCTGTGCATCATCACCAACGTCGGCCTCGACCATACGGAGATCCTCGGCGACACGCTTGAGACGATCGCCCGCGATAAGGTCGGAATCGCCAAATCCGGCGTGCCGTTGGTCTCCGACGCACGTGAACCCATCGTCCGTGCGACGATCGCAGCCGGCTGCCGAGCCGCCGGCGCGCCGTTGGTCTTCGTCGACGAACGGGCGCAAATCGCGCCGACGCGGGCGGAGCCCTACACGAACGCATTCACGGTTGCCACCGAGCGCGCGACGTATGCGATCGGGCTGTCGCTGCTCGGCCAATTTCAACGGCGCAACGCGGCGACCGCGATCGTCGCGCTCGAACTGCTCGGCGAACGCTTTCGGCCGAGCGCTGCCGCCGTCGAGGCCGGCCTCGCGCAGGTTCTCATCCCCGGCCGGATGGAGTATTTCCCCGCCTACCCCGGCGTGGTCTTCGACATCGCGCACAACCCCGACAAGGCGCGCCATCTGGCCGAGGCACTCGCCGAGACGTTTCCGGGGCAACGGTTCGCGTTCGTCGTCGCGATCGGCGAGAGTAAGGATGCGACCAACGTGCTCGCGCCGTTGCTTGCACTGCCCGCGTCGTTCGTGTTCACCTCGTTTTCGACCGTTGGCCGGACGGCAATCCGCCCGCAGCGGCTGGTGAACGTCGCTGAAGATGCCGGGGTTTGGGCGCGCGCGATCGAAGATCCGATCGAAGCGTTGTCGGTCGCGCGGCGCAGCGCGGGGCCCGACACGATCGTCGTCGTCACCGGTTCGACCTTCGTGGTCGCGGTGATTCGCAAGTGGTGGCTAAACGATGTTGCCGAGCGTTCGCGCAACTGATCGGGGGGCGCTCGTCGTCCGCGGAGCGCGGTTGGCGTGGGGCGTGCGCACCTACGTCATGGGGATCGTCAACGTCACACCGGACTCGTTTTCGGGTGACGGCTTAACCGACGCCGAGGCGGCGGTGGCGCACGGGCTCGCCCAGCTGGCCGCCGGCGCCGACGTGATCGACGTTGGTGCGGAGTCGACGCGCCCCGGTTACACGCCGATCTCCATTGACGAAGAATGCGCGCGGCTGTTGCCGGTCATCGCGGGTCTGCGCGCCCGCGCGCCCGGTGCGATCCTCTCGATCGACAGCTTCAAACCCGAGGTCGTGCGCGCGGCCCAACGTGCCGGCGGCGATCTCATCAACTCGATTTGGGGACTCGACGACGATTTGCTGGCGACCGCCCGCCAAACCAATGCGCCGGTGATTATCATGCACAATAAGCGCGTCGCGATCTACGAAACCGACGTCGTCGATGAAGTGCTGGCGGATCTCGAACGACAGGCGCAACGTGCCGTGAATGCCGGGATCGCGCGCGAGCGCGTGATTCTCGATCCGGGAATCGGCTTTGGAAAGTTGCCGGAGCACAATCTGGCGGTGCTCGCCAAACTCGGTCGGCTAGTCGCACGGGGTTTTCCGACGATGCTCGGGGCGTCCCGCAAATCGACCCTCGGGAAGTTGACCGGGCGGCCCGTCGGCGAACGCGTCTTTGCAACCGCCGCGACGGTTGCACTCGCCGTCGCGGCCGGGGTCGACGTCGTGCGCGTTCACGACGTCGCTGAGATTCGCGACGTCGTGCGGGTCGCCGACGCGATTGTACGCGGGTGGCGGCCCGACGACTGGAAGCCGCAACTCTAACGCCATGCCCAAACTCGACACGATCCGCATTGCCGGGATTCGCGCTCACGGCAGGCATGGCGCCGACCCGGGCGAGCGCGACCATCCGCAACCGTTCGACGTCGATCTCGAGATCGAGGCCGATCTCTCGCTCGCGCGATCGACCGACGAGCTGGCCGCGACGATCGACTACGCGCGGATCCACGCGCGGATCGTCCAGCTGATCGCCGAGCGCTCGTACCGCTTGATCGAGCGATTGGGCGATGAACTGCTGGCCGACCTGTTGTGCGATCCGCGGATCGTGCGCGCGCGGATCGCGATTGCGAAACCCGGACTGCTCGCCGGCGCAACGCCGTCGGTGCGGCTCCGGGCGGAGCGTGACTGACGGTGGGCCTGGCGCGGATCGGCCTTGGGGCCAATCTCGGCGACCGCCAAACGACGCTCGAAGCTGCCTGCGAGCGACTGGCGGAGGTCGGGCGAATCGTCCGCCGTTCGAGTTGGTACCGAACGCGACCGTGGGGGAACGCCGATCAACCCGAGTTTCTCAACGGCGCCGTGCTGCTCGAGACTGGGCTCGAGCCGCGGCCGCTGCTCGCAGCGCTAAAACAATTCGAAGCCGACCTCGGCCGGGTCGCCGGCAGCCGCTGGGGGCCGCGGGCGATCGATCTCGACATCTTGGCGTACGACGACCGGCGAATCGACGACCCCGACCTCGTCGTGCCCCATCCGCGGCTCTTCGAACGGGCGTTCGCGCTGGGACCGTTGGCCGAGATCGATCCCAGCTATGCCGCCGCCTATCAGACACTCCCCGCTGATGCGCGGGCCGAGATCGACCGGCTACCGCAAGGCTGCGGTCGTGGGCGCGCGAAGGTGGCGACCGTGGTGAGTTTCGAAACGGCGCTCGAGCGAGCGCAAGCCGTCGCCGGCGCGTGCGTCGGCGGGAACCTCGTCAGCCTTCGGCTGGACGATCCCGCGTTTGCCGTCGAGGTTCGACGCACGCCGCGGTTGCCGGCCGCCGTCGCGCCCCCCGCCGGCGATGGGTTAGCGGCGCCGACGGTCGCACCGCCGGTGCCACCGGTCGTCATTCGCTCGGAGAATGTCGGAGTCGTTCGGTTTGCGCGGCCGATTTTCGCGACCGGAACGGCGGTCGCCGAGGGCCGCGAACTAGCCTTCGTCGAGTCGCTTGGGATCCGAAACCCGGTGCGGACGGCGCGGGCGGGGCGTGTCGTCGCCGTCCACGTCGAGGATGGGCAGCCGGTCGACTACGGGATGCCGTTATTTTCGCTCGGCGAACCAGAGGCGTAGCTCGCAGCGATGATTCGCAAACTGTTGATCGCCAACCGAGGTGAGATCGCGGTCCGCATCAATCGGGCGGCCCACGAACTCGGCATCGCCACCGTTGCCGTATTTTCTGAACCGGATCGCAACTCGCTTCACGTGAAGCTTGCGGATGAAGCGTACTGCGTTGGCCCGGGGCCGGCGTCGCGCTCGTATCTCAATGTGCCGAACATCATCGCGGCGGCGCTGATCTCGGGTGCCGACGCGATCCATCCGGGCTACGGCTTTCTCGCCGAGAACTCACGGTTCGCCGAGATCTGCGCGGATCACGGCCTGACCTTCGTCGGACCCAAGCCCGACGTGATCGCGCAGATGGGCGACAAAGCGACCGCCAAGAGTATCGTTACCGAGGCGGGCGTGCCGACGACGCCCGGAAGCGGCATTCTCGGTTCCGCGGCCGAGGCGGCGCGGTTCGCGGCCAAGCTCGGCTATCCGGTCCTGCTCAAAGCGACCGCCGGCGGCGGCGGCAGGGGCATGCGGGCGGTTCGCGCGCCCGACGAGTTTGAATACGCCTACGCGACCGCGCAGGCCGAAGCCGAGGCGAGCTTTCGCGACGGCCGGCTCTATCTCGAAAAGCTGATCGACCATCCGCGCCACATCGAGGTTCAAATTCTCGGCGACTCGTTCGGCAACGTCGTGCATCTCGGCGAGCGCGACTGCTCGGTCCAAAAGCCGTCGCATCAAAAACTGATCGAAGAGGCGCCGGCGCCGCAACTCGCCGACCGGACGCGCGCGCGGTTACATAAGATCGCGTTGGCGGCGGCCAAGGCGGTCAACTATTCCAGCGCTGGGACGCTCGAGTTCCTCGTCAGCGAGGACGACGTCTACTTCATGGAGATGAACACGCGCATCCAGGTCGAGCATCCGGTAACCGAACTGCTCTACGGCGTCGACCTCGTGGGCGAGCAATTGCGGATTGCGGCGGGCGAGCGGCTGACCCTGCGCCAGAGCGATCTCAAACCTCACGGGCACACGATCGAGTGCCGGATAAACGCCGAGGACCCCGAGGCGAATTTCGCGCCGGCGGCGGGCCGATTGGACGAGGCGATCCTGCCGGGCGGACTCGGCGTTCGCGTCGACACCTACGTCAGCGCGGGTCTCGAGATTCCGCCGTACTACGATTCGATGATCGCCAAGATCATCGTGCACGCCGCGACCCGCGATGCCGCGCTCGCCCGTATGGATGCGGCGCTCCGCGATACGTACATCGCCGGCGTGACGACGACGACGGCGATCTGTCGTCGAATCCTCGCCGACGAACGGTTCCGGGCGGGCGGCGTTCCGGTCGACTATCTCCCGCAGTTCGTCAGCGCGGAGTTCGCGCACGCGCGGTGACCCGCCGGTTCGCGCGCGAGCTGGCGCTTCAGACGCTCTTCAGCGTCGAACTCGGCCGGCACGAACCGGCGGACGCGCTCGACCCGGTTTTGCAGCGCCGCGACATCGACGAGCATCGTAGTTTCGTGCGCGAACTCGTGCTGGGCACGCTCGAACGGTCCAACGAACTGGATGCGGTCATTGCACCGCTCCTCCAGGGTTGGACGCTCGAGCGCTTGCCGACCGTCGACCGCCTAGTGTTGCGAATGGGAATTTTCGAACTGCGCCACCTGCCGCAGACGCCGCGGGCCGTCGTGATCAACGAGGCGGTCGAGCTCGCCAAGAAGTTCTCGACCGACGACTCCGGGCGGTTCGTCAACGGGGTGCTCTCAAGCGCGAGCCCGGCGGCGTGAGCCCGCCCGTCCGCCGCCCCGGGAACGTGGTCGGTCGGGTGCTGCGCGCGCTCGTTATCGGCTTTGGATTCGCCGGATTGATCCTGGTCGGGACGGTCGCCGGAATCGTCGCAGCCTATTCGCGACACCTCCCCGACATCAACCGGATCGCCGACTATCAGCCGGAGACGGCGACCCGAATCTTCGCGCGCGACGGAACCTTGTTGGCCAACGTCTACAAGCAGGACCGGATCTACGTTCCGATCGCCCAGATTCCGCAGGTGGTTCGTGACGCGTTCATTGCGACCGAGGACCGAAATTTTTACGAACACCACGGGGTCGACTACATCGGGATCGTGCGCGCGGCAATCGCCGACGTCAACCATCAGCATCTTCAAGGGGCGTCGACGATCACGCAACAGCTCGCGCGCCGGCTGTTTCTATCGAACGAAGTCTCGGTATCGCGCAAGATCCAAGAAGCGCTGCTGGCAATCGAAATCGAGCACTACTACACCAAAGACGAGATCCTCGAGCGCTATCTCAACCTGATTTATCTCGGCGCGGGTGCCTACGGCGTCGAAGCGGCGGCCCATACGTACTTTGGAACCGATGTAAAGCATCTCACCTTGGCGCAAGCCGCGATGCTCGCCGGTCTGCCGGCCGCGCCATCCGATTATTCGCCGTACGCCAGCATGCAGCGCGCCAAGAGCCGCCAAGAACACGTGTTGCAGCGCATGGCCGCCAATCATTACATCACGCAGGCCCAAGCCCGGATCGCGTACGCGAAACCGCTGGGACTGGTCGGATCGCGGCCGGCCGGGCTCCTGTCGTACAAGGACCCGTACTTTACCACCTTCGTCATTCATGAACTGCGCCGCGACTTCGGCACGCAACCGGTCGACGAAGGTGGACTGACGGTCGATACAACGCTCGATCCCGGCATGCAGAAACTGGCCGACGAAGCCGTCCAATGGGGCATCGGCCGCGCGCGGGCCGAGGGCATCGGCGCGACTCAGGCCGCGCTGGTCGCGATCCGGCCGTCGACCGGCGAGATTCTCGCGATGATCGGCGGGGCGGGTTTCTCGCTGTCCAACCAATTCAATCGCGCCTGGCAGGCGCAGCGTCAACCCGGATCGTCATTCAAGGCGATCGTCTATACCGCGGCCATCGACAGCGGTCTGACGCCGACGACGATCCTCGAAGATACGCCGGTCTCGTATCCCAACGGCGACGGGACGTTGTGGAAACCGCTCGACGACGACGATCGGTATCTCGGTGCGATGACGATGCGTTACGCGCTCGCCCAGTCGCGCAACGTCGCGGCGGTGAAACTGGCGCACCGTATCGGCATCGATCGGGTCGTCGCGTATGCGCATCGCATGGGAATCACCGCGCACCTCGAGCCCGATCTGTCGCTGGCGCTGGGCAGCAACGTCGTTTCACCGCTCGACATGGCAGCGGCGTACGGAACGCTCGCCGACGCAGGCATCCACATCGATCCGTCGCCGGTTCGGCTGGTCAAGAACTCGATCGGACAGATCGTCCTGGACGATCGGTTCCCGGTCCAGCATGAAGCCGTCAGCGCCGGGACGGCCTACGTCGTAACGACGATGCTCGAGAGCGTGATTCAAAACGGCACCGGCTATCCGAATGCCGGCATCGGCCGGCCCGAAGCCGGGAAAACCGGTACGACGTCGGACTTCCGCGACGCGTGGTTCGTCGGCTACACGCCCGATCTCGTGACCGCGGTGTGGCTGGGAAACGACAACTACAGCCGGATGCGCGAGTCGTACGGCGGGAACATTCCCGCTCGCATTTGGGCGCGCTTCATGCGAGCGGCGCTCGCCAAGACACCCAAGCACGACTTCGACTTTCCGGCGGCCGAGGTGGTGCGCGTGCCGATTTGCGGTAAGGCCGCACGGTTTGAGTACTACGTCGACGGGACCGAACCGTCGCGGGCGTGCCTGACCGGCGGCGGCGTGCAGTTGTGGTC
>JBOHTW010000056.1:0-1846 GCA_050733835.1 Vulcanimicrobiaceae bacterium | reverse complement strand
TCGGCTACGACGCATTCGGCAACGCAACCTCATTCAGCAAGGGATTCGGAAGCTGGACGGTTCGCTACGATGCGGTCAACCGGCTGGTGCAAGCGACAGACCCCGACGGGGTTTCAAGTTACAAATCGTACTTTCCGGACGGCTCAGTGGCGGAGACGCAATCGGCCTGGCAGTTCCGAAATCATACCGGCGCAACATTTCAGTACGACGCCGATCGGGATAAGACAACCGAGATGGAGCCCGGCAATTCGCTGCCCTTCCAATGGTGGTACGACGGCGCAGATCGAATCGTTCAAGTCAACAAGCAATGGCTTACGCGCACGCTCTACGACCTCAGCGAAGGGAGCACCGTCGCAGTAAACGGTGCTTCGTTCCGCGCGTACGGAAACGCCTATGCGACACTCATCGGCTTGCTAAGCGGGTGCCGTTTTTACGGCGGAAAATGGATCGAGCAGGCGGCGACGGCCTTCGACGGCCTGGATCGACCCACCGCAAAGTATCGTTGGCCAACGAATACACAACCGAGATATGGGTGCAGTTCCGCACCATCGGCGGCGACCATGACATACGATCAGATCGACGGCTACGGAAATGCCTTGGGTGATGTGACCCCCTCGGGAGCTGGACACCTGATAAGCGAAAAGGTGTCTCATGAGGAAGCCATCCCGGCCGGCGCCGCCGGCAGACGAAGCGAAGTTCGAGCGATGGACGGCGCAGCGCAAGGCGGCGATCATCCTTGACGTTGTGAAAGGCAAGATCTCGGTACCCGAGGCGAGCCGTAAGCACGGCTTCACACAAGCCGAGTTCCGCGAATGGATCGATGAGTACCATCGCGGCGGCGTCGACGCACTGAAGGTCAACAAGAAGGGCCTGGAAGCCGAATATCGGGCCGAGGTCAAACGCCTCCAAGCGAAGATCGGTGAGCTCGTGATGGAGAACGAGATTCGCAAGGAAGCCATGCGGCCTTTCAATTCGGTCGAGCCGACGTTGCACGGCTCTCTGCTCGACGACGATGGCCCAAAGCCGTGATTTGCCGTATCCTCGGCGTGGCGCGTAGCACCGCGTACTACCGTGAGCGTGAGCGCGTCGCCGTCGTCGACGATGTCATGGCGCAGCGAATCAAGCAGCTCATCGATGCCGAACCATATTTGGGGTACCGCATGGTGTGGGCGCGGCTGCGTCGTCAAGGGCTTACTGTGAACCGGAAGGCGGTGCAACGGATCATGCAGGTCAAGGGCTGGCAATGCCATCGACGGCTCAAGAAGCGCTGCTCACCCCGGGTCGAGAGCAGCCCGAGCGTGACGACGGTTTCCGACGTGCGCTGGGCGACCGACTCGACGCTGCTCTGGACACGCCTCGATGGCCTGGTCTACGTCAACGCGATCCTCGACTGCGCCGATCGCGAGTGCATCGGCCTCAACGTCAGCCAGCGTAACGATGCGCGCGAGGCCGCGTGGGCGCTCGAGGATGCGCTCATCCGTCGGTTCGGTGCCCTTCCTCAAGGCGACGCCGACGTGACGTTACGGACCGACAACGCCCTCGTGTACGCCTCCGCGCTGTACCGCGATCTCGCGAAGTCCTACGGTCTACACCAAGAGTTCATCCTACCGCACACTCCCGAGCAGAACGGCGTTGCGGAATCGTTCATGGGAACGCTCAAGCTCGAATGCGTGTGGCAGCATCTTCGAAACCTACGACGAGGCGAAGGCCGCAATCACGGCTTGGGTGCAGCATTACAACGAGCGCCGGCCGCATTCGCGGCTCGGCTACCTCCCGCCGGTCGAATGGCGCCGCCGGCAACCCGAATTAAGCGCCTAACCTGTCCAGAAACCGCGGGGTCACTTCA
>JBOHTW010000055.1:0-7349 GCA_050733835.1 Vulcanimicrobiaceae bacterium | reverse complement strand
CTCGCGCCGCCCGCGCCGAGCGCGGGTGACGCCCTGCACCGCTCGCTGCAGCGGCGATATCTCAACCTGCTGGCGGCGATTGCGCTCGCTCCGCCTGGAGTGCTGGATCGGCTCGGCTACCCGATCGAATCGGTCGTGCTGGCGCGCTACGAACTAACGGCGTTGGTGCCGCGGCTCGACCAAGCGCTTGCCCGGCACGATCTCGACGACGCCGTTCGGGCCCACCTTGAGTACCTGCGAACGCGGGTGCGCCAAGCGCTGGCGGCGCAGAGCATCCAAGGGTAGCGCCGCCCGAAACGTAAGCCGGCTAACCGGCGCCAACCGCGGCCTGTGGTAGACTTTAGTGCATGGCCGAGACGAATGCGACGGCCGCCGCCAGCGAGGCGGCGCGCGTCGAGAATAAGGTTTGGTACCTGCGCCAGAGCCGGCTGTTTGCGCACGTCGGCGATGCGCAGATCGAAAATTGCGAGCACCTGTTCAAGACGTCGATCTTTCCCAAGCGCTCGCGTATCTTCGACCTCGGCGACACGGCCCGGGTCGTCTATTTGATCAAACGCGGTTCGGTTCGCATCTCGCGACTGACGACCGACGGCAAAGAGGTCACGGTCGCGGTCCTCGGAGCGGGCGACATCTTCGGCGAGGAGACGTTGTTCGAAAGCGGTGACCGAACCACGATCGCGGTCTGCATCGACGAGGCGCTGTTGTGCACGGCGCGCGCCGACGATCTGTTCGCCCTGATGATGGGCGATGCGACCCTTGCGATGAACGTGGCGAAGATTCTCAACGATCGGCTCGGCGATGCGTCGGCGACGATGGAAGACCTCGCGTACGCGCATGTCCCCGAGCGGATCATGAATCTGCTCGCGCGGCTCGCCGAGGAGCACGGAATCGCGGTTGACGACGGCGTCAAACTCGACATTCGGCTGACGCACGCCGACGTCGCGTCGTTGATCGGCAGCACGCGCGAGACCGTCTCACTCGAACTCGCGAACCTCGTGCGCGCCGGCCGGCTGCGGACCGACGGCCGGATCTTCGTCGTTCCGCGCGCGGAGTTGACCGCCTAAGAGGCGAACTTCGACGGTCGTGAACGACCGCCCGATTCTCGTGCGCGTGCTGGCCCACGATGCCGGCGTGACCGCCCGCGAGCGGCTCGATGAATATCTCGCGGGCGACGATCTCGCCGTCGCCGCGGATGCAGCCGATCTCCCCATCTTGGTCGTCGACGACGCGCCGCCGGTCGCCGCGCAAGTCGTCCAGGCGCTCGAGTCCGCCGGCGCGGTCGCACGGTTAAGCGCCGCGCGGCTCGTCGTCGTCGCGCGCCGCTCGCAACTCGAGCGTGCTTGCGACGGAATCGCGCCGAGCGAGCGGACCCTACTGAATGCGCTGGTCGGCGGCTGGGACGGGGCGATGGGCCGGCCGCAGCAGCTGCGCGCGCGAACGAAAACGGTCGATTTTGCCGACGGCGCCGCCGTCATGGGGATCCTCAACGTCACGCCCGATTCATTTTACGACCGTGGTGAATACCACGCCGTCGATCGCGCGCGCCGGCGCGCCCACGAGATGGTCGCGCAGGGTGCGCGCGTGATCGACATCGGTGGACAATCGTACGCCCATTGGAACCGGCGGATCGCCGCCGGCGAAGAGCGCGCGCGGGTCGTGCCGGTCGTCGAAGCGCTGGTTCGCGACGAACTCGGCTGCGCGATCTCGATCGACACGTTCAAAGCGACGGTTGCCGCGGGCGCGCTCGACGCCGGTGCGGATTTGATCAACGACTGTAGCGGCCTGTCCGATCCCGAGCTGGCGGCGACGGTCGCGCGCTACGATGCCGCGCTCGTGGTCATGCATCTGCGCGGCGAATTGAACGTCCGAGCACCGCAGTATCCGTACGCCGACGCGATGGCCGAGATCGTCGGGTTCCTTCGCGAATGCGTCGAACTCGCCGCCGCCGCCGGGGTAGCGCGCGACTCGCTCGCGATCGATCCGGGCCTCGAGTTCGGCAAAGAGCCGCCGACCGATCTCGAGATCCTCGAGCGATTTGGCGACTTGCGCGTGCTCGGTCTGCCGATTCTGTTTGCGGCCAGCCGCAAGAGCTTCATCGGCCGCGTCTTCGACCGGCCCGCGCGCGACTTGCTCGTGCCGTCGCTGGCGACGGCCGCGCTCGGCATCGCCGCCGGCGCGCAACTCGTGCGGGTTCACGACGTCGCCGAGACGGTTGCGCTGGCGCGAATGATGGGCGTCGTGCGCCGCGACCGGCGTCGCAAAGTGCACTACGCCGATGCGATGCCGACCGGCTAGCGAAGTGGAACGGCGATCCGCAACGTCAGATCGGATGGCGGTAGGCAGAGGTGCATGGTGCACGCCTGGACTTGGACGATCGCGCGAATCGTCGAGCGGCCGGTGAGCGCCGCCGCCGGTAGGTCGGCGAGTAACTGGACGCGCCCTTGGTAGACCGCGAGCGGAATGTGCGCGAAACTGGTGGACAGGGTCGTTCCGGCCGGATAGCGCGGGCGCACGCCGGGAAACTCCGGGAACCGGAGCGCGGTCGGAATCAACTCGGGGAGCGATGCCGGATTCGCGTAGATGTGAAATCCGGGATCGATCGTTAGATCGACGTCAATCCGCGCCGTCCGCGCGTCAAAACGGACGGTTCCGCGGGCGCGAACATGGGCGGCGGTTCCCCGCGGACCGGCCGCCGCGCTAGCTTGGGTCGCGATCGCGACGCCAAGAACCAACGTCGCCAATGCCGGCATTGCCAGGTGGAGCATCCGGCACAAGCGGCGGCTCGGCGTGCGACGTGCGTTCATGCGGACAGTATGGAAGCGGAACGCTCCGGTGCCTGTAAGGGGGCTGACAGTCTCAGCGACCTTGCGGACGTACGATTCAGGCGTACTCCTTGAATTGCAGTTGAGAAAGGCATGAATATGCACAGATCCGTCACTTCGTCGCTGGCTTTGGTTGCGCTCGGGTTAGCCCTCGGGCTGCCGGCCGGCGCGCAAAGTTCGCCGGCGACACTAACCGGAAAGCTCGTCGACTACGCCACCTACGTCACGCACGACCACAACATGGATGCGATGAAGGGCGGCGCGATGCACGGCGGCGCGATGCACGGCGACAAGGCGATGGCCGGCGATAAGACGATGGCCGGCGACAAGGCGATGGCCGGCGACAAGGCGATGGCCGGTGACAAGGCGATGGCCGGTGACAAGGCGATGGCCGGCGACAAGGCGATGGCCGGCGACAAGGCGATGGCCGGCGACAAGGCGATGGCCGGCGACAAGATGATGGCCGGCGATCACGCGATGGGCGGATCGTGCCCGACGCTTGGAATCGTGACGTCGAGCGGGCGGGTCTACGTCGTCGGAACGCAGATGGGCGGCTCGGAACAATCGACCCTTTGCAAGAAACTCGACTCGACCGTTACGCTGACCGGGTCGCTCTATACGACCGGCGGCGCCAACCTCTTCCTCGTTTCCGGCATCAAGTAAGGAGTTTGCAATGGAACGGCGCGCCGCTATCCTCGGTATTGCCAGCAGCGTCTTTGCCGGTCTAGCGGCGCGGACGGGCGCCGCCGCCGCGACGGCAACGCTCGACCCGCTCCTCGGAGCGCACGAGTGGCTCAACGGAGCCCCAACCGCAGCTTCCTTGCGCGGCAAGGTCGTGCTCGTCGACGTGTTTACGTTTGCCTGCATCAACTGTAAGAACGTCGTCCCGAATCTGCGCGCGCTGGAACGCGAACGGCGCGACGACTTCGCGATCGTCGGCGTCCACAGCCCCGAGACGAGCTACGAGAAAGAGCGCTCGTCGGTGGTTGCCAATCTCGCGCGCCAAGGCATCACCTGGCCGGTCGCAATCGACAACTCGTTTGCGATCTGGAACGCCTACGGCGTCGAATATTGGCCGACGCAGCTGATCTTCGACCGGTCGGGTCATCTGGCGCAAACCGTGATCGGCGATTCGCAGGACGCGTTGGTCGATTCGGCGGTTCGGCGGCTGCTCGCGCAGGGCTGATCCGCCCGCCGGGAACCTCGGCGGATGGCGCGGGGTTTAAGTCTCGTATGCTGACCGCCTATCTTGGTCTTGGTTCCAATCTCGGCGAACGCCAAGGGAACATCCTCCAGGCGCTTCAGAAGCTGCGCGCCAAAGGCGAAGTCCAAGCGGTCTCGTCGTTCTTCCAAACGCCGCCGCTCGGCAACGTCGAGGGCCCGAGCTTCCTGAACGTGGCAGCGCGCTATACGACCGAGCTCGACCCGGCCGCGCTCGAAGCGTTCTTGCGCGACGTCGAAATCGCGGTTGGGCGACAGCGCGCGCACCACCTCGCCGCGCGACCGATCGACATCGACATCTTGATCGTCGACGGCGTCGGCGGAAACTTTGGGCGCTTCGAGGTACCGCATCCGTATCTTTCCGGGCGGCCCTACAATCTGATCCCACTGGCGGAGATCGCACCCGAGTTGATCGATTCGCGCAGCGGCCGGACGATCGCAGCGCTGGCGGCCGCCTGCGACGCGGCCGGCATCGAACGCAAGGTTCGCTCGCTGCACTTCCATGCGAACCGGCAGGAAGAGAGCCCCGCGGTTCCGCTGGGCATCGGCCGGGTCGGCGTCTCGCGCGTGAAGCGCATCGTCCGCGTCGAGATCGGCGGCCGCGAGACGGCGCTGGCCGGCGAGTTCGCAATGGTCGCCGACCTTGCGCCCGACAAGGCCGGGGTTCACATGTCGCGGTTCTCCGAACTACTCGAGCAGGCGTTGCTCGACGTGCTCGCGCGCGATCAACCGGCGGGCCGCATCGAAGATCTCGTCTCGCTGATCGCCGGCGAGATCGTCGAGTCGCAGAAGGCGCTGCGCGCCGACGTTCGGATGCGTGGCGAGTTTGGGCTCGAACGCTGGACGCCGGTGAGCGGCAAACGGTGCGAGGAGACCTACGCGTTGGTCGCGATCGCGCACGCCGACGCGGGTGGCGTGCGCCGCGTCGTCGGCGTCGAAGCCGAAGGGATGACGGCGTGTCCGTGCGCGCAACTGATGGTTCGCGAACGCAGCCTTGCCGAATTGCGCGAGGCCGGCTTCAGCGAAGCCGACGCGAATCGTGCGCTCGACGCACTCCCGGTCGCCACCCACAACCAGCGCGGCAAGGGAAAGGTCCTGATCGGAGCGACCGGGGCGCGGGCGGCCGACGTGCGCGTCGAGGACCTCGTCGAGATCGTCGAGGATTCGATGTCGAGCGAAACCTACGACTTGCTCAAGCGTCCCGACGAGTTCTTCATCGTCAATAAGGCCCACCATAACCCAAAATTCGTCGAGGACGTCGTCCGCGGCATCATGGCGCGCGCGCTCGACGTCTACGCTGATTTCCCCGACGAGACGTTCATTGCGACCGCGCAAGTCAATTACGAATCGATCCACAAACACGACGCGTTCGCCGAAACGTCCGGAACCTTCGGCGAACTGCGCCGCGAACTCGCGAGCCGCATCTACCAACCGCAAAAGACCGATCTCGCCGGCTGGCTCGGCACGCGTCCCTCGCCGGTCGTCGCTTAACGATCCGCGTGAATCACGGCTTCGAGATCTGGGCTTCGCCGGAGCCGACGGTCGCGCGCGTCGCCCGCGACGAATATCGCGATCAACTGGCCGAGACCGGCCACGACCGGCGCGACGGCGACATCGATTTGCTGGCCGGACTCGGCGTTGCGGCGACGCGCTATCCGGTGCTGTGGGAGAAGACCGCGCCGGTCGATCCAACCGTGGTCGATCTGTCGTGGGCGCGGCGCCGGCTTGAACGGTTGCGCGAACGCGGCGTCGACCCGGTCGTCACCTTGCTGCATCACGGCAGCGGGCCGCCGTACACGAGCCTGGTTGACCCGGCGTTCCCCGAGTTGTTCGCCGGCTACGCCGAATCGGTCGCGCGCGCGTTCCCGTGGGTTCGGCGCTGGACGCCGATCAACGAACCGCTGACGACCGCCCGGTTCTCGACGCTCTACGGCCACTGGCATCCATGCGGCCGCGACGACCACGCCGCCTTCGGCGCGGCGATCTGCCAGCAAGCGCTGGCGATGCTGCTCGCGATTGCGGCGGTTCGGCGGCACATCCCCGCCGCTCAGTTCGTCCTCACCGAAGATCTGCAAGGGTTCACGGCGCGCGATTCGAGCCTCGCCGCGTACGCTCGACACAAGCACGAGCGGTCGTTTCTGTCGATCGAGCTGGTGATGGGCCGGGTCGTTCCGGGGCATCCGCTGTTTGTGTATCTGACCGACGCGTGCAACGTCGAACGGTCGGTCTTGCGGCGGATCGCGGAGCGGGCGAGTGCCCCGCAAGTGATCGGCTGGAACTACTATCCGAACTCGGAGCGAACGCTCGACCGCGGCGTCGACGGGTCGATCGTGAATCTGGCGACGGTTCGGGAGCGCGAGTCCGGCATCTCGCCGCTGCCGCTGTTGCGCGCGGCCTACGACCGGCTCGGATTGCCGTTCGGAATCAGCGAGGTTCACATCAACGCCGATGCCGCCGGCCGGCGGCGGTGGCTCGCGCAACGCTACGCGGATCTGGTGCAGCTCGAACGCGCCGGTCTGCCGGTTCGGATGCTCGGCGCATGGGCGGCGTTCGGGTTGATCGATTGGGACTCGCTGCTGACGCGGCGCGAAGGCTATCGCGAGGACGGCGTCTTTACGTTCGCGGCGGCGGGTGCCGTGCCGCGCGCAACGTTGGTCAGCCAGGCGGTTACGGAATTGGCCCGCGGCGACTCGCTCGTAGTCAGCGACGAACCCGGCTGGTGGGAGCGCCGCGGCGAACCCGTCCGTGCGGTGCGGGCGTGATCGAGGCGATCGTCGCCGGCTCGCACCTGCGGTTCGACGGCGTCCGCCAGCGACCGCAGCAACTGCTCACGCGGTTGGCCGAACGGGTTCCGGTTCTGTTCGTCGAGGAACAGTTCGCGGCGGCAACCGATGCCGAAGAGTGGGTCAAGCATGGCGCGTTGACGGTGCTCCGCCCGCTGCGCGCGAACGCCGACGGCACGCAGATCGATGCGGCGACGTTGGCCGCCGTCCGTGCTTGGCTTGGCGGCCGTTGCGCGCTGACGTGGCTTTACACACCGATGATGTTGCCGCTCGCGGATGCGGAGCCCGGTGCTCCGATCGTTTACGACTGCATGGACGATCTGGCGTCGTTTCGGTTCGCGCCCGCAGCCTTGGGCGCGCGCGAGCCCGCGCTGCTGGACCGCGCAACCTTGATCTTTGCGGGCGGACGAACCCTTTACGAGCGGCGCCGCGCCGCCGGGCCGCGCGTCCGGCTCTATCCGAGCGGCGTCGAGTTTGAGCGGTTCGTCCAGGCGCAAACGCTCGCACCGCACCCGCTTGCCGC
>JBOHTW010000054.1:0-2193 GCA_050733835.1 Vulcanimicrobiaceae bacterium | reverse complement strand
CCCCGACGGCGCGCGCGCGGGCCGCAACCTCGTCGACCAACCGCGTTTTGCCGGCGCCGGCCTCGCCACCGATCAGGACCAAACTGCCGCGGCCGCGGACGCCCCGGCTCCAGATCTCGCCGAGTTTGCGCAGCGGCGCGGCGCGGCCGACGAACGGAATCGCCGCCGCCGCCTCGCCCGCGACGGCTGCGACCGGCTCGCCGGCAACGGTCGCGATCGGCGCCGCATTCCGAACGAGATCGCCATAGAGGGCGACCGTCTCAGCCATCGGATCGACGTCCAACTCCTCGCGCAGCCGGCGCGAAAACCGCTCGAACTCGGCGAGCGCGCCGGCGCGGTCGCCGGCCGCCTGACGCAGCGCCATGATTTGGCGGACCGCATCTTCGCGCCAAGGGTCGAGCCGCAACAGCTCCTGGGCCAAGCGCAGCGCGTCGCCGTTGCGCGCTTCACCGCGCCGGAGTTGCACCAGCCGTTCCAGATTCTCGATGTGCCGCTGCCGCAGCCGTTCGCGTTCGTCGAGAACCCATTCGTCCTCGAAGCCCTCGAGCAGGTCGCCGGCGTAGAGCGCCGCAGCCTCGTCGTAACGCCGCTCGTCGGTCAGCGCCGCCCGAAACCAATCGACGTCGCAGCCGGCCGGGGCGGCCGGATTCCAGCCGACCGTCGACGCGGTTATCGAAAGCCAGGGTTCACCGGCCGGCGGCGGCAGCGCGTGTTGCAGCAGGTAGAGATGGCGCCGCAGACTGGCCCGCGCCTCGTCTTCGGTTGAGTCGGGCCAGAGCGTGAATGCGAGGCTCGCGCGGTCGATCGGCTGCCCCGGTTTGAGCAGGAGGTAAGCGAGCAATGCGGCGGCCCGCCGGGGCGGCGCGAACCGGACGGGCCGGCCGTCGCCCTGCATTCGTAGAGCCCCGAAGAGAAAGATCGAGAGCACGACTTCCTTATCTGCCAGGCGGCTGCCGGCCGCTTTCGGCGCGCGCCGCCGGGCACCCATGCGGCTTGCAACCCAACCCGGCGTTGACGCTCACGCTCCTTCCTGCTACCATGGGCAAGCCGAAGCAGGGTCGTAAACGCGACCTTCACCGGCCGTCTCACGGCGGTCCGGTCGCACGAACCGAGCCGACGGTAGGCTCGAACCTCGTGGAGACGCCCCGGCGTCGCCACGTTTTTTTATCTAGCCCCCGCGACCAGCGCCACCACCCCAGCCCGGCCACACCACCCCGGTCCACCCATGGAGAATCCGCGGAGTCGCGGATAGGGGGATCGGGGGACCTTGTCCCCCGTTTAAACCGATATCTCCGACAACACCACCCCGGTCCACCCATGGAGAGTCGGCGGAGTCGCCGACAGGGGGATCGGGGGACCTTGTCCCCCGTTTAAAAGGAGTCTGCCCATAGCTCGACCGCTCCGGGTAAACGACCAAATCCGCATTCGCCAAGTGCGCGTCATCGATGATGAGGGAGCTCAGCTCGGCGTTATGCCGACCGAGAACGCGCTCGCGCTGGCCCGTCAAAAGGGACTCGATCTGATCGAGGTCTCGCCGACGGCGGTTCCGCCGGTCTGTCGCATCAGCGATTACGGCCGCCTCAAGTACGAGCAGTCCAAAAAAGACAAAGACGCCCGGAAAAAGCAGCGGAACTGGGAGCTCAAGGAAGTGAAGCTGCGGCCGAAGATCGAGACGCACGACTACGAGACCAAAGCTCGGATGGCCGAGCGGTTATTGCTGGATGGCGGCAAGGTCAAAGTAACGATCATGTTCCGCGGCCGCGAGATCACCTACACGAGCTTTGGTCGCAAGCTCCTCGATCGAATGGCCGTCGACATGACCCCGATTGCGACGATCGAACGCGAGGCTAAACTCGAAGGCAAAAACATGTTCATGATCCTCGCGCCGCGTGCCGTGCCGACCGGTCCGCCGAAGTTCACCTCTCAACCAACGCCCACCGAAGCTGTAACCCCTACCGAAACTTCTTCAATGCCCGTCGAATCCACACCGCCCGCCGAAACTTCAGCGCCGGCCGATATCCCGGAGCCGGTCGAAGCGGTTACCCAAGGAGCCTCTCGTGCCTAAGATCAGAACTCACCGCGGAACGGCCAAGCGCGTCAAAGTCAGCGCGAATGGAAAGGTCACGCACCGCCATCAGTTCAGCGGCTGCGGCCACATCCTGAGCAAGAAGACGCGCAAGCGCAAGCGGAACT
>JBOHTW010000053.1:0-5970 GCA_050733835.1 Vulcanimicrobiaceae bacterium | reverse complement strand
TAGAGCGAGCGGGCGCGCCGGCTCGGGTGAAGGACGACGCGCGAGATCCCGGCCTCACGAATCCAGGCGAGCGCCTCGTGCATTAGGCGGCGGCCAAGGCCCGCGCTGCGGTACACCGGCACCACGTAGACGCTCTGAATGCGCGCCTCACGCGTCTCGCGCGTATCAAGCCGTGGCAGCATCTCGCGCACGAAGACGCTCGCGGTGCCGACGATCGCGCCGTCGGTTCCGGCGGCTATCCAGGCGCGATAGCTACCGTCGGCGATGAGCCGGGCGTATGTCTGGCCACACCGGTCGAGGAAATCGCCGGCCATCTCATCGGTCGGCGTCGCTACCTCACGGTGGAGGAGCAACCGGATCTGCGCGAGCGCGGGCGCGTCGAGCGGGTTCGCCGGCCGGATCGGCGCTGCGTGAGTGTTACCGATTTCGGACGGCGGCATCGTACACCAGGCGTGCGGTTGCGATATCTTCGACCGCGATGCCCACCGACTTGAAGATGGTCGTCACCGCGGCTGGCGGCGGTTTGGTTCCGGCGAAAATCTCGCCAATTTCCGCGTAGATCGTCGCGTTCGAGAGAATCACGTCACCGGATTCGTGGAGAACTGCGTCGCGCGAATCGACGACGAGCGTATGCGCCATCGCGGCGTCGTCGAGCTCGCGCCAGGTGGGCCGCGACGATCCGACCGCATTGACGTGCGCGCCCGGTTTCAGCCACGCGCCTCTGAGGATGGGCTCCATCGCGGCCGTGACGGTCACGACCACGTCGGCTCCGCGAACGGCGGATTCGATGTCCAGGGCGCGAGCCCCGTGCCGTTCGGCAAACCGGACGGCGTGTTCGGGCGTCCGGCTCCAGACGCGAACTTCGTCGAATGTGTGAATTGAGGACAGCGCCGCCAAATGGGCGCCGGCCTGCACGCCGCTACCGAGCAAGGTCAGAACGCGGCTTGTGGGTGCCATAAGATAGCGCGTTATCGCCGCCGATACCGCGGCCGTCCGCATTTCGGTGATGAGCCGGCCGTCCATGACCGCCAGCGGCTGACCGGTGTCGGTGCGGAACAGCGCGATCATCGCTTGATGCGTCTCAACGCCGCTGCCGGCGTTGCCGGGATAGAAGGTGACGAGCTTGGCGCCCATGACATCCGCCGCCGCGGCGGGCATCACGCCGAGATATCGTTTGCCTTCCTCGATCGTGAGCACGTTACGCAACGGCTGGACCACGCGGCCGGCAGAGAACGCGGCGAGCGCCGCCTCCATCGTGGGAATGAGCGCATCCCACCGCAACAAGCCGCGGACGCGCCGCTCGTCCAAATACACCACGGCCCCGTCGTCCACGCCGCCGAGCTTCTGCTTGCGTCCCGTCCTCACCCGGGTTCGACGCCAACGGCGGCGCCGGCCGCCCAGGGCTCCTCCGTCGGAGACCCGAAGCCCAACGGGCTAACAAACGAATATTAAAGTAAGAAGTAGGAGAATCCGTTGGTAGAATCCGTCTCACTCGAGATCGGCGGTCGGACGCTGGTCATCGAGACGGGCGAGCTCGCCAAACAGGCGAACGGCTCGGCCCTGGTACGTTACGGCGATGCAAATGTTGTCCTCGCCGCCGTGACTGCCTCCGACAAAGCCCGCGAGGGCATCGATTTCTTTCCCCTTACGTGCGACTTCGAAGAGAAGATGTATGCCGCGGGTAAGATCCCGGGCGGTTACATCAAGCGCGAAGGCCGGCCGTCGGAACACGGCGTCCTGTCGGCGCGGCAGATCGACCGGCCGATTCGCCCGCTATTTCCCGATGGCTTTCGCAACGACGTGCAGATCATTACGACCGTGTTCTCGATCGATCGCGAACTCGACGCCGACGTGCTTGCGGTCTGCGCGGCCGGCGCGGCGCTCGCCGTCTCAGACATTCCGTTCGAGAAGCACGTCGCCGCCGTGCGCGTCGGCCGCGACGAACGCGGCAACTTCATCTGCAACCCGACCTTGCCCGAGTACGAGACCGGCGGCATGGATATCGTGGTTGCCGGCACGGCCGATGCGGTGATGATGGTCGAAGGCGGCGGCCACGAGATATCCGAGGACGACTTTCTCGGAGCGGTCACGTTTGCGCACGACAACATCAAGCAGATCGTCGCTGCGATCGGTAAACTTGCAAAGAAAGCGGGCAAGCCGAAGGCGGAGTTCCCGACCCAGAAGGCCGACCCGAAACTGCACGCGTGGGTCGAGAAGAGCTTCAAGAAGGACGTCGCAAAAGCGATGCGGGTCTCGGAGAAACTCGATCGTAACGCCGCGTTCGCCAAGCTGACGCGCGCCGAAGCGATCGCCCGCTGCACGACCAAGAAAGACGACGAGATCCGCGCGCTGCTCGAAACCCCGGCGAACAAAGACTTCGAGAAGATTATCAAGCTCATGGAAGAGGAAGAGCTGCGCCTGATGGTCGTCGACGACAAGATTCGGCCCGACGGCCGCAAACCCGACGAGATTCGGCCGATCTGGTCGAAAGTCGGCTACGTTCCGCGGGTTCACGGCACCGGCGTCTTCACCCGCGGTCAGACGCAAGTGTTCACGGCGGCAACGCTCGGTTCGATGAGCGACGAGCAGCGGCTCGACGGCATCATGGCGATTCCGAACAAGCGCTACATGCACTACTACAATTTCCCGCCGTACTCGACCGGCGAAACCAAACCGATGCGCGCGCCGGGGCGCCGCGAGATCGGCCACGGCCATCTGGCCGAACGCGCGCTGGTTCCGCTGCTGCCGCCCGAAGACGAGTTTCCGTATACGCTCCGGCTGATCAGCGAAGTGCTCGAATCGAACGGTTCGTCGTCGATGGCATCGGTCTGCGGCTCGACGCTCGCGTTGATGGACGCCGGCGTGCCGATCAAGAAGCACGTCGCCGGAATCGCCATGGGGCTCGTGCTTCACGGCAAGAAGCATGCGATTCTCACCGACATTCAAGGCCTTGAAGACGCGCTCGGTGAGATGGACTTCAAAGTCGCCGGCACGGTCGACGGCATCACCGCGATTCAGATGGACATCAAGGTCGCCGGCATTACCATCGAGATCATGCGTGAAGCGCTCGCGCAGGCCAAGAAAGGCCGGCTGTTCATCATCGACAAGCTGAAGGAGACGATCCCGGCGGCCCGCACCGAGCTTTCCCAGCACGCACCGCGAATGATCGTGTTGACGATCGACGTCGACAAGATCAAGGACGTAATCGGACCCGGCGGCAAGGTCATCAACAAGATCATCGCCGACACCGGCGTCAAGATCGACATCGAAAACGACGGCCGGGTCTTCATCGCTTCACCGGACGGCGCCGGGGCTCAAAAGGCCAAGCAGATGGTCGAAGCGCTGACCAAAAGCGTCAAGGTCGGCGAGAGCTACATGGGCACGGTCACGCGGTTGATGAACTTCGGCGCGTTCGTCGCGATTCTACCCGGCAAGGAAGGTCTCGTCCACATCAGCCAGCTGGCGCCTCAGCGCGTCGAGCGAGTTGAAGACGTCGTCAAGATCGGCGATGAGATCATGGTCAAAGTCGTTGAGATCGATTCGCAAGGCCGAATCAACCTCTCGCGCAAGGCCGTGCTGGCGGGCGCCGGTGCGGGCGGCGGCGGTAACGATGACGGCGACTTCGGCGGCGGAGAAATGCGCAACGGCGAACCGCAGCGGCGCCGTCGCCGCTAGAATTCGCCCCGGAAAGAAACGATCGAGGGGCGTCGCGATGTTCGCGGCGCCCCTCTTCGTGGGTTGAGATCGGGTTCGAGCAGCGTTGCTCCGGCGCCGGTCTTAGGGGCCGGCGAACACGCTGCGCATCTGGACGTCTTCTTTCTGCACGCGCGCCATCGTCGACTTCGCCATCGCCTGAGCGTGCGTGTTCTTGCCGCAGGCAAGTTCCATCTTCGATGCAGCCATCATGACTTCGTGCTCGTGCTTAACGGAATCGGCGAAGGTTTTGTCGGCGTCGGTACCGCTGTATGACGCGCCCATCGCGCGGGCGCCGTATTCGAGGTGCTGGACGTTGGCTACTTCGGTGGCGCAACTTGACTTCGACATCTCGGCGGCAAATGCCGGGATGGCGAGCGTTGCAACCAGGCTAAGCGCGAACGCAACGGCCGGGAGTTTGATGTATCGCATGGTATCGTGAGCCTCGCAGGTGTGAGAGTGATAAGAACAACGTTGCGAGTTCAGGATACGCTTTTGGGCCTAGGCCGGCGGTACGATGGCTTACGTTGACCGGGAACTAGCGCGGCGCGAATCCGCGGTACGGCAGGAGCGGCAGAACCTGCGCGTCCAGCATCCCTTTTTGGGCGAGCGGCAAAGCCGCGACGATCTTTTCGGCGGCGGCGAGATCGGCTGCCTCGATGAGGACGACCGCGCCCAAGACGTCGGTCCGGCTCCAAGCGGCGCGGAACTCGCCGCTGGTATAGAGCCGGCGCACCTCGTTCGCCTCGGCTTCGAGGACGGCGTCAAACTGCTCGGGGGTAAACGACTCGGTCCGGCGGCGCGCCAACAGAAGAAATTGCATGCCGCGTTTATCTTACGAACAATGACGACTCTCCTGGAGGCGTTCACGTGAGCGCCGGCGAGCCAGGCGTGCTGATTCTCGCCGACGATCTCACCGGCGCTTGCGACGCCGGCGTCGCATTTGCGGCACGGGGTCTGGCCACCCACGTCGAGTTACGGGACCGTCCGCCGGCGCCGCTCGAACGGGGCGCGGTCGTTTCAATCGACCTGGCGTCGCGGATGGCCGATCGCGACGCGATCCACCGGCGGGTCGCCGAAGCGCTCGGAGGCGCCGGGTTGCGGGCGGCCGACGAACTGCTGCTCAAGATCGATTCGACGTTGCGCGGACCGATCGGCGCGCACATCGACGCGGTCTTTGCGATGGCCGGCGACCGGGTCGCGTTCGTCGCCGCGGCCGTGCCGAGCCACGGCCGCACGACCGTGGCCGGAATCCAACTCGTGCACGGCGTCGCGGTCGATTCGACCGAGGCGGCGCGCGATCCGCACGTTCCGGTTGGTTCGTCCGCGATCGCCGCCGCGGTTGGCAGGCCGAGCGCGCAGATCGGCCTCGCGACGATTCGAGCCGGCGATTCGATCTTGCGCCGAGCCGTCGACGCGGCGCTTGCGCGGCGACGCATCGTCATCTTCGACGCAACCGAGGACGCCGATCTGGCCGCGGTCGTTCGCGTTCAAACCGCATTTCCGCAAGCGTTCTGGGTCGGCGCCGCCGGTATCGCGGCGCAGTTGGCCGCACGCCGGCCGCGTGGCGCGACGATCGACACTGGGGGCTTGGGCCGTGGCCCGATCGCCTTCGTGGTCGGCAGCCCGAGCGCCGTCGCGCAGGCGCAGGTCCGCGCGCTGGCCGCCGATGGGGTCGCGACGGAGTGGATCGCCCCCGCGCAGTTGCTCGCCGGCGACCGTCCGCAGCTCGCTGCGCTGGCGGCTGAACTGCGCGCCGGGCGCGACGTGGCGCTCGCGCTGTCGCCGGTGCTCCATCGGCCGCCGGCGCTGGTTCGAGCCGACGGTGGGACGGAACTCGATCGGCGGTTCGCGAGCCTGATCGAGCACCTCGACGGGCCGCCGGCGACGATCTTTGCGACCTGTGGCGGCGAGACGACGCGCGCGGTCTGCGGCGTGCTTGGCGTCCGCCGGCTGCGACTCATCGAGGAACCGGTGCCGGGCGTCGTGCGAGCGCAAGCCGCCGACGGTGCGAGCCGGCTACTCACGAAGGCGGGCGCATTCGGCGACGAGCAAACGTTAAGAGCGATTCGCAACCACGTGCGCGAAAGACGGCGGTTGTGAACATAGGGGCGAACCTGCCGGCGATCGGCATCACAATGGGGGATGCGGCCGGCGTCGGGCCCGAAGTCATCGCCAAGGCGCTCGCCGATTCGAGCCTCTACGCGCGGGCTCGCCCGCTGGTGATCGGCGATGCGGGCATCATGGCGCGAGCCGTCGCGTTGGTCGGCTCGACGC
>JBOHTW010000052.1:0-23356 GCA_050733835.1 Vulcanimicrobiaceae bacterium | reverse complement strand
ATGGACCCGACGAAACCGATCGATCCGTTTGCGCAGTTCGCCGAGATGCAGGCGTTGCTCGCTTCCTACGTCCCCGGCTTCAAGGGGTTTGGCATGCCGCCATTGCCGATGCGCTACGAAGGGGTCAACCCGGTCGTGCAAGAGATCGCAATCTTGGCGGCAATGCACAACATGGCCTCGATGCTGCAGAAGCCCGAAGCGATCAAAGCGGCGATCAACGAAGCTCTTGCGGAGCGCGCAAAGAAGCTCGGCGAATAACGCCCGGCGCGCGATGACATGCCCGGTATCTGATCCTACTCTTCACCGTCGAAGTAGTCCAACGGTTCGGAACGGATGATGCTGTACGCAGGCGATTTAACCGCCCATTTCTTGCTGTCGGGATAGTAACACGACTCGCCTATCGGATTGTCGGCCACGACATAGAGCACCAGATCTCCCACGGTGTCGTTGATGAGTTGGTGAGGTTCACCGGGCTTGAAGATGAACGCGTCACCGGCTTTGATCGGGGTTGTCCCGCCCTCGTGCCGGACGCTGCCGCTGCCCAAAACCACGTGGTAGAACTCCCATTGCGCGCTATGCGAGTGATAGGGACACGGCGTTGCGCCCGGCGGAATCCGGGCCAATTCAACATCGAACGGATGGCGCTCGTTGAGATCGGTCGACTGCGGCTTGCGACCCAACGCCTCGGATATTTCTTTACCAGCGCCGGTGAATCGGCCATTCGGCGACGACCACGACAACTCGGCGAGATCATTCGTGTTGATCTTTCGCATTATTCAGCGGCGTACCGGCCCGGTTTGGCTAGTGCAGCTTGATCGTGACCATGCCTTTGTCGGCGATCACTTTCGGGCCGTCGTCCGCGGGGGTGTCATGCGCCGGCACGGCGGCGACCGGCGTCGCACGGGCTTCGGCGAGCATCGCATCGGTGATCTGGCCAGCGCCGCGTTTAGCACGGTAGTCGTCGATCGCTGCCCGGAGCGCGGCGATCGAGCGCTGCGGGTAGTCTTTCTTCTTTTCGGGATAGCCACCGAGCGCATTCTCGATGTCGGCGTCGGTAATCGCGTAGGCTTGATCGATCGTCTTGCCGCGCGCGAGGTCGACCAAGATCGAGCAGGTCGCCGTGCCGAAGCCGCAGCCGGTGGTAAAGTATGAGACGTCCTCGACTACTTCGCCCGGCCCGACCTTCAGGAAATACGTGTAGAGGTCGCCGCACGAATCGCTGAAATACTCGCCGGTCGCCATCGGCCGCTCCATCGTCCGGAACCCGGTCCGCTTCTCCACGAGATCTTGGAACTTCGCAAAGTTCACTTCGTTGCTACCCCTTCGTTGTTCGCAGGTGCTTCCCGAATATCGAACCGGCAGGCGGTTCCGCCGGTTGCAAGCGACTCGACTTGCTCGGCCGAGCCGGGCAAGATCTCCTCGAATACCGTGTGAATCGCGCTGCAGACCTCGGGATGTTCGCCAACCGTCTTCGCGTACGGACAGTTGTGCTCACGCAACGCGAAACCACCGGTGATCTGGATCACGTCGGCTTCGACGCCGTGGTCGCGCAACGATTCGGCAAGCACCTCGATCTTGCCGCGAAAATCAACTTGATCGGTCTTGGATTTGAGCACCGCGGCTTGCCGCTCGCCGATGCGCTCGAAGACCCCGCGGACCGCGCCCGCACCGAACGATTCGCGAACTTCGCGGAGCACCGCGCCGAGCATCCGATCGTACTGCTGCGGAAAGAGAGCCTCGCCATCGGTCGTCAACGAGTACTCGAGGGTCGGCTTGGTCGGTCCGCGCCGGACCGATCGCTCGACGACTAACCCATCGCGCTCCAAGAATACCAAATGCTGCCGAACGGCGTTCGCCGAGAGCCGGAACTCCGACGCCAAATCAACCGCCGACGCCGCATGGCGGCGGCGCAATGCGGCGACGATCTTGCCGCGGGTCGATTGGAAAAAGCGGGCCTCATGCATTGTCTCGGTCACCGTATCATGAAAAGCGAAGATAGTCCAGCGTTTCCTTGACTTTCTGGTTGACGGTGTCGTACGATACGAGGGCTGGCCGGCATCCCTTCCGGTTTGCTTTTACGAAAGGACTGCTGCGTGCCGGACCCGGGCCTCCGAATTCGCGACCTTTACACCTCCGTCGACAACAAAGAGATCCTCCGCGGGATCAACTTGGTCGTCGAACCGGGCACGGTTCACGCCTTGATGGGGCCCAACGGGAGCGGCAAGTCGACGTTGGCGTTCGCCGCGACTGGGCACCCGAACTACGAAGTGACGAGCGGTTCGGTGACGCTCGACGGCGAGGAATTGCTGGGATTGTCGCCCGACAAGCGCGCCAAGGCCGGCTTGTTCTTGTCGTTTCAGTATCCGGCCGCGATCCCCGGCGTAACCGTCGCGAACTTTCTGCGGACCGCGCGCCAATCGGTACATCCCGACGACTTGACGCCGGCGAAATTTCGCCAGCTCGTCTTCGCGCGCATCGAGACGCTCGACATGGACAAGAGCTTTCTTGGCCGGTACGTCAACGACGGCTTTTCGGGCGGTGAAAAAAAGCGGTTGGAGATGCTCCAGCTGGCGATCGTCGCACCGAAGTATGCGATCCTCGACGAAACCGACTCGGGACTCGACGTTGACGCGCTGCGCGCCGTCGGCGCATCGGTAAACGCGACCCGCGCAAGCGAGGCCGGCAAAGACACCGGCTTCCTGATCATCACTCACTACCCGCGCATATTGCAGTATATCGCCGCCGACTGCGTCCATGTCATGATGGAGGGCCGCATCGTCATGAGCGGCGGACCCGACCTGGCGCAGCGCATCGAACGCGAAGGCTACGACACCATCCGGGACGAGGTCGCCGGTGGCGTTAGCTGATCTTTCGGAAACCGTCGCTTCGAGCGAGCGGCTCGAAGCGTTGATCGACGCGATCGCCGCGTCGGGCGCCGACGCCGATGCCGCCGAGCGGCGCGCGGCGTTCGCGCGCTATGCGGCGTTGCCGGCACTCAAACGCCCCAAGGCGCGGACGTGGAAGCACGATCTGGCCAAGCTCGATCTCGCCGCGGCTGCGCCGACGCAGCCGGTGTCCACAGCTATCGAGCAGGTCGCGCCGCCGGGCGTCATCATCTGCGACTTTGCAACCGCACGGCGCGACCATCGCGGCGCGTTCGAGGCGGCATTCGGCGCAACGTTGCGCGAGGCGAGCGCCAAGTTCGCCGAACTGACGCGTGCGTTTCGCGGTCCGGGCCGGTTCATTCACGTTCCGCGCGGCCTCCAGATCGATCGGCCGATCGTCGTGTCGTCCGGCGACGATCGGTTTCCCCACACGGTCGTGACCGTCGGCGACGGCGCAATTTGCACAATCGTCGAGCACCTGCTCGATTCGGGCGAACCGCAAACGGTCTGCGGGCTGACGGAGGTCCTCGCCGCCGCCGGCGCGCGCGTGACCTATGCGATCGTCCAGAATCTCGGCCCGGCCTCGCAGGCGATTGCGACACGACGCGCGCGTTGCGCAGCCAACGCCAGCGTCGATTGGGCCGTCGCCGACCTCGGCGGGGCCCTATCGGTTGACGACATCGTCGCAACTCTCGACGCCGGCGGCTCGCACTGCGCGGTCACCGGTCTGTTTTTCGCGACCGGCGATCAGCACGTCGATCTGAGCAGCGAGATTCGGCACGAGGCCGGCAACGCAACCTCCGATACCGTCATCAAGAGCGCCGCCAGCGACCGCGGCCAGGGCCGCTACTTTGGGAACATCGTGATCTTGCCGCACGCCCACGGTAGCGAAGCCACCCTGCGCGACGACGCCCTGTTGCTTTCGAAAACGTCGCACGTCGACTCCGTGCCCGCCCTCGAGATCGCCGCCAACGACGTGAAGGCGTTCCACGGTGCGACCGTCGGCGCAATCGACGAGGAAGAGTTGTTTTACGCGCAGAGCCGCGGCATAGCGAGAATCGACGCCGAGAAGATGATCGCGCTCGGCTTCTTCGAGCCGGCGATCGCGCGCTTCCCAACCGAGGAGTTGCGCGAGGAGATCCGCACGATGCTGGCGGCCAAACTCGGCGCGGGATCAAGCTGATGCTTGCAACCGCTCAAGACGACCGCGCGGCCGTCCTGGCGCGCGACTTTCCGATCTTGGCCAAGCCGACCTCGCGCGGCAAACGGTTGGTCTATCTCGACTCGGCGGCCACCGCCCAGAAACCGCGGGCCGTCATCGACGCGCTCGTCCATTTCTACGAGAACGACAACGCCAACATCCACCGCGGCGTCTACGAACTCGCCGAGCGCGCAACCGACGCCTTCGAAAACGCCCGCGCGACGATCGCGCGGTTCGTCAACGCGGCTGAACCGGCCGAGATCATCTTTACGCGCAACTCGACCGAGGCGATCAACCTCGTCAGCTACACCTGGGGGCTTGCAAACCTCAAGCCCGGCGACGCGATTCTCACGACGCAGATCGAGCATCACTCCAACCTCGTGCCCTGGCAACTGCTGGCGGCCAAGACCGGCGCCGAACTGCGGTTTATCGAGGTCGACGCAAACGGCGTCCACAAACTCGACGATCTCGACGCCAAACTCGCCGGCGTCAAGCTGCTCGCGTTCGCCCACGTCTCGAACACTCTCGGCACGATCGCACCGATTGAGCAGCTGGTCGCAAAGGCGCACGCCGCCGGTGCCGTCGTGTTGGTCGACGGCGCGCAATCGGTCCCGCATTTTCCGGTCGACGTGCGCGCGCTCGACATCGATTTCCTGGCCGTCAGCGGGCACAAGATGTGCGGGCCGACCGGGATCGGATTTTTGTACGGCAAGCGCGCGCTGCTCGACGCGATGCCGCCGTTCCTGACCGGCGGCGATATGATTCGCACGGTCAGCTACGAGCACACGAGCTTCAACGAACTGCCCTGGAAGTTTGAGGCCGGCACCAGCAACTTCGCCGATGCAATTGCGCTCGCGGTCGCCTGCGACTACTTGAGCGGCGTTGGAATGAGCTGGATTCGCGCGCACGAGCGCGAGCTGCTCGGCTACGCACTCGACCGGATGGCCAAGCTGGTGCCGCTCGGCCTGCACATCTACGGTCCGCGCGCGCTTGACCAGCGCTCGGGCGTGATCTCGTTCAACCTCGGCGACGTCCACCCGCACGACGTCGCCTCGATCCTCGACACCGAGGGGGTCTGCGTTCGCGCAGGCCATCATTGTACGATGCCGCTGATGGAAAAGATGGGCTGGCCGGCAACGACGCGGGCCTCGGTCTATCTCTACAATACGCGCGACGACGTCGACGCCCTGATCGCGGCACTCGAGAAGGCGGCCCGGATCTTCAAGCTCGCATAATCTATGGACGACATCTACAAAGAGTATATCCTCGACCACTATCGTAACCCGCGAAACTTCGGACAGCTCGAACATCCCGATGCGGTCGCCGAAGATCTCAACCCGCTGTGCGGCGACCGCATTCGAATGGAATTGAAAATCGTCGACGGCAAGGTCGCCGACGTTCGATTCTCCGGCAAGGGTTGCGCGATCAGCCAGGCCTCGGCTTCGATGTTGACCGAGTCGGTGCGCGGCGAGTCGCTCGAGGAGATCGTTCGCATGCCCAAGGAGCGCGTTTTAGAAAACGTCGGCATCGGAATCAGCGCAACCCGGATGAAGTGCGCGTTGCTCGGCCTCAAAGTACTCAAGAGCGCGGCCCTCGGCGAGATGGCCTCCTGGCCCGACGACGTGCCTGAGAGCCGGAGCCAGACGCCGTAGCCCCGCTCGAGTCGTTCGAGCGCATCGCGGCGGCGATCGTCGTGATCGCGCTGGCGTTTATGCAGTGGGGGATTGCGGGTCGCACCCCGGTCGACGTCGTCCGCGCCGTAGCCGCGCGGCCGTCGCTGCGCGGTTGGGTGCGCGGGCTAGTCGGCGCGCTGCTCGTGCTTGCCGGCGGCGCGGTGCTCGTACCGCTGGCGCGGCCCGGAACCGTGCCGTTCGCCGTCGTCGCATCGTTGGCGGTCGTCGCCGGACTTAGCGTCGAATATCTGATCGGGGACGACCTACGCGCATGGCTGCGGCGCTGACATTCCGCCCGGCGCGGGAACCGCCCAGACGGTCAGCACGGCGGCCCAGATCGTCAGCGCATAGCAGTTCCTACCAGGTTCGAATCGACGGATAGAGGACCAGAAACCCGATCGTGAACACGAGGATGTACGAAAGGTAGGCCGCGATCACGCCCGACTGCGTCGCTCTGACGCAGTCGGTCGCGCGCAACACCAGATCGGCGATGCGCCGGTAGACCGGCAGATCGAAATAGGGTCGAACGACGCTCCGATACCGGCCGTCGCCGACGTCGCGGCGCGCACGGATGACGGCATCGAGAACGACCCGGGTCGGGTTCGCAAACCCCGTTCCGGTATATTGCGTCCAAGGACGGTAGCGCTCGCCGGAGGTCCACACGGGGACGCGGCGTGCGACCGGCCGATGAAACACGCTGGAAATCAGCCAAAACAGCAGGGTGAAACCGGCGATCGATAGACCCAAGCCGATCGGCGAGGTCGACGAAAACCCGCTGAAACCGGGTTGCACGGCCAGCGGCGGCGCGATGATCGCCGCAACCGCCGGCACGTGGGCTGGACCGTCGATTGCCGGTGCGACGAAGGCTAACACCGAGCGCGAAAACACGCCGAGAAACAGGATCGCGACGCCCGCTACGATCGACGCAAACCGCTTCGCGAACGATCGCGTCTCGTCGGCCGCAGCCGCCGCCGCCGAACGCGCCGCGCCCAACATGCCGATTCCGACAAACTTCACAAACGCGACGACCGCGACGCCGGCGGCGACCCCGATCAGCGCACCGCAGAGCGCGAACGTGACCTCGAGCGTCACGTTCGCCGTCCGAAACGCCTGCATGAGCGCTTCAAGAACCATCCACTCGCTGACGAAACCGGCCATCGGCGGCAGGGCGGCCAACGAGAGGGCCGCGATCAACACGACGGCCGTCGTTATCGGCATCCGCCGCGCCAAACCACCGAGCTGCTCGAACGAGAGCGTTCCGGACGCTGTCAGGATCGTACTGCAGCCGAGAAAGAGCGCGCACTTTGCGATCGCGTGAGCGATGCTCTGCAGAACCGCGGCCGCCAGGCCGACGCCCACCAGCAGGTCGATGTGAACCGCTCGACCGGCCAGCGCAATCCCGAGCGCGGTCAGGATGATGCCGGCATTTTCAACGCTTGAATAGGCCGCCAGCTCGCGGGCATCGTGCTGGCCGACTGCCCATGCGATCCCGAAGAACGCGCCGAGCGCGCCGAGCGCGAGCAGCACGACCGGCTCCCACAGCGGAACGGCGCTCGGCGCCTGCAGCATGAACCGAACGATTCCGTAGAAGCCGACGTTCAACGCCCCGCCGGCCATCAGGGCGGCAACGCACGACGGCGCGGCCGCGTAGCCGTAGCGCAACCACGAATGGAGCGGAAACATTCCGCACTTCGCGCCGAACCCGATGAGCAACAGCACGAACACCCAGCCCTGCATTGCGCCCGGCATCGCCGACGCCCGCGCCAGCGACTGGGCGATTCCAAACCCGCCAAACCGCGCCAGCAACAAGAGTGCCGCCGTCAGCGCGCCACCCGCAACATGGGTCACCACGAGCGTGAAGTAGCCGGCACGCGTCGACCGCTCGTCGGTTCCGGCGAAGACGATGGCCCAATAGAACGTCAGCGCCAACAGCTCCCAGGCGAATAAGAACAGTAGGACGTCGTCGGCGATGCAGACCAAAATCGACGCGAACAGAATCGCGCATGCCGTTGCGGCAGCGGTTCGACCGGTACGTCGCTCGTCGACGTTTCGCGCGCCGATGCCGTAGATGCCGACGAGCGTCGCAATGCCGCCGATGATGGCGATGAACAACCCGGCGAGCGCGTCCGCGCGCAGCATCAAATGCAACCGCTCGTTGCCGGCGACTATTGCCGGCGCGTGGAGCGCGAGCGCGCCAGCAAGCGATGCGCACGCGCCGGCTACGGCGAGCGCACCAAACCCGATCGCACGACCGTACCGGCCCGGAATCACGATCGCTGCCAACAGGCCGGCCAACCCGACGGCCAGCGCGACGAGGACGACGTCAAGCACGGTCAACGGGTGTCACCCGGACGGCGTGGTTCGACCGATCGGCCGAGCGCAAGCCAGAGCGCGTGCAGGATCGTTAACGGTGCGGGCGGCGTCCCAGGCACCAAGACGTCGACCGGAACGACCCGATCAACCGGACCGGCGACCCGGTCGGAACCCGCGAAAATTCCGCCTGAGCACGCTGACGTCCCGAGCGCGACGACGACCTTGGGTTCGGGCATCGCCTCGTATGCGAGCTGTAGCGGAGCGACCATCGCGCGGGTGACGACGCCGGTAACGATCAGCACGTCCGCATGACGCGGCGTCGGCGTTAGGAATATCCCCAACCGATTTGCATCGTAGAACGGATTGAAGATCGCTTGCAATTCGTGCTCCTCGGAGCCGTCGCTGCCGGCATCGACGTGACGAATGTTGACCGCCCGGCCAAACGCCGCGGTTCGCTCGCGCAACCGCGCTCGCACGGCACCGTCGCCATCAGCGAACCTCGCTAATTCGAACGAACTGCTCATCTTAAACGCGTCGGGCGCAAACCGTTCGCAATTGCCGCATTGGAAGCAGCGCAACTCATCGATCGTCGCTCGCTGGTGACCGGCCGCGATGGCACCCGACAGACACGCTTGACTGCCGTTGTGCTGCGACATAGCGCTCGCGACCAGCGCCGTAGCGATTCCACGAAAGGCCGTAGGCATCGGGTCCGGCCGATCGGGATAGCGCGTCGTCAGAATGCCGCGCCGCAGCCCGCGCACGACCCACGTCATCGGTCGACCTCGGCTTGGGCGAGCCCAAACGAGTGCTCGATGAACGAGAAGTCGGTGAAGATATTCCCGGGCAACGACGGCACGAACAGCGGCCAGTTTGCGTACGACGCTGACCGCAGCGCAACCCGCGCGAGCGTCGGGTCGAGCCGCACGAAGTAGACGAGCTCCCCCTGCGGCGATTCAACCCGGCCGAAGCCCTGCGATACGACCGGATCGACGGGTTCGCGATAGCGTTGCGGGTGGGTTCCACCGAGAACGGCACGGATCAACCGAAACGATACGCGAATCTCGGCGCGCCTGACATGCGCCCGGGCAACCGCGTCGCCGTTGCGTTCGAGCGACTCGCAGTCGGCAAGTGGCGCGAGCTGGTAGCCGTCGGTCAATCGAGCGTCGCAGGAGATCCCACTGCCACGCGCCACCGGTCCAACCCCGCCGTACGCGACGACGGTTTCGCGCGAAAGCCGCCCGGTGCCGATCAACCGGTCGAGCAACGATTGCGTGCCGAACAAGGCTTCGACCACCCCAAGCGTCTCGGATTCAATCGCGTCGAGATCGATCGCAGCTTGTGCCTGCAGCCGGCCGAGCGCATCGAATCGCGTCCCACCGACGGCGATCACCCCGCGCGCGAACCGGCTGCCGGTTGCCGCCGCCAGCAGCCGATGGATCCGCTCCTTAGCCGCGAGGGTCTGTGCCGTTCCGACCGACAGCGACCCGTCTTCGGCTAACTTCGCGAGCGAGTCGAGATGTTGGTGGATACGCTCGAACTCCACGAGCGCTTCGCGGGCCGCCTGCGCCCGGGACGGTATCTGAATGTCGAGTGCCCGCTCGACGGCACGGCAAAACGCGGTGGCGTGGCTCGCGGCCGTCGCGCCATTCGCATGTTCGGCGACGAACGGCGCCTGATCGAGCGGCACGCCGACAAACCGCTCTTCAAGAAACCGGCGTTTGAAAAACATCGACGGGTAGACCGCGATGAAGTCCTCACCGGCCGATTCGACTAGCCAGCGCGCCGGCTCGACGATGCCCGACCGGATCGGCCCGTACAACACCGTCGAAACTTCGGGCGAGACGATCCCCAAGAGGTCTTCGGCGTTCGGCACCTCGACCAGCGAGCGCGAATCGTCGAGCCCGACAAACTCAACCCCAAACCGATCGCGCAGCTCGCGCTCGTGCCATCGCGCGACCGCGCACTCCGGCGAAAGCGAAGGAACGTCGCCTGCGACCGTTCCCGAGCAAACCGACAACCCGAAATCGTCCGCCACCACGTAGTGCAAAACCGTTCCCACGTCGGACGCGTCGCCGGCAATCCAGGCCAGTCGTGCCCCCGAACGAATGCGCTCGCGAGTGCGGACGGCAGCTTCGCCGGCATCGATCACGCTGGGCCCTCCACGAGCCGAAACGCTTGATTCAACAGCGTCGCCAAATGTGTGGGAACGAACAGACCCAGACCGAGGACGACTACGAATCCGAGTAGCATCGCGCTGATTGCGGCCGGATCGCGTTCGCCCCGCCGCGTCTCCGGAGGTGCGTCGCCCGCGCAGATCTCGGTGGCGAAGCGAACCAATCCGATAAAGCCAACCAACAGCAACAGTAAAACGACGATCCCGACATACCACGTTTGGCCGCCGAACCCAGCAGCGAGAATCATCAGCTCGCTGCGGAACGTCCCGAACGGTGGCATGCCGGCGAGCGCGAGCGCTGCCAAACAAAACAGCGTCCCGGAGAACGGCATCGCCGACACCGCGCCGCGAATCTCAGCGATTTCACGCGTATCGTAGCGGCCGGCCAGCCGGCCCGCGCTGAAAAACGCTAGCGACTTCGTCGCCGAATGGTTGATCGTGTGGAGCAATGCGCCGGTGACCGCAAGTTTCGCGCCGAACGCGAGCCCGCACGCCACGATGCCCATATGCTCGATGCTGGAGTAGGCCAGCATCCGCTTGATATCGCGCTGCCGCAATAGGAACACCGCACCGACGAACAGTGACAGCAATCCGACGACGAAGAATAGCCGGTGCGTCATCGTCGCCCCCACGGCAGCGTTCGCGATCGCGGCAAATCTCAGGATAATGTACATCGCGTCCGACAGCAACACCCCCGAGAGCATCGCGCTCGTCGGCGTTGGACCGGAACCGTGCGCATCCGGTAGCCAGGTGTGCATCGGCGCAAGACCCATCTTCGTTCCAAATCCGACGAGCGCCAAGATGAACGCGAGCCGCACGCCGTCCGGGTCGAGTTGCTTCGCCGCCGTCAAATAGGCCGACCAATGCGGCACGTGATGGACGCCGAGCGCACCGATCCCGGCAGCATAGAGCACGATCACGCCGACTAGGCCGATTGCCAGCCCACACGAAGCGATCAAGATATACTTCCAAGCTGCCTCAAAAGCGGCTTCGGTTCCCTGCAGCCGCACGAGCAGCGCGGCGGTCACGGTCGTCGCTTCGAGCGCGACCCACATTCCCGCCATGTTCGTAAGCAATGGTATCAGGACTTCGGCACAGGCGAATGCGTTGGTAAGCGCAAGAAACTCACGCCGATAGACCTCGCGGCCATTTTCGCCAATCGGTTCCGCGCGAACGTACCAATAGGCGTACAGGCCGACCGTACCGTAGACGATCGCGACCGGCAAGAGAAAGACCGCCGAGAGCGCGTCGAGATGCGTCGAGTCCCCGCCCCGGGCAGCGACGGCCGCCACGATGCACGCAGCGGTGACTACGCCACCCAACGCAGTCAACGTCCGACCCATTCGAGACGGAACCAGCAACGTAGCGACCGCGAGCGCTCCGGGAATCACGACGATGAGGATCGTCAGGGCCGTCATCCGCGAAGCCGTTGAAACGCGTCGGTCGCTGCCGAGTCCTGACGATCGACCAGCGCCCGCACCAAAACCGCGAAGACCACGACCGCGACGAAGACGTCGATGAGCAACAGTATCCCGATCACGAACGGCAGGCCGGGCGCAAGCGTGACCGTACCGAAGAAGAGTCCGTTCTCCAACGTGAGGAATCCGATGATTTGCGCGAGCGCATTCGGCCGCAAGATCGCCAGCAGGAAGCCGACAAAGACGATCGATAAACAGGTCGCGAGATCGGCCTGCGGCAAGAACGCGCCTTCGTGCAGCGGGAGCTGGACCGAGGTCAGGATCGCGACGCCGATCAGGGCCGCCGCGATCAGCAGCGACAACATGACGTTGATTCGCGCGGGCAACTCAACCCGCGTCGAGATGTTCCGCACGAGGGCTTGCATGTAGATCGGCAATCCGACGACTTTGAATGCAAACGTTAAGAGGGCTAGCACAATGAGGTCCCAACTGCGCTCGGTGAGCCCGACGGCGAGGCAGACGAAACTTACGAACAGCGACTGCACCGCGTAGAGCCGGATGAGTTCGGCAATGACGACCGACCGGAAGAGCGCCAACTGCACGAGCAGCAAGAGCACGGCGGTCGTCCCCGCGACGGCTTCGGAGACCGAGAGATGATGGAGCATCAGCCAACCCCGACGACGTAGGCGAAGACGGCCAGGACGGCAACCAGCAGTCCGGTCGCGATGAACTCCGGGATCTTATAGAGCCGCAGTTTCGCAAACGATGTTTCGATGAGGACAATGAACCCGCCGACGACCAGCATCTTGGCCAAGAGCGTCACGACGGCGAAGCCGACCGTTCGGGGCGACCCGCTGGAATCCAATCCCATCGGCAACAGCAGCACGTTGATGAAGATGACGTAGAGCAGGAACTGCTTCATCGCCGATCCCCACTTGAACAGCGCCATCGCCGGCCCGCTGTGTTCGAAGAGCCGCGCATCGTCGATCATGCCGAACTCGATCGTCGCCGACGAACTTTCGATCGGAATCCGGCCCGTATCGACCAACATCATCATGAAAAACGCCGCCGTCGCGAGCACGTGCGCCGGCCGCAGGACGTTCGCTACGGAGTCGCGGAGGGCGGCATTCATCGCATACGGCAGATCGGTCCCCGTGATGAACGCAACCGAGAAAAACACGAAGATGAGCGTCGGCTCGACCAGAATCCCGACCATCACGGCGCGGCTGGCGCCGATCGAAGTATACTGGGAGCCCGAATCGAGCGCGGCCAATCCGGTCGCAAAGCCGGCAAGCGTCAAAACGAACGCCCCGCCGAGGATATCGCCGAAGGTTGCACCGGGCAGCGGATAGGTCGTCAGTACCGGGATGAGAATGGCGACGGTCGCATAGCAGCCGCACGCAAGGTACGGAGCGACGCGAAATATCCACGACGAGGTTTCGGGGACCAGCGACTGTTTACGGAAGTACTTGAGGATGTCGCGGTAGAGCTGAAAGATCGACGGGCCGCGCCTGCCTTGAACGATCGCCTCGAGCCGCGCGATGCAGCCGCTGACCAACGGCGCGAGCAGCAACAACGTGGCGACCTGCGCCGCCTGCACGACAATCGGCGGCAACGTCATTCCGGCGTATCTCTTGAAACGGACCGCTTACTCACTCGATGAACCCCGACAACACGCGCGACGTTTGTCAGGAGTCATTGGCCCGTCGGCGGTTCGCAAAGCTCGCACATCGCAGGCGAACTCCTCCGCCTTCGCCTCGCCGGTTCTTCCCACGCTTCGATTTCCCTCTGCTTCGCTGACGCTTGAAGCGCTAGCCGAACATCGTGATAAGGAACGGCGCGATGGGCTCCGGCCGGTTATCAGTCGCTTCGCCGAGCCACAGGGAGCCCGAATGTCTCCGGCACGATGCCGAAGACGTTGTCATACAAGTCTTCGCCGAAGCTCGTCGGCAACGGCGCTCCTTCGACCAACTTGAATGTCCGGGCTCCGTCGGCTTGCCGCTCGGCTCGCAGGAATAGGATATCTCCCGGGTTCTTCTCGTAGAGGCCCTGCGCCAGCTCATACAGATGCGTCACGTAAACAATCTTGATCTCCTCGTCCGATAAGGCCGATACGATCTGCCCCGCGATCTCCGAGCCTTCGCGCTCGTTGGTCGCAGCAAACGATTCGTTAAACAGGATCATAGAATGTGCCGTGACGCGGTCGACGATCTCGCTCATACGGCAAAGCTCTTCATCGAGCTTTCCACTCTCCATGCCGGCATCTTCTTCTCGTCTGAAATGCGAAAACAGGCCGTCGTATAGACTCGAGCAAAAGGAATTGGCCGGCACAAACATCCCACACTGCATCATCAATTGTGCCGAGCCGATGCTGCGAAGGAAAGTCGATTTGCCTCCTTGGTTGGCGCCCGTTACGATGACGAGATCATGCTCGTCGGCATTTGCGTCGTTCCCGACCACGCGTCGATCCAGGCTTAGCGCCAAACAGACGTCGTACAATCCGCGAAACGAGAGCCGCCGCTCCTCGGTCGCCACGGGCACCGGGAAGCACGTGGGTTCCCCCTTTCGGAAGAGGTGCTCGTGCAGGTTTACGCAGCCGACGTAAAATGCCAGTTCCGTCCGCAGCATGCTGAAAAAGCTGCTCATGTGATCGGTGGATTGGGCTAGCGCATTGGCGACAAGACTGATCCCACGGTCGCGCAATTCCGCAAGCGCCCTCGCACCGCTTTCATCGCGCGGATGGAGCGCGAACCCCAAAACCGGTGGCCGCCGCGCCAACAGGCGCGTCAGCCACCCCTCTCGTTCCTCGGCGTACGGCCGGCGGAGTACATATTTCGTTCCCTTGTTGCCCTTGCCCAATCCGGCGCCGATCAGCACCCCATCGCGGAACTTCAATCGCGCCAGGTGATCCTTGACGCGCACGAAGTAGCCGTCACTAAGCTCTTCTTGCAGCGTCGCAAAAAGAGCAGTCCAACCCTCCGAAGTGAACTTGTAAGCATGCAAATCGGCTGTCTTGCGCAGCTTCCTGATCGCGCCAAGAAACGTCTCCTCCAACAGTTCGATCGATCCTCGTAGCACCCAGTTCGGATAGCGCGTGAGGGAGCCGCGATAGTGCTTCTTCTCTCTTTCCATCACCTCAACGGCGACAGCATACAGATCCCGGACGACGGCAGCGTTGTTCAGGCAATCTTGCAGAATCTTCTGGCGATATCCAATCGTCTCAAGATCGCACTCCATGCCTGACAACATGACCTTCTTCGTTACTTCTAGGACGACTTCGTCGCCCCGCGCCATCACGTTGAACAACGTGTCCAACGCAAAATCCTTCCTGAGCGCTTCCTCGTTCCACGACAGTGGCCGTCGTACGTCTGCATCCTGATCGCGATGGAGCAGACGCGCTTTCATGACCCGACGCGGTCCTTGATCATCGGGTAGGTAAGCCGATACTTCTCGGCGATCGACATCGCGTGACAAAGACCGTCCGCTTGCCGCCTGATGATTTTGTAGGTTCGCAGTGCCGGATTTTCGGGGGCGACGGTGCTGACCATGCTTACGGTCCGTTCACCCAGCGATGTCAGCTCGTCGACAAACGTGACCCACACGCACAACAGATCCAATGCGATTATCTTCGTCGCGATTCGCCGGCTCAGGGTGATGGCATCCCGCAGCGTGGTCGACGTGAATATCTCATTCAGGATAACGATGCTGTTAGGCGTAGCCCGCTCGAGAATATGGTGAACTCTGACGAGATCGTCTTGCAGCCTGCCGCGGTGGTTGCCGAGAACTTCCTCTCGTTCGAAATGCGTGAACAGCTCGTCGAATAAGAAAAGCTGCGCTCGCGTACCGGGGACGGGACAACCGAGGCTCGCGAGATAGTGAAGCTGGCCGAAGGAACGGGCGAAGGTCGTCTTCCCGCCCTGGTTCGGACCGGAGACGACGATGATCCGTTCCTGTTCCTTCAGGTGAAAGTCGTTGCAAACAACGGCACTTTCGCCGATGAGCTTGCCGGCCAGCGCCAGGTCGAAGCCCTGATAGTCATAAACTTCGTTGCATGACCGGGCGATGCGCGGATAGCAGAAGCTCAACCCGGCTTCTTTGAAGGCGGCCATGTGCTCTAAATAGGCCACGTAGAACTGGATCTCTCGATCGAATGTGACGATCGTTTCATCCGGATAGTCTCTGTTGGCGGCGCAATAGCTTTTGAGTGCTGCAAATGTTTCTGAATGCAACTGGGCTACCAGGCTGGCGATTTGGACCTCAACGTGGTTCATTTCCGGTGCGTCGTTGAAATTGAAGGCGTGGTCTTTGACGGAACCCTGTTTGAATTTTTCGAATGTCGCCTCGACCTCCGCGCTGTAATCGAGTTCACCGCCGTAGTGGCGGATCTGGACGCGGATATCCTTGATGAGGATGGTGTATTGGATCGCCGAGAGATCGCTGGCGAGTCTTTTCGTTTCCTCAAGGAGCGCAATGAAGCGCTCGGAGGTGACATACCGAGTCAAATATTCGCTGAACGCCAACAGGCCGCGCGATCCGAGTTCAGTGAGCGAGAGATCATGGGCCAGCCGGAGCGCGGCATCGCAATACGTCTCGGCCGCATCTAAGAACCAGCGCTCTTTCTGGAGCCGGTAGTGTAGCTTGTCAGCTCGAGCGAGGTGTTCGCGCATCGTACGCATGCTTTGGGCAAAGTCATTGATGCTGTCGAACAGGTTGGCACTTTCAAGATCGCGCATGACTTCGTGACGCCAAGCGATGGCGTCGGCGTGGCGTAGGGGCACAAAAAAGAACGGCTCGAGCTTATATTCGTCTTTGCCAGCCGTGACGGCAGCGACGATCTGATCGAGATTGAGATCGACAAAAAAGTCAGGCGCGGTGAGGTGCTCGTCTGGTACGCGGTCAGGGGTACGTTGAAAGAGGATGCTGTGGAACGTTTCGACTGAAGGCGCCATCAGCCGCGACTCGGCGCGGCCCGCCGCAACCAATCGATCGTCTCGCTCGGGTCGGGTCCGAAGCCGACGACATCGCCCGCGCAAATGATCGCATCTGCTAGGGGCAGGGCTTCGAGGGCCGCTAGGTTGGCGTGGATATCGGCGACGATCAGGACTCGCATCGACGGCCTCCTCCTGGATCAGGAGCCATCAGCCGTCAGGCAGTTGTAGCGAGCCCCATCGCTAGGAGGCAGACTTTCTTCGCCTCCGGACGGGTTCCCGCGTCGTTGACGAGCGGGTAGGAGTCGCCTATGATTTGAACGGACGACGTCCACGACGGCGATGGAGCTCGCCGAAACCGCCTAACGGCTGATGGCTCCTGATCCCACCGGGACCAGAGCATGATCGCACGAATCGGCCCTCGCAGATCCGGGCACTGAGCGCACTGAGCGCACTGAACGCGCGGACTACGGCATTTTCATCGCTTCGGGAACGTCTACACAGTTGGCTCGGTACCCGGCGACGTGACAATTCTTCTTTGACGATCGATTCAGGTCCGATCGTTTCCGAAGCGAACACGTCGGCGGACCGTTGTCGCGCACTCGAGGATCAACTCGCAAAAACGCGAGGGCAACTCGCCGCGTGCTCCGAGCGGCTGTATGCCATCGAGCAGCACTATTCGTCGGAACACTTTAAACTGGCGGAGTCCATGCGCGATTTGCGGACGGAACGAATGCGCGTTGCCGGTGCGAACGCCGGCCGCAACATCATCTTACAGCGCTGTCGCGCGCTCCAAGACCGGATCGCAGAGCTTAAGGCGAGACTGCGTGGCTACGAGAACGTCGAAGACTGGCATTTTGACGACGCGCCTATCGTCATCGACGAATCTGCTTCTCAAGGTTGACGACGGTAAGCGCGCAATGTTGACGAGCGCGCGATCGAGGTCCCGTGTCACGTGGGCGACCCAGCGCTTCTCGCCGCCTTTAGCGTACTAGCTCTGACGCTTGCCCTCGACGCATGGGTTCGCAACGTCATAGGCATGCAGTTCGATCCAGCGCTCGGCCCCGTGGTCGCGCACGCGCAACGCGATCGTCCGAAACTTTGCGCCCTCGGGCGCGAGCGCGATGCCGACCTCGGCAACGTGGACGAACTTTCCGCTCTCACCAAGTTGGGCGGCGGTCTTCGGCAACAACAACTCGAGGTCGTGCCAATAGGCAATCACTCCGCCGGCGGCGTGGACCATCTGGTGAACCGCGGCGGTGTTGGTCTCGACAGCGACCAGTTTGTCGTCGGTCGACGCGACGATGCTCAAGATCGACGTTTGATGGGGCACCTGTTCGCCGACGCAAACCGCCTCGACGCGATCGGGATACGCTAACGGTGGCACCGACGACGTGCAGGCGGTGAGTGCAAACGAGGCCGCCAACCCGCCGAGACCGAACCGGGAAAGCATCACGCGGTCCAGTTCCGCTGCTGCGCGCGCGCCGACCTCTTCGCGACAAACGCCGCAGTCCAGGCCTTCCTCAACACGAACGGCGCGCGAAGGAACCTCCTCCGCGCGCCGCGCGCGATCAATCGATCGATGAAGGGTGACTCCCTCGCTAGGCGGCGATCGAGTCGTTCACCATCTTCCAAGAGGCGTACCACGCCGCCAGGGCAGTGATGACGCCGAGATAACCGCCGATCACCGTCAGGCTGGCGTTGCCGAACCACGCACCGAGCCAGAGCAGAATGAAGGTGATGAGCAAAGTCCCGAACACCCCTTTGACCGGCCCGTTGTCGGTGCGGAAGATGATCGCCGTCATATAGGCGGTGAAGATCGTCCACGCACCGAGCAAATACGCCAGATCGGTCCCGACGCTCTTGGCGTGTCCGGCGAAGAACCAAACGTAGATCGCCGTACCGAGCCAAAAAGCGCCGTACGAGCTGAAGGCGACCGCGCCGAACGTATTTCCGGAGGCGAACTCCCACATGCCGGCGCACAACTGCGCCGCGCCGCCGTAAGCGACCGCGAAGCCGACCCACACGTCGGAGCCTGAGAGCCACCCGGCGTTCACACAGGAGAGGAGGAACGTCGTGAGTGCAAAGCCGGCGAGACCAAGTGGCGCCGGGTTCGCGAACTTGACTTGAGTCATTTGCGAAAGTCCTCTGCGGTAAAGGTGCGAGGAGTATGGAAAGCCGGACTCCGGGTTCACCCGGGAGCTATACTTGGGAAGCCTTCTCTCGTCGCTTGACCGTATCCCTTGCCCTACCCTGCAGGACTTTTAGCCGGCTCCTGCGACCGTCCAGAGATCGTTGCCGACCAAGCCAAAGCGGGGGGGAGTGAAACCTCCTTTCGTCGCGAAGAAACTCGGGGCCGGTCGCGCGTTCGCATACGACGAGGTCAAAACCGTAATGACAACCGGTATCAATTACCTTGACCGCCGAGCCGACGGAGGGCAACTTGGAGACTAAGAATCAGGCCATCGAGGCACTCATGCTCGAAAACCGGACGTTCCCACCGCCGGCGAACGTTGCGGCCCACTCGAACGCAACCAAAGATATGTATGAACGCGGCGAGCGCGACCCGGAGGGCTTTTGGGCGGACATGGCGCGCCGCCTCGACTGGTTCGAGCCGTGGAAGACCGTGCTGGAATGGAAGCTGCCGTTCGCCAAGTGGTTCGTCGGCGGTAAGCTCAACGTTTCGTACAACTGTCTCGACCGTCACGTGAAGGCCGGCAAGGGCGACAAGATTGCGTATTACTTCGAAGGCGAACCGGGCGATACGCGCACGATCACGTATACCCAGTTGCTCGACGAAGTGCAAAAGTGCGCGAACGCACTCAAGGAACTCGGCATCAAGCGCGGCGACCGCGTGGCGATCTACATGCCGATGATTCCCGAGTTGCCGGTCGCCATGCTGGCATGCACGCGCATCGGCGCACCGCACTCGGTGATCTTCGGCGGATTCTCGGCCGACTCGATCGTCGACCGCGCCAACGACTCGCAGTGCAAACTGCTCATTACGGCCGACTGGGGATGGCGGCGCGGGACCAAGGTGCCGCTGAAAAACACCTGCGACGAAGCGATGAAGTCGACGCCGACGATCGAGCACTGCTTGGTCGTCAAGCGCATCGGGGATTCAGTTGAGATGAAGGCCGGCCGCGACGTCTGGTGGCACGACGTCGTCGCCAAGCAGACGGCCGACTGCCCACCGGAGCACATGGAAGCCGAAGATCTGCTCTATTTGCTCTACACATCGGGCACGACCGCCAAGCCCAAAGGCATCAAACATACGACCGGCGGCTATTTGACGTACGCGGCGGCGACCCATAATTACGTCTTCGACATCAAGCCCGACGACATCTATTGGTGCGCCGCCGACATCGGCTGGGTCACCGGCCATTCGTACATCGTCTACGGTCCGCTGACCAACGGCACGACCGGCGTCATCTACGAAGGCACGCCCGACTTCCCCGACAAGGACCGGCTCTGGTCGATCATCGAGAAATATAAAGTCTCGATCCTCTACACCGCGCCGACCGCGATCCGCGCGTTCATGAAATGGGGCACCGAATATCCTGAGAAGCACAACATGAAATCGCTGCGCGTCTTGGGGAGCGTCGGTGAGCCGATCAATCCCGAAGCGTGGATCTGGTACAACAAATACATTGGCGGCGAACGCTGCCCGATCGTCGACACGTGGTGGCAGACCGAGACCGGCGGCATCATGGTGACGCCGCTCCCGGGGCTCACGACGACCAAGCCCGGTTCGGCGACGGTTCCGTTCCCGGGCATCGGCTTCGACGTCGTCGACGACGGCGGCAACAGCGTGCCCAAGGGCAGCGGCGGCTACGCCGTACTCACCAAGCCGTGGCCCGGCATGTTGCGCGGCATCTGGGGCGACGACGAGCGCTACAAGCAGACCTACTGGTCGCGCTTCCCCGGCAAATACTTCGCCGGCGACGGTTGCAAACGCGACGAGGACGGCTACTTCTGGTTCCTCGGCCGCGTCGACGACGTGATGAACGTCAGCGGCCACCGCATCTCGACGGCCGAGGTCGAGTCGGCGCTAGTCGACCATCAGATGGTCGCCGAAGCGGCGGTTGTGGGTGCGGCCGACGAGATGACGGGTCAGGCGATCGCGTGCTTCGTCTCGCTTAAAGGCGGCAATGCGGGTTCGACTGCGCTCGGCGAAGAGTTGCGCAACCATGTCGCCGACAAGCTCGGCAAGTTCTGCAAGCCGAAGTACATCACGTTTACGCCCGATCTCCCGAAGACGCGCAGCGGCAAGATCATGCGCCGCCTGCTCCGCGATATCGTCGAGAACCGCAAACTCGGCGACACGACGACGCTCGCCGACTCGTCGGTCGTCAAGAGTCTGCAAGATCTGGCGGCAGTCGAAGCCACCAAGGCCGACTAAGACTCGCTCGGTGGTCAAAAAACGAGAGGGTGGTGCGTCAGCGACGCGCCACCCTCATCGCTATTTTGCGGCCGGCTCCTTGGCATAGCCGATCGTCTTGAGCGAGGTCTCGATCTCGCCGAGAATCGCCGGATCGTCGATCGTCGCCGGCATGCGGTACTCTTGCGAGTCGGCGATCTTCTGCATCGTTCCACGCAAGATCTTCCCCGACCGCGTCTTGGGCAACCGCTGCACGACGACCGCTTCGCGAAACGCCGCGACCGCGCCGATGCGGTCACGGACCATCTGCACGACCTCGCGGACGACCTCGTCGTTGCCGCGGCCGACGCCGGCTTTGAGCACGAGGAAGCCGAGCGGAGTCTGACCTTTGAGTTCGTCGTGCACGCCGACGACCGCGCATTCGGCGACGTCCGGATGTCCGGCGACGACCTCTTCCATCGCGCCGGTCGAGAGCCGGTGGCCCGCGACGTTGATCACGTCGTCGGTTCGCGTCATCACGAAGACGTAGCCGTCCTCGTCGAAGTAACCGGCGTCGCCCGATTTGTAGTAGCCCGGAAACTCGCTCAGGTACGCGTCGATGTAACGCTGGTCATTCTGCCAGAGCGTCGGCAGCGAGCCGGGCGGCATCGGCAGCTTGACGACGAGTGCACCGATCTCGCCGGGCTTCATGCGTTGCGCGTGCTCGTCGACGACTTGGAGGTTCCAACCCGGAACGGGTTTGGTCGGTGAGCCGTGTTTGACCGGTAAGGTCTCGACCCCAAGGCAGTTCGAAGCGATCGCCCAGCCGGTCTCGGTCTGCCACCAATGGTCGATCACCGGCCGCTTCAACTGTGTTTCGGCCCAGACGATCGTCGGCGGGTCCGCTCGTTCGCCGGCGAGGAAGAGCGTGCGGAACTTCGAGAGGTCGCGCTTGCGGATGAACTCGCCGTTCGGGTCGTCGCGCTTGATCGCGCGGAACGCCGTCGGCGCGGTGAACAAGACGTTGACGCCGTGCTGCTCGATGACGCGCCAGTAAACGCCGGCATCCGGCGTCCCAACCGGCTTACCTTCGAACAGAATCGTCGTGCAGCCGTGCAGCAGCGGCGCGTAGACGATGTACGAGTGGCCGACGACCCAGCCGACGTCCGACGCGGCCCAATAGACCTCGCCGGGATCGACGCCGTAGACGTGCTTCATCGACCAGCGCAGCGCAACCGCATAGCCGCCGGCGTCGTGGACGACGCCCTTCGGCATTCCGGTCGTCCCCGAGGTATAGAGGATATAGAGCGGATCGGTTGCTTCGAGGATCGCACATTCGGCCGGTGCCGCCGCCGCCGAACCGGCCGCCCAATCGTGATCGCGACCGGCGACCGGTTCCGCGGGCGCCATAGTTCGCTGAAAGACCAAGGTCGCCGCCGGCTTCGATTTCGCCAGTTCGATCGCTTGATCGAGCATCGGTTTATATGGGAGCACCCGCTGGCCCTCGACGCCGCACGACGCCCACATGATGACCTTTGGCTTGGCGTCGTCGATGCGCGATGCAAGCTCGGGCGCGGCGAACCCGCCAAAGACGACCGAGTGAATCGCGCCGATACGTGCGCATGCCAGCATCCCCATCAGCGCCTGCGGAATCATCGGCATGTATAGCAGCACGCGATCGCCGCGTTCGACGCCCAGCGCCCGGAGCGCTCCGGCGAGTTTGGCAACTTCGTCGCGCAACTCGCGATAGCTGTAGCGCACGATCGTGGTCGTCACCGGGCTGTCGTAGATCAGTGCGATCCGGTCGCCGTGGCCGTCGTCGACGTGGCGGTCGAGCGCATTGTAAGCGACGTTGATTTGGCCGCCGGCGAACCAGCGATAAAACGGTGGGCGCGAGTCGTCGAGCACGCGATCCCAGCGCCGCTGCCAGACCAGCGCCTCGGCGGCCTCGCCCCAAAAACCCTCAGGGTCATCGAGCGACCGGCGATAAGCGACTTCATAGCTTCCCGACATCATTACCTCGCTTCGTACGCAGCGTAGATTGGATGACGATTGACGAACCGTTGGAAGCGACCCTGCCCGCGCATCCTGCTAGGGCTTGATGAAGTTGTGCTCGCGGATGATTGGGCCGAGCGGTCCGCGAGCCAGGTGGAAGGTTACGAAGTACTCGCCTTTCTTTGCGATGAGGTCGACGTCGACCGTCGCACCGCCGGGAGCCGGTTTGCTCGTGATCCACGCGATCCGCGTCGACGGGTCGATGAACTGCTGCTCGCTCAATTGAGCGTCGGGCGAACCGCTCGGCGCCCCGAGTTGCGCCAGCGCCGTCGTCTGATCGCCGCGAACCAGCGCCTCGAGATAGATCTTCACGGTCGCCTCGGCGTGTTTGGCAAACGACGCATCCGAGC
>JBOHTW010000051.1:0-14071 GCA_050733835.1 Vulcanimicrobiaceae bacterium | reverse complement strand
GGCGAGCGGATCGATCGTCCCGCCGACGCCGGTCTCTTCGGCGATGATCTGCTGGGTTCGCAGCGCGATCTTCATCGCGGGCTCGCTCGGGATCGAAAGCGCCTCGTCGTAGCCGTTGGTGTGGAGCGACTGCGCGCCGCCGAGCACCGCCGCCAGCGCTTCGATTGCGGTCCGGGCGATGTTGTTCAACGGCTCGCGTGCGGTACACGACGCGCCGGCGGTTTGACAATGGAAGCGCAGTCGCATCGATTCGGGCTTGGTCGCGCCGAACCGCTCCTTCATGACGCGTGCCCAGACGCGCCGCGCGGCCCGAAACTTGGCGACCTCTTCGATGAAGTCGATCTGCGAGACGAAATAAAACGACAGGCGCGGCGCAAAGTCGTCGACCGCGACGCCGAGCTTGAGCGTCTCCTCCACGTACGCGATCCCGGCTGCCAGGGTGAACGCGACCTCTTGCAACGCCGTGCTGCCGGCCTCGCGAATGTGGTAGCCGCTGACGTTGACGGGATTGTAGTGCGGCAGGTTGGCCGCGCCGAACGCGATCGTGTCGCGCACGATTCGCATCGCCGGCCGCGGCGGATAGACCCATTCTTTCTGCGCGATGTACTCTTTGATGATGTCGTTTTGGATCGTTCCCGAGAGCTTTTTCCGGTCGAAACCAAGCTCGTCGGCGACGACGAGGTACATCGCGAGCAGGATCCAGGCCGACGGGTTGATCGTCATCGAGACCGAGATATGCTCGAGGTCGATGCCGCGGTATAAATCGAGCATGTCGTCGACGGTGTCGATCGCGACGCCCTCGCGGCCGACCTCGCCGTCGCTGCGCGGATCGTCGCTGTCGCAACCCATCAAGGTCGGCATGTCGAAGTCGGTCGAGATGCCGGTCTGGCCTTGCGCGATCAGGTAGCGAAACCGTTCGTTCGTATCGTCGGCGGTTCCGAAACCGGCGATCTGCCGCATCGTCCACGGCTGCGCGCGGTACATCGTCGGATACGGTCCGCGCGTGTACGGATAGGCACCCGGAAATCCGATCTTGTCGGCGTAATCGACATCGGCGACGTCGTCGGGCGTGTAGAGACGCTTTAGTGCGGTGCCGCCGAGCGTCCGAAAGACTTCGCGACGTTCCGGCCGGCGCTGCATGAACGGTAGCAGGGTGAGCTGCTCCCATTCGGTCTGCGCATCGGCGATCGATCGGCCTTCGAGTTGCGTGCTCATGAGCGGGCCTCTTTCAAGCTGCGCAGGATGGCGTCGCGGCTCTTGCTGATGTGGGTCGTCAAGATCGCGACCGCGCCGTCGCCGTCACCCGCTCGGACGGCGTCGGCGATCGCGAGGTGCTCGCCCCAGACGTCCTCGGGGTAGCGCGTGAATGAAAAGAACAAGTGCATCGCGCGCATGATCTGCGACCAGTAGCGCGTCAGCGCTTCGCCGAGGTGATCGTTTCCGCCGGCCCGAGCTAACTCAGCGTGGAACGCAGAGTCGAGTGCGAACAGGGCCGGTAAATCGCGCCGTTTGATCGCGGCGATCGCGAGTTGCCGTTTGGCGGCGGTCGGCGCGCGCAGGTCGACGAATCTCGCCGCCGCCGTGCGGATGCCGAGCGCTTCGAGGCAGAGGCGCACGTCGTAGAGGTCGGCGAGGTCCTTGGCTTCCAGCGGCCGGCAGATCGCGCCGCGGTTGACGGCGATCACGACCAACCCCTCGCCCTCGAGCGTCCGCAGCGCTTCGCGCAGCGGGATCCGGCTGACGCCAAACCGGGCGGCCAGATCCTCCTGAACAAGCTTGGTTCCCGGCGCGATTGTCCCGGTCAAAATCGCCCGCCGCAGCGCATCCGCAACCGTGCCGTGCCGCGACGGGGCAAGCGGTTCAGCGGTCATTGTATACATTTTTTGAGGCCATCGGCGCTATTATACGACGGCCATTCGGCCATTTTCAAGGCATCGCTAATTCGCTAGGTAAAATGTATACAGCGCTGGCCCCGAGCGGCGGCGAATTCGAGGCTAGGCGGGGATCGGTTCCGCGAGGTAGGGGACGACGTAGGGCCCCTCCGGCAGCGCGGCGCAGGTCGCGTCCGGTCCCGCCTTGGCGAGCGCTGCGCGGACGGCGGCTGCCGGATCGGCGACCGGCTCGATCATCGCGCCCCGGATGACGTCGTCGGCTAAGCTCGACTTCAGCATGACGGTGGCGCGAATCTGCACCAGCGCTTGGCTGTGGGCGGCCCACTGGTCGTAGCGTGAGTAGCCGGGATTCTCGATCATCTCGAGGAGTTCGCGCGGCGTCGAGCGTTCGCGGATGATCTCCTTGAAGTTGCCGTGGTCCGGTAAGCCGTCGGATAGCTCGGCGCACATCACGATCGTCCCACCGTCGCGGACGATTTGTTCCGCGGCTGACAACCCTTTGATGCACTGATAGAGATTCTGGTCGAGCGGGTAGCCGCCGTTGGTCGTAAAGACGACGTCGAACCGCGCGGGCACCGGAACCGCCGACGACTGCTTGCAGAAATCGCATCCACGCAGGTGCGCGGCGCGGTAGTCGCCGCAGAAGAACCCGGTGATCGCGCGCTTGCGGTCGAGCGTGACGTTGACGAGAAACTCGGGCGGCGCCATCGCGACGATCTCCCGCGACATCGCTTGGACGGGGCTGCCCTCGAGGTTGAGCCAGCGCGTCCCGGGATCGCCGATCATTCGCGCGTTATGGAAGAAGATGACCGTCTCGATGCCGGCGATCCCCGGCATCACCCCTTTGGGACCACCTGAAAAACCCGCATACAAGTGCGGCTCGATAAAACCGACGACGATCCGCTTGTCGGCTTTGAGATACTGCGAGTTGAGATATACGTTCGCGCCGCGCGAGGTCGTCCCGACGAAGCTGACCTGCGACGGATCATGCGCATCGTGATCGATCACGCGGACGCGCGCGAGGGTCGACGCCCCGAACATCTGCTCCATCTCGGCGGCCGTCGTCGCGCGATGCGAACCGGTGCCGATGATAACGGTGATGTTGGCGGGCGCGACGTGCGCGAGTTCGCCGAGAATCCATGGGATCAGCCGTTCGTTGGGCGTCGCGCGTGTGATGTCGGATGTGACGATGACGACCCGATCGGTCGGCGCGATCGCTTCGCGGAGCGGACGCGCGCCGATCGGGTGGCGGACGGCGTCCTGGAAAGCGCTGTGCTCGTCGGCGAGCGGCGTCTGCGGCAGCGGCTCGATGATCGCGGTCGCATCGGGGAGCTGGACGTCGATTCCCGCGCGACCGTACGCGGCGTGGATCTTCATGCAGCGTGATTCGCCGCCGGAGCGACCTTCCCCCGAAGCAAACGAAGGTCCGAGCTTGAACGGTCCGCAAAATTGTCCTCTGGTTGCAAGAACGGATCGCTAGCAAGGGAGTCTCAATCGTGGCCGAACGCGATCAACTCGAGGTCGACGTCCTCATCGTCGGCGGCGGGCCGGCGGGTCTGGCTGCGGCGATCCGGCTGCGGCAACTCGCCGCCGAGCGCAACGCCGAGCTGTCGGTGATGCTGATCGAAAAAGGCGGCGAGATCGGCAACCACGGCCTGTCGGGCGCCGTGCTCGATCCGCGCTCGCTCGACGAGCTGCTGCCAGACTGGCGCGAGCAGGCGCCAATCGAGGCGCCGGTCACGTCGGATGCCCTCTGGTACCTGACCGAGCGCGGCAAAATTGCGGCGCCGATCATCCCGCCGATGATGAACAACCACGGCAAGTTCGTCGCGAGCCTGCAAAAGCTGACGAAGTGGTTGGGCGGCGTCGCCGAAGGGCTCGGCGCCGACGTGTTCGCGGCGTTTCCGGGGCAAGAGTTGCTGTGGGACGGGGACCGCGTGATCGGCGTGCGCGTCGGCGATAAGGGCGTCGATCACAACGGGCAGCCCAAGTCGAACTACGAACCCGGCCCCGACCTGCTCGCGAAGGTCGTCATCCTCGGCGAGGGCCCGCGCGGCACGCTTGCCAAGCAAGCAGTTGCGAAGCTCGGGCTCGATCGCGACCGCGATCCGCAAGTCTACGCGGTCGGAATCAAGGAGCTGTGGCAGTGCGCCCCCGGCAGCGTACCCGCCGGACGCGTCATCCACACGCTCGGCTTTCCGCTGGCGGCCGACACGTTCGGCGGCGGCTTCATCTACGGGATGGCGAACGACGTCTTTGATATTGGCCTCGTCATCGGGCTCGACTACCGCGATCCCACGACCGATCCGCACAACCTGTTCCAGCGCTACAAACTGCATCCGGCGATCGCCGCGATGCTGGCCGGCGCGAAGCTCATTCGCTATGGCGCTAAAGCGATTCCCGAAGGCGGACTGTTCGCGATGCCGCGCAACTATGCCGACGGGCTGCTGGTCACCGGCGATTCGGCCGGCTTCCTCAACGGCATGCGGCTCAAGGGCGTGCACCTAGCGATTAAGTCCGGGATGCTTGCCGCCGAAACGGCGTTCGAAGCAGTTGTCGCCGGCAAAACCGACGCGGCGGCGCTCGCCGCGGTCGAACGGCGCTTCCAGGATTCGTGGGCGTGCGAAGAGATGCGGTCGGCCCGCAACTTTCACGCCGGATTCAACGGCGGCTTATTCGCCGGCATGCTGAACGCGGGCCTCGGGATGTTCACCGGCGGCCGCGGTTTCGGCGTTTCGAACCATATCCCCAATCACGAAGGGTACGCGCAGATGCGCAAGCTCATGGACGCCGCGCCGCGCGAAGCGAACCGCCGGGCGACGATCGACAACGTGCTGACCTTCGACAAACTGACCGACGTCTTCAATAGCGGCACGATGCACGACGAGGATCAGGTCTGCCATCTGTACGTCGCCGACACCAACATCTGCCGTGACCGATGCACCGTCGAGTACGGGAACCCGTGCCAATATTTCTGTCCGGCCAAGGTCTACGAGCCGCTGTATCGCAACGACGACGGTAGCCCGAATCCCGAGCAGCGCCTGCAGTTGAACTTCTCGAACTGCGTGCACTGTAAGACCTGCGACATCATGGACCCCTACCAGATCATCACGTGGGTGCCGCCGCAGGGCGGTGAGGGTCCGGTCTACACGGGCATGTAAGCCGCTCGCGGCGCATCGGGCGGGCAGCAGATTTGGAGTCGCCAACCGAACCGGTGTAGGATGCGTTCGAATTTGGCGGCCGACGTCGTCGTCATCGGCGCCGGCTTGATCGGCTTGGCGGTCGCCGACGAACTCGCGCGGCGCGGCCTTACCGTGCGGCTGTTCGAACAAGGCGAGCCTGGCAAGGCGGCGTCTTGGGCCGGGGCCGGCATGCTCGCGCCGTACACCGAGGAGATCGCCGACGAGCGATTCCTTGCGCTCTGCACGCACTCGCTCGAACGGTACCCCGCGTTCGTCGCCGACCTCATCGAACGAACCGGGGTCGATCCGCACTTACGAACCGACGGCATCGTCGACGTCGCGCTCGACGAGCCGGGGCTCGCGCGGTTACAGCGGCGCGTGGCGCAACTGCGCGCGCGCGGCGTCGCCGCCGAGCTACTTGACGCGCGCGGCGCTCGCCAGGTCGAGGCTGCGCTCGGTCCGGCCGTCTGCGGTGCCGGCGTCGTCGCGAGCGAAGGTCAGGTCGACAACCGCCGGCTCGCCCGCGCGCTGCGGGCGGCCTGCGCGCGCGCCGGCGTGCGAATCGAAACCGGCGCCGGTCCGGTCTCGGTCGATGCCGACGAGCGGCGCGTGCGGGGCGTGCATGCCGTCGCCGGTTACGTCGCGGCCGCGACGGTCGTCAATGCGACCGGTGCCTGGTCGGGCCACCTGGCCGGCGTCCCCGACTGCGCGCGCGTTCCGGTGCTCCCGATCAAAGGGCAAATGCTGGCGCTGGCGTTACCGCGCAATCTCTTGCGGCACGTAACATGGGTGCCCGGCGCGTATCTGGTGCCGCGCGTCGACGGCCGGTTACTGGTCGGTGCAACCGTCGAGGTGGCCGGCTTCGACGTGCGAGTCACCGCCGGCGGGCTGCGAAGCTTGCTCGATGCGAGCCTCGCCGCGCTGCCGGCATTGCGCGATCTGGCGGTGAGCGAGACGTGGGCGGGGCTCCGCCCCGGAACGCCGGACGGGTTGCCCTACCTCGGAGCGACGCCGGTCGCGGGCTATGTCGTTGCGACCGGCCACTATCGCAACGGCATTCTGTTGACGCCCGCGACGGCCACCTTCATCGCCGATGTGATCGAAGGAAAGCCGCCGAGCGACGCGCCGGCGTTTGCGATCGACCGCTCCGCGCAGCCGACCGTCGCGCCGGTCTGACCGCGCCGCGCGGAGCCCGGCCAGCCGCTCGCGAACGGCAACCAGGTGAAGATTCGGGTCAACGGCGAGCGGCGCTCGCTCGATTCGGCGACGACGGTCGGTGCGCTCGTCGACCGGCTCGGCGTCCCGCGCGACGGCACCGCGGTCGCGCTCAACGCGCGGGTCGTCGCGCGATCCGACCTCGATGCGACAAGCGTCGGCGACGGCGACGAGATCGAGATCATCAGCGCGGTCGCGGGGGGATAGCCCCGCCGGGGGGCCGCGCTTAGGCCGCCGAAATCACCGACATGGATTCACCGCTCAAGATCGGCAAGCACGCGTTTCGCTCGCGGCTCATCGTTGGGACCGGAAAATATCCGTCGCTCGAAATCATGCAACGGGCCCACGAGGCCAGCGGGGCGGAACTGGTGACGGTGGCGATTCGCCGGATCCACCTCGACGATCCGACCGGCAAGACGATGCTCGACTACGTCGATCGCGCGCGGTTCACGATTTTGCCGAATACCGCGGGCTGCACGACCGCCAAGGACGCGGTCCTCACCGCGCAACTCGCGCGCGAGGCGACCGGCAGCGATCTAATCAAAGTCGAAGTCATCGGCGATGCGGAGACGCTTTATCCCGACGCCGCGCAAACGATCGAGGCGTGCCGCGAACTGGTCAAGCTCGGGTTCACGGTGCTGCCGTACATCGGCGACGATCCGATCGCGTGCCGTCAACTCGAGGCGGTCGGCTGCGCTGCGGTCATGCCGCTAGCCGCGCCGATCGGCAGTGGCCTCGGCGTCTGCAATCCGTACTCGATCGCAATCATCAAGCAGCGTGCGAGCGTCCCGGTCATCGTCGACGCGGGCGTCGGCACCGCATCCGATGCGGTCATTGCGATGGAACTCGGCGTCGACGCGCTACTGATGAACACCGGTATCGCCAAAGCGCGCGATCCGGTTGCGATGGCGCGCGCGATGGGATTGGCGACCCAGGCCGGACGGCTGGCGTTTCTCGCCGGCCGAATGGAGAAGCGGCTCTATGCCAGCGCGTCGAGCCCGCTAACCGATCTCATCGGCAAGCGCGCGTAAGCGCTTCGACGAACCAGTGAACCTGGGGCGGTCGCGGGTCGTCGACGTGCGCCCAGCGCCCCACGACGGCGGCGACGTCACGTTCATCCAAGTCGACGACGTCGACGGCGGTCAGGAGCGCCCGAACGTCGCGTTCGTCGAAGTAGCTGTGCGGGACGCCCGTCTCGGGCCCGGCAATCGGCGCCCACGTGTCGTCGTCGATCCACGACCCCAGTCCAAACCGTGAATCGGATTTGGAACCGAGGGTGAACAGCAGGCGGGCGCCCGGGCGAGCGATCAGACACAGCGCGGCGAGCGCGGCGCGCACCTTTGCCGGCGTACCGTGCAGGTAGGCGCTGCTGGAAACCGCTCCGTCGTAGTCGCGGCCGAGCGCCGCCGGGTTCGGATAGTCCGCGCGCGCGACGCGCAATCGCGGTTCGTCGCCGAACCGCTCGCGGACGGCCGCGACCCGCTCGGGATCGTCGTCGATCGCATCGACGATGAGCCCGGCGGCGAGCAACGGCGGGAGGTTCCGCCCGTTGCCGACGCCCAGCACGAGGACGCGCGCCGCCGTCGGGCGGTCGCGAAAATGCTCGGCAAGCCGCACGGCCAACGGATGGCCCGGCTCACTCACCGGCGCGAGGCGCGGGCGGGTTCGACCGCGTATGGAGGAGCGCAACGCCGCGAATGTGGAGCGAAGGGGAAAGCACGATGCTCGAAGCCGGGGCAAAAATGCCGACGGTGACGGTTGCCGATGACGCCGGCGTCTCCGTCTCGACCAAGAACTTGCTGGGCAAACATCTCGTTCTGTACTTCTATCCCAAAGACGACACTCCGGGGTGAACGAACGAAGCGTCGCAGTTTCGCGACGCCTATGCCGCGATCACCAAGGCCGGCGCCACGGTTGTCGGCGTCAGCCGCGACAGCGTCGCATCCCACCGAAAGTTCAGGCAAAAGTACGACATCCCGTTTCGCCTGCTCGCCGACGTCGACTCCAGTCTGTGCAACGCGTTTGGCGTGATCGTGGAGAAGAACATGTACGGCCATAAGACGCTCGGCGTGGTGCGCTCGTCGTTTCTCATCGACCCAAACGGCACGATCGTTCGCGTTTGGCCGAAGGTCTCGGTCGAAGGCCACGCCGCCGACGTGCTGGCCGCGTTGACGTGACGCCGCCGACCGCGCCGGATGCCGGCCGAGCGGGCGTGCTCGTCGTCGGTTCGAGTTGCGCGATCCCGCGGCCGGGCCGGGCATGCAGCTCGTACGTGATGGACGTCCCGGCGGCACGGGTGGCGTTCGATTTCGGAACCGGCGCGCTCGCCAGCCTGCGCTGCCATTGCGAGCTCGAAGATCTCGATGCAATCGTGATCTCGCATATGCACGCCGATCACTTCTTCGATCTCATTCCGCTACGGTACGCGTTAATGTACGGACCCCGTCGTTCCGCGCGGCCGATTCCGGTCTACCTGCCGCCCGGCGGCGAACGGATGCTGCGCGGCATCGCCGATCAATTCGTCGCCGAATCGCCACGTGATTTTTTCGGCGGCGTCATGACGATCGCAACCTACGATCCGGCCCGCGCGCTGCGCGTCGGCGATGCAACGATTCGGTTTGCCGCGACGACCCACTACGTCACCGCCTTCGCGTTACGCTACGAGTGGGACGCGGCGAGCGTCACGTATTCGGCCGACACGGCACCCGACGACAGCGTCGCGCGGTTCGCCGACGGTTCGCAGGTGTTCTTGTGCGAGGCGACGCTCGGTGCTGACGGCACCGAGCCGTCACCGCGGGGACACCTCAACGGCCGTGAAGCCGGCGCACTCGCGCACCGCGCCGGCGTCGGGCAGCTCTTGATCACGCACTATGCGATCGAGGCGGCGCCGGGCGACCTCGCACTCGCGGCCGCGCAGACGTTTTCCGGCACGGTGCGGGTCGTCGACGACCACGACCGGATCGACTTTCCGAACTAGCGAGTGCGTCGCCGCCGTTCAATTTTCCGTCTTGGCGTCGCCTTGTGGCAGCGAGAACTGAACCAGCGACTTGATCGGCGCGAGCCCGCGGTTGACGACGGCGTAGAGCGTGACGTTGAGGTTGAGCTCCTCGAGCCGGGCACGGGCCGCCAGCACCTCGCGCCCGCTGGTCACGACGTCTTCGAGTAACAGAACGTGCTGGCCATCGCGATACCCGCCTTCGACGTACTCGTTGGCGAACGCGCCGAAGCCCTTGGGGTGTTTGCGCACGACGATCATCGGAAGCCCGGTCATCTGCGAGACCGCGGTCGCGAGGATCACGCCGCCGATCTCCGTCCCGGCGATCAGATCCGGTCCCAGCTCGGCGACGATCGGCGTGAACAGTCGCGCGATCCGCCGAAGGATCGCCGGGTCGGAGAACAGTTTGAACTTGTCGATATAGTAGTCCGAGCGAATCCCGCCCGATAAGATGTAATTACCGCGCGTCAGCGCTCGTTCCATGATCGTGTTCACGAGCCATTTCAGCTCGGGGATCTGACCCAAGCGCGAATGACCCAAGTCGTCGGGGAACTTCGGATCTAGATGTCCCATTGGTAGGCGTTCCACGTCTCCGTCACCGGATTCGGCGTGAAGCCGGTGAGATCGGGGTTAATCGCTTGAATCTGCCGCGGCCACCACAGGTCGACCTGCGGCTCGTCGCGGCTGAGGATCTGCTCGATCCGTTCGTAGTCGGCCTTGCGGGCGGTGCGGTCGAAGGTCGAAAGGGCGCTGTTTTCGAGCGCATCCAGCGCATGATTGCAGTAAAACATGTTGTTCTGGCCGTTGGGCGGAATCGCCGCGCAGGTCACGTTCGTCGAGTTGTCGGGATCGATCCCGGCGACCCAGCCGCTCCATCCGAGATCGAACTTCCCGGTCTGTAAGATACCGCCGAGCTGGTACTGTGCAAAAAAGAGTTGGGCGAGATACGGCTTTGGCTCGATCGCGATGCCGGCTTTCCGGAGCATCGCCTGGACGAGGACGACGCCGCGCCGGCGGGTGGCATTTTCGACGTCGTACGCGAGATCGAGCGACAGCCGCCGTCCGGACTTGTGCCGGAAGCCGTCGGGCCCGAGCTTCCAGCCGGCCGAGTCGAGGAGTTCTCCGGCCTTCCTCGGATCGTAGGGATAGACCGTGACGTTGGTGGCGTGCGCCCACATGAACGGCGGTAGATCCTGATCGGCAACGGCGGCCGAACCAAAGGTTAGGTCGTCGACGAGTCGCTGCAAATTGATCGCATACGCAATGGCGCGTCGCACCCGAACGTCGTCGAGCGGCGGATGCCGGGTATTCATCTGAATTCGCTCGTACTGATTGCCCTGGACCAGGATGCTGCGGACGTCGGTGAGGGGTTTGAGGTCCTTGTATTCCTGCGGTTGCGGTTCGAACTGCCAGTCCAATTCGTGGGCGCGCAACTGGTTGAGCGCGGTGTTCTCATCGGTGACGAAATGCACGACGATTCGGTCGAGCTTCGGCTTTCCCCGAAAATAGTGCGGATTTGCGACATATTCGAGGTGATCGCCGCGTTGCCAGCGCTTGAGGATGAACGGACCGGTGCCGATCGGCTGTCCGTTGAACGGGACGTGGTTGATGTCGGGATACTTTGAAAGCAAGTGCGCGGGAAGGATCTCGTAGGGCGAATCGCTTTCCCCGAAGAGATCATCGACCGCCGGCGCATACGCGTGCTTCATGTGGAAGACGGCGGTGTATGGGTCGGGCGTGCCGACCGACTTCACCAGCGTGAAGCCGGTTCGCGAGATGACGTTGTTGCGGTTGTTGAGGATCGCCGCAACCGTGAACTTCACGTCGGCGCTGGTGAACGGGGCGCCGTCTTGCCAGCGCACGCCGTGGCGCAGGTGATACGTGATCGTCAAACCGTCCCGGCTGACGCCGCCGTTTTGGAGCGTCGGCACCGCCGCTGCGAGGATCGGGACGTCATGCCGGCCGGTGGCATCGACCGAGACGAGCCCATCGAAGGTCAACCGCGCCAGCGCCGCTTCGACGGTGTTCGCCGTTAGGATCGGATTGAGCGAGTTGGGCTCGGCCGGAACGTCGACGCGCAAGACATGCGGAATCGTCCATGGATGACGGCCACCGGGCGTCGCGGCGGGCGACGACGGACCAGATTGAACCTTAGTGCAGCCGCCGGCGATCACCGCGGCGACCAAAACGATGAGGAAACGACGCAAGCCGAACTCTCCGAAGGGGATGCTATGCAAGTTCGGGCTCGGCGCACGAGCCCCCGCGCCGTCAGCCGGCGCCGACGGCTTCGCGTCGACTCTGCGCGACCTTCGGCGGGGCGGGATCGAATCGCTCGTGACGCCAGGTGTAGGTGCCCAAGCCCTGCGTCGCCGTGCGCAATTCGGTGATGTAGTTTCGAAGCTCCGCCTGCGGTACGTGAGCGACCACCCGATGGTAACCGCGGGGTTCGGTCGGTTCGAACGAGAGGACGTGACCGCGCTTGGCGGTCAAGCCCCCGAGGATCGCCGACGCATGCTCTTCGGGGACGATCGCCACGATCTCGACGACCGGTTCGAGTAAGATCGGCGCGCATTTCGGCAGGCCGTCGCGGATCGCTATGCCGGCCGCGGTTTTGAACGACGCCTCGCTCGAGTCGACGCTGTGAAAGGCACCATCGATCAGCGTAACGTGAATGTCGACGACCGGATAACCGGCGATCGGTCCGCGCGCCAGCGCTTCGCGCACCCCTTTCTCGACCGCCGGAAAGAATTGGCGCGGCACGACGCCGCCGACGATCGCCTCGGTAAAACTCACGCCGCTTCCACGCGGGCGCGGTTCGATCCGCAACACAACGTCGCCGAACTGACCGTGGCCGCCGGTCTGATGTTTGTAGCGCGCGCGGATCTCGGTCGATTGCTGGACCGTCTCGCGGTACGCGACGCTCGGCGGTTGCATCTCGACTGCGACGTTGTACTTGCGCGCCAGCCGCTGGCCGGCCGTCGCGACGTGCACCTCGCCGTGCCCGAGCAATTGGAGTTCGTTGGTGAACTCGGCGCGACCGACGGCCAAGGTCGGGTCCTCTTCGCAGAGCCGGCCGAGCATCTGCGAGAGTTTGGACTCGTCGAGCCGTTCTTTCGGCTTGATCGCGACCGCGAACAGCGGGGGGGCGAGTTCGAGGACCGGCATCACCGTCGCCTCGCCGTTGGCCGTAAGCGTGTCGCCGGTGTGAACGCCATCCATCCGCGCGATGGCGACGATCTCGCCCGGGCCGGCGGATGTCAAAGGTTCTTGTTTTTTGCCTTGTAGCCGGTAGAGCCCCGCCGCTCGGACCTTCGTCCCGCGCGTCGTATCGTTCAGCGCGGCGTCGCCCGTCAAGGTTCCGCGCTGGACGCGCACGACCGAGAGCTTGCCCGACTGTGGGTGGATGATCGTCTTGCAAACCTGCGCGACGAGCGGCGCCGCCGGATCGCCGGTTGGTGCCGGGAACTGTTGCTCGATCAAGTCGATCAGCGCGTCGACGCCGATCTCGCCGATCGAAGCGCCGATGAGGACGGGGACGAGTTCGTCGCGCCCGGTCTCCGCGCGCAAGTCGGCGCGAACCTCATCGAGCGGTGGCTCGATGCCTTCCAGCAACTCCTCGAGTAGATGATCGTCGAAATCGCCGAGCGCTTCGAGCAACTTCGTGCGCGCTTCGCGCATCGTCCCTTCGAGCTCGGGTGCGACCGAGACCTCGCGCCGTTTGCCGCTCTCGACCAGGTACGCGTGTTGTTCGGCTAAGTCGATGTATCCGCGAAACGTCTCGGCCTCGCCGATCGGCAGATGTTCGGCGACGACGCGCTGGCCAAAAGTTGCGGTCAGCGCCGCCAAGGTCCCGCGAAAGTCACTCCCCGGCCGGTCGAGTTTGTTCACGAAAAAACAGTGTGGCAGCTTGCGCTCGTCGAGAAACTCGACGAGCGAGCGCATAAGCTTGACGCGGCTTGGATCGGCATCGATCACGACGACCACCGCGTCGACGCCGAGCAGCGCGAGCTTGGTCTCTTCGTGAAAGTCGACGAAACCGGGACAGTCGACGAGCACCATGTCGACGTTCGCAGTCGAAGCGTGTGCAAACCCGACGCAGGTCGACTGCGCGCGGTCGATGCACTCGGGTTCGTAATCGGTCGTCGTCGTGCCGTCGGCGACCGTCCCACGCCGCGCGATCGCGCCGCAATGCGCGAGGATCGCCTCGACCAGGGTCGTTTTTCCGGCATGGTGCGGGCCGACGAACGCGACGTTTCGGCGACGAGCGATGCTCTCGGGTGCGGCGGTGGTCATCGACGCGATCCTCCTGCACGAAAGAAAAACGGCCCCGGTATCGGGGCCGCTACTTTCAACGTCGTGCCGTCGATCGCTTCTTCGCGGCCTTTTTGCGGGCCGGCGGTTTCTTCTTGACGGCTGCCTTTGACTTGGCGGCCGGCTTGGTCGCGGTCTTCTTTCGGTTCGCCGCTGCCTTGACGATCGATTTCGACTTCGATGCGGTGCGCGCGCGCGCCGGCGCTTTCTTGCGCGCAGCCGGTTTGCGCGGCGCGGGTTTGGTGCTCGTTCGCGCCGTCGCCGCCGATTTTGGCTTGGCCGCTTTCGCCGCCCGGACGAGCCGCACGGACTTCGTCGGTTTCGGCTTGGCGGAAGCCGCTTTGGACGGTTTTGCGGACGCTGCTCTGGTTCGCTTGGCGGGGATCGGGAGCTTGGCCGGTTTCGCCGGCCGAACCGCGGCCGCCGCCGGGGCCGGCAGGCGGACCGCCGCGCGGGCCGGCTTCGCCGTAGGTGCG
>JBOHTW010000050.1:0-5026 GCA_050733835.1 Vulcanimicrobiaceae bacterium | reverse complement strand
CTCGAAAAGAATGCCCACTTCAATCGCGAGCGCGTGCCCGAGCGCGTCGTCCATGCCAAAGGCGCCGGCGCGTTCGGCTACTTCGAAGTCACCGACGACGTAAGCGCCTATACGAAGGCGGCGTTCTTGAACGGGGTGGGAAAGCGGACCGAATCGCTCGCGCGCTTTTCGACGGTTGCCGGCGAGAAAGGTTCGGCCGACGCCGACCGCGACCCCCGCGGCTTCGCCGTTAAGTTTTATACCGAGGACGGCAACTACGACCTCGTCGGCAACAACACGCCGATCTTCTTTATCCGCGACCCGCTCAAGTTTCCCGACTTCATCCACTCGCAGAAGCGCTTGCCGCAGTCGAACCTGCGCAGCAAAGACATGCAGTGGGATTTCTGGTCGCTGTCGCCCGAATCGTTACATCAAGTCACCTATCTGATGGGCGATCGCGGAATCCCGGCAGGCCACCAATTCATGAACGGCTACGGCAGCCACACCTACCAGTGGATCAACCGCGACGGCAAGACGTGCTGGGTCAAGTATCACTTCAAGACCGAACTCGGCGTCAAGAACCTCACTCGTCAGGAATCGGTCCAGCTCATGGGCCACGACCCCGACTCGGCAACGCGCAGCCTGTTCGATCTCATCGACAAAGGCGACGCGGCCTCGTGGAAACTGTTCGTCCAGATCATGCCGCACGAAGACGCCTTCACCTACAAGTGGGATCCGTTCGATGTAACCAAGGTCTGGTCGCACAAGGACTATCCCATGATCCCCGTCGGACGGCTCGTGCTCAACCGAAACCCGCAAAACTATTTCGCCGACATCGAGCAGTCGGCGTTCGAGCCGTCGAATACGGTTCCGGGCATCTGGCTCTCGCCGGACAAAATGCTGCAGGGACGCGTCTTCGCGTACGCCGACGCGCACCGGCACCGGATCGGGCCGAACTACGCGCTGCTTCCCGTCAACCGCCCGCACAACGCCAAGGTCAACAACTATCAGCGCGACGGAAACATGCGGTTCGACGATAACGGTGGTTCGGCACCAAACTACGAACCCAACAGCCTCGGCGGTCCGACCGAGCGGCGTGAGTTCCTCGAACCCGCATACACCCTTGCCGGAACGACCAGCCGGTACGCGCAGACGTCGTTTCGCAACGACAACTACACGCAGCCGGGCGATCTCTACCGCTTAATGAAGCAAGACGAGAAGGATCGACTCGTCGACACTTTGGTCGATCACATGGGCAGCATCAAACGCGAGACCAAGGAGCGCCAGCTCGTTCACTGGGTCAAGGTCGACGCCGACCTCGGCACGCGCGTCGCTCGGGGCCTTGGTTTGCCGGCGCCCGCGGTTGTCAAGGAACCGGCACCCGCCAAATGATCCACCGCCGCCGGTAGCGGCTAATGAAACGTGCGACGCCGGTCACCTTCGACCGGCGTCGTGTTTTGTCGGAAAACCGAAGGAGGGAAACGGCGTCCCTTCAGAAGAGCTTCGACCTGACCGTTCGTCGTTCAGAAACTCGTGGAGGTTTGGCGTGCTGCATTCCCCGCGCTCGGTTGTGCTTGGCTTCGCGTTGCTGGCGATGACCGGTGTCATCGCGTCGGCGGCGCCCACCGGGCCGCCGGTAGCGCCCGTGCGGCCGGTCGTTACCGATTACTTCGGAACCAAGATCGTCGACCGCTACCGGTACATGGAGAAGCTCGGTGACCCGAAGGTCCAGACTTTTTTTCGCAGCCAAAACGAATACACGCGTGCGGTCCTCGCTCGGCTCGGGGCGCCTCGCGCGAAGCTGTTCGCTCGCATCAAGCAGCTCGACAACGCCGGCGTCGCCGTCTCCGGCGTCATGCGCGTCGGCGCCGAGTACTTCTACGAAAAGATCGCGCCCGGCCAGAACGACGAGCGCCTCTACGAGCGGGCGGCCGCGCCGGGTTCGCCCGAAAAGTTGCTGATCGATCCCGACGCGCTCGCCCGGGGCACAAAGAAACACTATACGATCAACTTCTTTGCGCCCTCGTTCGACGGAAAGTACGTCGCGTACGGAATATCCGAAGGCGGTTCGGAGAACGCCACGATCCGCGTCGTCGACACGGCAACGGCGGCCGTTTTGCCCGATTCGATCTCGCGTGGCGAGTTCGGCGTGACGTCGTGGCGCCCCGACGGCAAGTCGTTCTACTACATTCGTTTGCGCAAGCTGCCGATCGGAGCAGCGCGAACCGAGAAGTATCAAAAGCCGCTGTGCTACCTCCACGTACTCGGCCGCGACCCCAGCGACGATCCGGCGGTCTTCGGCTACGGCCTCGATCCAAAGGTTCCGTTCAAGGTTGACGACTCGGCAGCGATCGCGCTCTCGCCGGCATCACCGTATGCGATCGGCGTCATCAATCACGGCGTTCAAAACGAACTGACCCTCTATGCGGCCGACGCGGCGAGCCTCGCTGCCGGGCATCCCGTCTGGAGCAAGCTCGTCGACGTCGACGACGGCGTGACCAGCTTCGACATCAAAGGGAAAACAATCGACCTAGTGACGCACAAAGGCGCGCCGACGTTCAAGGTCGTCGCGATGTCGCTCGACCAGCCGGACTTTGCCTATGCCTCGACGATCGTCGCGCCGACCCGGGCGGTCGTTGCACAGGTCAGCGTCGCCGGCGACGGGCTCTACGTGCGCTCGCGCATCGGCGGGTTCGGTTCGGTCGCACGGCTGCCACTCGATGCCAACGGCACCGCTTCGGGCGTAGCGACGAACGTCGCGCTTCCCTACGATGGATCGATCGACGTGATGACCACCGACCCGCGCGTCGAAGGGGCAACCTTTGGGCTGACTTCTTGGACCAAGTCGTTGCTCTATTACGAAGTTGCAGCCGACGGCCGGGTCCGCGACACGAAGCTCAAGCCGCTCTCGCCGATCGACGAGTCGGCGTATACGTCGAAGGAAGTTGCGGCGACCAGCGCCGACGGCACCAAGGTTCCGCTGTCGATCGTGTACGCGAAGAATATCGCGCTCGACAACTCGCATCCGACGTACCTGGAGGGGTACGGTGCGTACGGCATCACGATCGAGCCGTATTTTTCAACCCTCCGGCTCGCGTGGCTGGAGCATAACGGCGTCTACGCCGTCTGCCACGTCCGTGGCGGCGGCTGGTACGGCGAGGCATGGCATAAAGCGGGTATGATTGCGACCAAACAACATACGATCCAAGATTTCATCGCCTGCGGCCGGTATCTCGTCGATCACAAATATACCTCGCCGGCGCACCTTGCCGGCGAAGGAACCAGCGCCGGCGGAATCACGATCGGCGGTGCGATCACCCAGCGCCCCGGGCTGTTCGCGGCCGCCCTCGACGTCGTCGGCGTGAGCGACGCCCTGCGGTCGGAGTTCTCGTCGAACGGTCCGAGCAACATCCCGGAGTTCGGGAGCGTCAAGACCAAAGCCGGCTTCAAAGCGCTCTATGGCATGGACGCTTATCAGCACGTCGTCGACGGAATCGCCTATCCGGCCGTCATGCTGATCACCGGGATCAACGATCCACGCGTCCCGCCATGGGAGCTCGCGAAGTTTACCGCGCGCTTGCAGGCCGCGACCTCGAGCGGCCGGCCGATCCTGCTCCGCGTCGACTACGACGCCGGCCACGGGTTTCTCAACGCATCGCGCGTGCAGACCGACCAGTTGCTGACCGATCAATACAGCTTCTTGCTCTGGCAGCTCGGCGATCCCGCGTTCGCCCGCATACCGGCCCGCATCCGCAAGCGGTAGCGGTCCGGCCGAGCGGCGGTAACGACCGCGTGCGGACAATTGGCAGACCGGTCGCGTCGTACTCACCCGCCGTCAACAAGCGAATGAACAATCCGTAGCTCGCGTAGCCGGCCTTCACTCGATTCGCGTGCAGGTAGGCACCGTACGCGACGCGCTGGGCGTGCGCGACCGCCGGCTGCTGATCGCGCCGCTCGCGCGCGACCACGGCGTCGATGTCGTCGACGACTTGTTGCGAAACAGGCTGCGTCACGTGGACGTCCGACGGCAAGTTGAACCAGACCATCATCCAGCCCGAATACCGGAGCAGCGGATCCTTCGACGTGATGCACGCGAGCGCGCCGATGTAGTTTGCCTCCGACTCGTCGGCGAACCCGGCGATGTGACCCCACTCGTGCGCATACGCCGCCGGCCGCTCGTAGGCGAACAGGCCGCGATCGAGGTTGATCTCGTGGGTCCACGGGTCGGTAAACCCATGCGCACCGCTGGCGCGCATGAACCACGCGAAGATCGTCGGTTTGATCGGCACGGGCCCCGGAACGGTGCGATCGCCCAACCGGGAGACGACCGCATCCCAACTCGGTTGCAACCGCCGCGCGAGCTCCGTCGGCGACTGCGCGACGGAACCGCGGGCAAGCGCGTCCATCTCGGCGTGGGCCGCCCCGACGTTGGCATTGAGCATCGTCGCCGCCTTATTCGCAAGCGCCTTGACGGCTTCGGGGCCGGTGCGCTCCCGGTGGAGCACGAGCTTGCGCTCGACCGGGATGCGTTCGTAGTTCAAGCCCCAACTACCCATAAACCACAGGAACGCAAGGGCAAGCAGCGCGAGGGTCGCGGCAAGCGACCGTCCGGCGCGCCGGCCGAGATCGCGCAGATTCCGGCTTCGCACTAACCCGATCCACCATACCACCACAAGCGCGAGCGCGGCGATCAGCAGGCCGTCGCCGACCGCAAACGGGATCGGCGCCGTAAGTCCGCGGACCGCGCGGTCGAGCGCCGGATAGATGCCGTTGCTATACGCATGCTCGATCTGCGGCGCGGGAAACCGATAGAGGCCGGCGGCGATCGCGAGAACGATCAAGCCGAGTTGAAGACGCCGCAGGGTCGAGATCCTACGCACGTGCCGGTGCTGGTGTTAGGGATCGCGCGGATCGTCGCGCCGGAACAGCCCTTGCGTGCGGCCAAGATACACCAGCAGCCCGCTGCCGCCGAGGGTGAGGATCACGAACAGCGAGGAGACGATCGCGACGTTGCCGCCGGAGACGCTGCCGCCGCAGAAATTGACCA
>JBOHTW010000049.1:0-2078 GCA_050733835.1 Vulcanimicrobiaceae bacterium | reverse complement strand
GCCCAGATGCTCGGCGCCGGGCTCGCGTTGCTGATCGTCGCGGTCGCCGCCGGCCAGTTTCCGGCGATTCCCGCCCGCGCCGATCAGATCGTGCCGATCGTGTACGTCTCGGTCTGCGCGACCGCGTTCGCGTACGTCATCTGGCTGCTCGCGCTACGCAGCGTCTCGGCGGCGGCCGGCGGCAGCATGATGCTGCTCGTGCCCGTCTTCGGGCACCTGTGGTCGCGGATATTCCTGCACGAGCGGATCGACCCGATCGAGTTGCTGGGCGCCGCGGTCGCGCTCGTCGGGATCGGGCTGACGGTGCTGCCTGGCCGGACTTCGCGGGCGCCCGCGGCCGCCGCCCCCGAGCTTACGCCTCGTTGACCAGCTTGTCGTAACCGGCCGGCGCGAGCAGGTTCGAGCGCTCGTTTGCGTCGGTCAGCCGCAGCTTGAACAACCAGCCGGCACCGAACGGTTCGCGATTGAGGAGCGCCGGATCGCCGTCGAGCGCACTGTTGATTTCGACGATTTCGCCGCCGATCGGCGTAAACAGGTCCGAGACCGCCTTGACCGATTCGACGACGCCGACGTTGGCGAACTGCGCGAATGTCTGACCAACGCGCGGCAACTCTACGTAAACGATGTCGCCGAGCGAACCCTGCGCGTACGCCGTGATTCCGACCGTCGCGACATCGCCGTCGATCTTGAGCCACTCGTGCTCTTTACTGTAGAGTAAGCCCTCGGGTTGAGCCATCGATTCTCCTTGACGTGAGGCTGCGTCACCACCGTTCGCCGTACCGAGCGCGCTCTCTTGGTCGGCAAGTGAGTTCATTTCGGGTTCATCTCACGGGTCCATCTTAGGCCTGCGAACCCACTTCCCACACGGAGAAACTTCATGAGAAAATCAAACATCGTTGCGGCGGCCGCGCTGGCGGCATCGCTGGTTGCGACCAGCGTTGCAGCGTTCGCCTATCCCGGCCAGAACATGGCTAAAGATGCCAAGATCACGATTCAGCAAGCCGAATCGATCGCGCTCAAAGCCGTCCCCGGCAAGATCGTCGCCGAGGAGTTGGAGAGCGAGCAGGGCGGCACCGGCCTGCGCTACTCGTTCGACATCAAGACCGCCGCCGCAACCAAAGAAGTCGGCGTCGACGCGCAAACCGGCGCGGTCCTCGAAGACTCGACCGAGGGCGCCGGCGCCGACTAGCGCCCGGTCCGCGACCGCAACCGTTCGATAACGCAAGAACCGGAGAGCACATCGCTCCCCGGCTTTTGCGTTACTCGAATCGTTGACTAGATGACGATTCGCGCGACCTCGCCGCCGCCTAGCAAGGTCACCCACACGTTGCCGTCGTTGCCGATCGTTAGATCGATCGGCGTCGGAGTGTCGGTCCAATTCTTCGGCGTGGATGTCGTGTTCGGGACGGGGTAGGTCGCGACGACGGTACCGGTCGCCGGGTTCACCTCGACGACGTTGAACGCCAACGCTTCGGTGACCCAGAGGTTGCCGTCGGGGCCGACGATCACGTTGGTTGGGCCGGTGGTCGCACCGAGCGAAAACTTCGTAGGCGTAGTCGGCGCGGTCGTCGATAACTTCGCGAGCGCGTTGTCGCCATAGGCGCAGACCCAGAGGTTGCCGCTCGCGTCGACCGTGAGTCCCTTGGCATTATCGGTCGGCGACGGCGCGGTCGCGTCGATCGGATAGCGGGTGATCGAACCCAGCGTCGCGCCGGGGACTGCGACGCTGTCTATGCTGTCGCCGGCGTCTTCGGTAAACCAGAGGTTCGTGCCGACGGCGATGATGCCGAACGGATGCGCGTTCGCCTCAGCGCCGGTTAGGTTGTACTCGGTCACCGTGCCGGCGGTCGTGATCTTGCCGATCGCACTTGGCGCGCCGGCCGGAACGGTCGCGCTTCCATCGGCGAAGCCGCGCTCAGCGAAGTATAGGTTGAGGTCACTCGAGTTCAACGCAATCCGCTCGGGGAACGCATTGTTCTGGAGCGGATACCCCGTGTTGCCCGAAGGTGGCTGTCCCCCGGTCTGTCCAACCGGACTGAACGATTCAATTAGCGCCGGCACCGCGGTCGCCGGCGGTA
>JBOHTW010000048.1:0-6963 GCA_050733835.1 Vulcanimicrobiaceae bacterium | reverse complement strand
TCCGCGGAGCCCGTGTCGCCCGGCGAGCGGGCGAATTTCTGGGCGATCTCGGTCTTCTGGTCTTTGGTCAGCGGCACGGTTGGGCGCTCCTATGCAGGATAGTCTCGCGCGGCTCCAGCGCTTGCGGGAGCGCCGGGCCGGCGACCGCCGCATCATAGCAAGCCCGGCAAACCCTGTCAAAGAGCCACTAAGGAGCGACCCCAAGCCCCGGCTCGGTTGGAACGATCATCACGCCCCGAACGACGGGCGGGCACGGAGCCACGTCGCGCTCGAGGAAGCGCGACGTACCCAAGCCGCTCGCCGGGATCGGCGTGGGGTGAAGGCTCGCGCAGTGGAGTGCGGTAACGACGCCGACTGCGGTCTCGATCGAGCAGGTGACCGTACATGGTATGCCATGAGCGGCGGCCGCTTCGATCGCCAGGAGCGTGCGGTCGGGGCCGCCCAGGCGCGGCGCTTTGAGGATCAACGCGTCGGCCGCCCCAGCGCGAAGAATGCGCTGGATGGTCGGAAGATCGCATGCGGACTCGTCAAGCGCAATGGGGATGGGGCTACGAGCGCGTAGGCGCACCAAAGCCTCGACGGTCTCGTCATGCGGCAACGGTTGTTCGACGTACTCGATATTGAATTGTGCAACCGTATGCAGATGTTCGAGCGACCACTCCGCCGGCCAAGACTCATTGGCGTCCAAGCGAAGGCGCGCCCTGGGCGCAACCTCGCGAATCGCATCGAGGCGTTTGATGTCGCCCACGCGATCGGCCGTACACTTTATTTTGAGCGTCGAATACCCCTCGGTCAACAACGAGCGTACCCGCTCGGCGGCGGCCGCCGGCTCGGCTTCAGTAACCAAACCATTGATCGGGACCGTCGCCGCGGGCAGACGCGAACATCCAGCGAGGAACCGCCCAAGACTGACGCCGTGCAACGACGCGCGCGCCGACAGCCACGCCGTGACGATTCCTGAGCGGATACGTGGGTGAACATTCCGCGTATCTAGGTCTTGCAGGAAGCTCGGCGCGACAATGTCGAGTCCTTCAACGAGTGCCGCAGCGCAAGCGGCGAGCGACTCCTCGTCGACGGCCTCGTGGATCGGCGGCGCGATTTCCCCAAAGCCGGCGGCACCCTCGATCTCGACGCGCACGATGACACCTCGGCGTACATGCTGCTCGCCCTTAGCCCAGCGGTACGGCGTGCGCAGCGGCAATGCGTGAGGCTGGAAGCTGATCAAGCTCGCGCCTGATCGTCATCGGCAAGCACGACCCGGCTCCGGTCCGGTGGCAGATGAATCCGCACGATGTCACCGGGAGCGAATTCTTCGCCCGCAAGCCGTTGCACGCGCATGGCGACGCCGCCGATCTCGACGTCGTATTCGACGAATTTGCCTCCAAACGTTCTCGAGCGCACGACACCTTCGAAAACGTTGCGATCGAGAGTCGACACCTGGTTTGGGTACAACTCGATGTGCTCGGGACGCACCAAGAGCGCTCCTCGTTCGTGTACACCCGCCGCCACCGAGGCACTCCGAACGATGCCTAGCTGCGTGCGCACATCCGTCCAACCATCGCCGCGCGCCTGAATCTCACAAGGCAACAGGACCGATCCGCCCAGGAATCCTGCGGTGAACGCATGGCGCGGGCGGAGGTAGAGGTCCTGCGGAGTGCCGATCTCGACGACACGACCTTCGCGTAGGAGCGCGATCCGGTCGGATAACGCAAGCGCCTCCTCTTGATCGTGCGTAACATAGATCGTCGTCGTGCCGAGCCGCTGCTGAAGACCGCGCAACTCGGCGCGCATTTGCACGCGCAGCGCCGCGTCGAGGTTGCTCAACGGTTCATCGAGCAGCAGTATTTTTGCTTTCTTTGCGACCGCTCGCGCGAGCGCCACGCGCTGCTGTTGGCCGCCCGAAAGCTGCGTCGCCGAACGGTCGGCGAAGTCCGCGAGTCCCACGGCATCCAACGCCGCATGTGCCTCCGCACGTACACGATCCCCGGGCAGCCCCTGCATTTCGAGCGGAAACGCGACATTTCTCAACACCGTCATGTGTGGCCAGATCGCATACGATTGAAAAACCATCGCGATGTCGCGTTCGCGCGGCGCGCGCATTATCCGGCGTCGCGCGCAAAACACTAGCTCACCGGCGATCACGATGCTACCCGCTTCGGGAATCTCTAGACCTGCCACCGAACGTAATATCGTGGTCTTACCGCATCCACTGGGGCCGAGCAGGGTGTAGAACTCGCCCTGATTTACGGCGATGCTGATCCCTCGCACCGCCTGCGACGCGCCCGTATCCATCGCGTAGCTCTTGTGAATGTCGTCGATTTCGAGTATTGCGACCCCACGCGTCACGATCGCGCTGTTTCGCGTTTCTGCCAAGTATAGATCGCAATAAAGAGAGCGACGATCAGCCATACGCCAACGGTCGCGGCCTTCGTCGGTTCACCGCCGGACCAATAGTCCCAGAGCAGCGTCGTCAACACGGTATTGCTCTCCCCGTGCAACATCAAGGCCGAGGAGAGTTCACGCATCGAGTGCGCCAGCACCCAAACCCACACGGCGATGAACGCTGTAGAGGTAAGGGGGAACGTGATGCGGCGGAAGACCGTAAGCCACCGGGCGCCTGAGGTCTGCGCCGCCTCTTCGAGTTCGGGATGGATCTGTAACATTGCGGCGCGCATCGCGCGACTGCCATACGAGAGATAGGTTGTCACGTATGCGATTGCGATGATCCAAATCGTGCCATACACATGGACGGCGTGAAATGTAAGATAGACGACCACGAGCGCCATGCCGATCATCACGCCCGGAACGGCAATCGGTGCAAAGGCCAAGATGTCGACAATGTTTCTTCCGATGGCGTGCGTACGCACTACCACCCACGCGACGGCCGCCGACAGCGCCGCGACCGCGGATGCCGAGACGATCGCGATGACAAGTGAGTTGCGCAGCGCCTCGAGGAAGCGCACATTTGAGATGAGGGCGAGGTAGTTAGCCGGCGTGATGAGATGGAATGCGGACAGCGTGACCGGAGTCTCGTACGGCATGAGGCTTGTCCAGAGTAGCAGCAGCAGCGGAGCACCGACGGCACAAATGACGTAGCCGACGACGCCCGCAAGGGCGAATGGTCGCCACTGCCCGAGCGGGAAACGGCGCACGCGAAATCCCTTTCCGGTAATCGTGACGAAGCGTTGCGCGCTCCTCGTCATGCGCTGATATGAGAAGCCGAGCAGGGCAAGAATGGCTAGAAAGAGTGTAGCGAGCGCGGCGATGTTGCCGTACTGCGGGAGCCCGGTAGTCGACAGATCGTACCAGAAAAATATCTGAGTGCTCAAGACGAAGATGCGCACCGGCATGCCAAGCGCGCCGGGCACGTCGAAGACGACGAAGGTGGCGATCAGCAGGAAGGCGCCCGCAGCGAGAATTGCCGGGGCCAGGATCGGCAGCACGACCCGTCGCAGCATGGCGCCGGGCCTCGCACCGGAGACCAACGCCGCCTCCTCAAGGCTCGGATCTACGTTGCGGAACGCCGCGGCGAGAATCAAGTAGCCGGTCGGCACGAGCGAGAGCGCTTCGACGAAGATTATACCGGGAAGTGTGAATACGTTGAACGGCGCCGCTGTCAGGTGCAACGCGTGTTCAAGCCAGACATTGACCGAGCCGATGCGCGGATCGAGCAGCAGCGTCCACGCGATGGCCAGCAAGATTGGCGGAGTTGCCATCGGCAGAATAATGAGCGCACGGAAGAGATTGCGCGCCGGAATATCCGTGCGCTCCGTCAGCCAAGCGAAGCCGATACTCACCGCGAGTGCGAGTATGGTGCTGCCGACTGCAAACACGACTGTATTGAGGAACAGGCGGGGAAACCCGGGGCTGAGATAGACATCGTGGTAGTGAGCAAACGTGAAGCCGGGATCGGTGGGGAAGCCGGTCGGCTTGAATCCGCTGTAGACGAGCAGCGCGATTGGAACGACGACCAGATAGGCCAGCAGCGTTCCGAGCACGGTCGTGGGAAGCCACCGTGCGAGGGTCACCCGGCCGACTTACCGCCATTCTTCAAGACAGCGTTGTATTTCTCCAACCACTGGCTGAACGCAGCCGTCTCGCTCAAGGGGAAGACGCTGATCGTCTTACCTTGTATCAAATGCGCCGTCTCCGAATCCAGATATGGATTGCCACGCCCGGTAGCCTCGGCATATGCTGCTTCGCCCTCTTTCGTCGCGAGCCACGCAATCAGCAGACGCGCCGCGTTCGGGTGCGGCGCCGCCTTTGGAATCCAGCTAAAGACGGGCGAGATCGGCAGCGGATCGAGCAGGAGCTGTTTCATCGGAGCACCGGCTCTTATCGGCACCAGACCAGCATGCCAGATGCCCAGCGCCACTGGAACCACGCCTGCGGCGACCGCCTGCGCGAGCGGAAATGTGCTTCTATAAAGTTGGGGGTTCTGGGCTGCGAAGCGCTGCACGTATTGAGTGGTGCGGGTGGCCCCCCACACCTTTTCGACCTGGGCAAACGGATGCGCGTTAACCCAGACGCCAAGCTTACCTTTCCACTTGGCGTCGAGTAAGTCGTCCCAATTTCTTGGCGCATCTTTTTCGCTGACGGCCTGCGTGTTGTACTGAATGGCATACAGCGAGGCCGCCGTGATCACCGCCCACGGCTCGGGAACGACGACCTTCGGTACACCCAGCGCCGCCCAATTCACGTCGATCGTCTCGCCGCGTTCGTGAACCTTCGTCGCTTGGTCGGCGCCGGTGGTGGCAACGTCCGCCGTCGCCGCATGGGCCTGCGTCTCTTGGAGCACCCGCGCCCCGATGTCGAGCCCACCGATGGAGCGTACGTGTACGAGCTTTATGCTCGGGTATCGCTTATTAAAGGCCGCGATGATTTTGTCGGCCTGATTGTCGGGGCTGCTCTCGTACCAAACGACGGTGCCTTCTTTTTCGGCTGCCGGAACGATGGCCGCCAGCGGGCCGGCTGCCGTTGCCGGTGCAACGAGAGACGACGTGGTCACGGCGAACGCGAGCACTGCGAATGAAAAAAGCGTTTTCATCAGTCCCTCCGGAGTTCAAGCGGCGTCAGTGGCAATGGGCAACCTCTCCTCCGCCAGGAGAGACCATCTTCATGTAAAGGTTGTGCCACTTACGGCAGATTTTAAGTTCGGTGAGCGTCCAGTCCAGCGGGTCGGCCGCATAGTCGCGCCGGTAATCGCCGTCCATGTTGATGCCCGGTATGGCTGGAATCCAATTCTCGGCGAGCAAGACGTCGGGATCGCCATATTTGGCAGCGACATCTCGGACCACCGGATCGTCCAGCGTGGTGAGATGCCCGGCGTCGATCAGGACATCGTGCGAGCCGTCGGCCATCTCAAGCGTCACCGTTGCGAAGTACAGGTGAACGTGGAAATGACCCACCGGAATACCGGCCTTCGCAGCCTGCCGCTCGTAGGCGCTTGAGATCACCGTGCCATAGCCGATGTGCACGACACCGCTGCGCATACGCTCGTAGAGTCCGCAATTGAGCCCTTGTAGATAGTCCTTGCGCGGGCGATGGATCTTAGGGTTGGTGCCCATCGATGCCTCCCACCAATACAACAGACCCTTGCCGGGGAAACCGGGGTATTGGATATCCTTTGTCTGCTCCATCACGTCGCGCAGTTTTTCTCCGAACAGGCCACCGCCGCGGATCTCGACGATCTTGCTGCGCTCAATCTGCATTTCCATCCACGGGAACGGTCCGATGTGGTTCATCGTCCCGGCGACGACCCCGGTGCCGTCTTCTTGCGGCAGATAGAACCACGGCCGGCCCCAGACGTGCCCAGGCAGATACGTCTTGCTGAAATTGACATTCTGCGGAAACCACCGTTCGATGTGGCTCTCGTCGTAGAATTCGCGATTGCGATCCCAATACGCATCGTGGTTGGTATAGGTGATGTCGGTACCTTCAGGGTCGGTGATGCGAACGCGCTTTGAACGACGTACACGGTCCCATGTTCGCTCGTCGATGGTGCGGAGTAACTCGGCAGGAAGCGTGTGCGCCTCCGACGCCGCCATCTCGCGCGTGATGAAGGGAAAGCGCTGAATCTTAACGCGCCGGTCGGACAGGATCGGGCCACCGTAACCCTGGAGTACTTTGTCATAGGTACCGTCACGGTCGATACGTTCCCACTCGTCCATCCACTCGGCGAGCTCTTTGGTTCGCCGGATGTAGTACTCGACTTCGTCGTGGCCCTCGAAGCTGGGAATCGGGCCGCGATCGCGTTGGGTCACCAGGTAGCGGCAACCAAATCGCTCGAAAATCTTGACCGCCGCCTCGACGCACATCGGATCGTGCCAGTTGTCAACGGCTAGCAACACGCGCTCGCCGCGTTGAAGGTCCCAGGCCGCGTGCAATCCTTGATTGTACGGCCGGCGCGCAACAGCGTCGAGATATGGGAGAAGCTGCTCCACGCTTTCCACGTTGACGTAATCGGGGCAGCGCGGCGGGCGGCGATCCATCAAGGGCGGACGGACAGACAAGGTATCCACGCTGAGCTCTTCTCGAAGTGGAGTGCATAAGGTACGCATTACGTACTTAGGGTCCACGGTTGTTTCGGAACCGCGTCGCGTGGATCGTAACACAACGTGCCGCCGTAGCGGAATAGGTGCAACAGAGCACTAGTACGTATATCGTACCTTATGAAAAAATCCCGAACTCACGAAGTTCCATGTCGCGAGAATCCGTAAAGTCCGTTGAAAAGGCGTTCTCGTTATTGCACGAGCTGGCGTCCGGGGCGTCGCAGCGGTCGGGCCCAGACTTAGCGCGGGCGCTACGCTTTAGCAAGCCGACGGTCTACCGTCTACTCCGCGCATTGGAGCGCAGCGGTGCCGTCTATCGCTCGCCCGAGGCGGCTACGTATACGCTGGGAATCGGATTGCGTGAGCTCGCGGCGGTCGACCACTGGCACTTTCAGTTGCGCTCCGCGGCGGC
>JBOHTW010000047.1:0-8509 GCA_050733835.1 Vulcanimicrobiaceae bacterium | reverse complement strand
CGTGAGCCGCGTGCTTACCGATCGTGGAACGGAGTATTGCGGAGACGCTCAGAAACACCCGTACGAGCTCTACCTTGCGATCGAAGACATCGATCACACGCGTACGAAGGCGCGCAGCCCCCAGACCAACGGCATCGTCGAGCGTTTGCATAAGACGATGCTCAACGAGTTCTATCGCGTTGCCTTCCGCAAGAAGATCTATCGGACGATCGAAGAGTTGCAGGCCGATCTCGATGCATGGATGCGAGAATACAACGCAGAACGCCCGCATCAAGGACGTTGGTGCTACGGCAAAACCCCGATGCAGACGTTCTTGGATAGCCTGGACCTAGCCAAGGAAAAATTGTTTGCGGCGTAAGTTCAGTAGCCGCGAAACCATCTGACACTCGCTGACGACATCATGCGCCAACTGTCAGACCAAGTCTCGGTTTACACAAAGGTCACGTCGACGAGTTGATCAGCCGGAGGTCACAGCTGGCGGGCGCAAGCGCAACGAGAATTCGCACGGCCCCTCGCCGGCCGCCTTGAGCGCCTCGGCGACAGCGCCATCGCCGGTTGGTGCAAGGAGCGTGATCTCGTGGGAGCCGACATTAAACCGCCGAGCCTCCGCGCCGAGATCGGGCCTCGCCTGAGCCATCGGTTCGCCCAAACCCAACGCGTCGCGATAGATCGATACGCACCGATCCAGGTCTAGCACGGCAACATCGACGGCACTGATACCAATCGTGCCATTTGGATGCGGCCCCGCGCGCTCTAGCGACAGCCGCTCGACGTCGGGGGTGATCCATTCGATCAGGAACGGCAAGGGGACTCGCCACAACACCCCTTCCGGCGCGGCCAGTTTCCACTTAAAGATGTGCCCATCGGGCCGGCGCCTTTCCATCGATACGGGCTTGATTTCGATGCCCTGTTCCCGTAGGCGGGCGCAGTCCTCTGTGATATCCGTCGTCGCGATCACAAAGCCCAGCAGGCCGCCGCCCAGCCGGCGCACCACATCCACGGCGATGCGCCCGCTGACTCCTGATGCGAGCGCCTCTTCTTCGTCCCGAATGCCGATCAGCTCGAGATAGTCGAGTCCGAAGCGAATAATTGCGTTGTATGTTCCCAGTCCCGGATGATCCCCTCCGAGGGATGCGTTAAACCCCAAGTCGGTGTAGCGCCGCACCGCGCGATCGAGATTCGGCACGGCGATTGCGATGTGGTCCAAGCGCGTGATCATCGGGTCGCTATCGACGACTGTTCATGGGGCCGCCGGGGTCAAGTAGACGCCGCGACCGCTTGCTATCGTCGCACCCTCCATGTCGTAGATTACCGCCTCCGCCGAGGAGAACGTCCGGCCCAGTTTCAGCACCTTTCCGCGCGCCCACAAGTCTCCCGGCATGGCAACCTTGTGGTAATCCACGCGCATATCGACCGTGGGGACGCCGCGGCCAAATTTCGCCGCGATTGCCCAATCCGCCGCCAGGTCGATGAACGCTGCGAGGATGCCGCCATGCGTATAGCGCCCCTCGGGGTTTACGACGTACTCCTCGCGCCAGATGATCCGCAGGTCGATCTGCGCCTCCGTAAGATCGACGAGTTCGAGGCCGAGCCATTGGTGGAACGGCGCCGTGATGATCATCCTAGCCATGGTCTCTTTGTCGATGAGATTCGGTCTGTCACTCACCTTACACCGTCAAAATCGCTTTGCCGAAAAGGTCACGGTTGATGAGCTCCTGCATCGACGTCTTCATCTCGGCCAAAGGTCGCACAGAACCGATGACCGGCACGATCCTCCGCGAGGCAACCATCCGAAGAAGGGTGGCTTGATCTTCGGCGGTCCAGCCGTTGGAGCCGATGATGTGCTGCTCGAACGACCATATGTAGCGGATGTCGGTCGCTGGCCCAAACCCGGCCGTCGCACCGCACGTCAGCATTCGGCCATCTCGTTTGAGCGCCCGCAAACTCTTGGCCCATGTATCGCCGCCGATGTAGTTGACGACGACATCGATCCCGCCGCTGTCGCCCCACACCCGTGGCTTGCCGTAGAGCCGTATCGCCTCCTCGACGAAGTTCTGGACCGACGTGTCGATGACGTGGTCCGCTCCGAGCGTCCTGAGGCGATCGGTTTTGATTTTGGAACTCCCGCACGCGATGACTTCGGCCCCTGCGTCCTTGGCCAGTTGCACACAACACGTGCCAACACCGCCCGTGGCCCCCAGGATCAGCACCGATTCTCCCCGCGCTACTTTGCCACGCGTCACCATCATGCGATGCGCAGTTCCGTAGGCGACGGGAAGAGCCGCCGCTTCTTCGTATGAAACCTCGTCTGGGATAGGCAAGAGGTTGGAGACGGGAATGCTGATGTACTCACAGCAGCCTCCCCGCAGCGTCTCGCCGAACATCTTCGGCGGGCGCAACGGCATGACACTCACTCGATCTCCAACGTGCCACGTTCTTGCGTCGATCCCGTGTCCGAGCGCCGCAATCTCGCCCGCAATGTCGCCCCCCGGGATCATCGGTAACGGGATGTTCAGGCCTGGAATCCCGTTGAGGATCATCGGGTCGAAGCCATTCAAGGCCACGGCGTGCACTCGCAGCAAGCACTCTTGATCGCCGACTTCGGGCTCGGGGAAGTCCTCGACATATTGCAGGTTGTCTATTGAGCCATGCTTTTCGAAAAGAACGGCTTTCATCTTACACGGGATAATTCAACTGGCAGATCTTGGCCTGTTCCGCCGCCGGTGGTGCGATCACGTCGGCCTCTTGACGGTCCAATATCTCGAGCACGTCGTACTTGTCTTCCGGCGTCCCCTCTGGTCGCACCTTGCTGAAGTATGCCGGCCACATCAGCACGTGATCCACCTTTCGATAGTGCGACGTCCCCTTCCAGAAAGAAGTGAAATCCGCACCCTCGAGCGTCCGTGCCAATTTGGCAGCGTCGGTCGTTTTTGCTTCGTTTATCGCCCAGAGAATGCGATCCATGGAGACATAAGCGCCGATACTGTATGGAGTCGGGGGCAAGTTATACCGCTTGCGATACTCGCTGACGAATCGCTCAGCCGCCGCGTTGCCCTTGCCGAACACGAGATCGCCTTTGTAGTACCATTCGACGCCCCAGTAGCCGACGCGGGCCGCTTTGGGCAGTTGCCAGATGACTTCCAATTCCGTGTAGGGGCCTGCGACCGGAATCTTTTTCAAAAGCCCAAACGAATAGGCTTGCTTCAACAGGTTCACCAAATCCTGACCACCGGGGATCGCGATGAGGCAATCCGGCTTCGCGGCCTGAACTTTGACAAGGTAGGAACTGTAGTCCGCGGTTCCGATAGGAATCAGGTCGTTTCCGACGATCTGGCCGCCGACGCGCTTGACGACGTCCTCGTATCCGCGAGCTACGGCGTGCCCGAACGCATAGTCAGGTGTGATTAGGTACCAGCGCTTGCCGAAGAGCTTGGCGATCGAATAGCCGGTAGCATGTGTCATCATCCACGTATTGTGGCACGTTTGGAAGCTGTTCCAGCTGCACTTTGCGCCTACGACCGCGTCGGTGTGCCCTCCTGAATCGATGAACAATACACCCAGTGACGCCGCCGTGGAACTCACGGAAAGAGTCGATGCACTATTTACCGTCCCCATCAGCGCTACGCACTTCCGCTGGTCAACGAGAAACCTTGCCTTGAGAACGGCGGTCCCCGGGTCGTTGAGATCGTTAGCGACGACGACCTCGACCTTGCGCCCCATGACTCCGCCGCGCTTGTTCCATGCGTCGACAGCCATCGCTGCCGCGTTGACCTCGGTGTTCCCGAAGACCGAAAAAGGCCCCTCGAGCGATTCGATCTGTCCGATCCGAATCGCCTCCTCCGCCTCGCTACGACTGGGAACGAAGCTCGGAAATCCCACTGCGGCTACTGCCGTTGCAGTACCGACGCCCTTTACGAATCGCCGTCTGGATACGGACCGGTCAACCATCTCGCACCTCTCTTAATCTCAGGATGAATTCTCAGAAACTTATTTTGCGCAGGCCGCTGCCTCGGCAAGCTCGCGTAGCTTATTGCGGTCGACTTTACCGGGTCCCGACAGGGGAATCTCTTCCATGAAGAACACGCGGCGCGGGTGGGCGAATGCCGGCCCCCGCTCCAGCGCAAAAGCCTTGATCGCCTCCTCGTTCGCATCCGCGCCCCTATGCAAGACGACGAAGGCAACGGGAACCTGACCCTTCGCGGAATGCGACACCGGTACGACGACTGCATCGGCCACGTCGGGATGTCGCCGGAGCAACTCTTCGACTTCAATCGGATAGAGGTTCTCTGCTGCCGTAATGATCATATCGTCGGTGCGTCCCATGATGACGTAGCGCCCGCTCTTGGTCCGCTTCGTCAGGTCGCGTGTGTAGTACCAACCATCGCGAATCCGCTCGGCGCTCACCTGCTCGTTCTTGTAGTACTCGCGCAAGACACCCCGATTTCTGACGATCAGCTCGCCGATCTCCCCGTCACCGCACTCGCTGCCGTCGTCGCGGACAATCTTGATCTCGGTCTCTGCAACCGGCAACATTCCCGGGGCATCATCTAGCGGCTGAATAAGGGTGATTGGCCCTCCTTCGGTAGATCCATAAATCTCGGTGACGTGGGCGCGGGCGAAGTGGCGGTGCATGAGCCTTAGCAACTCTGGCGGCACCGACGAGGATCCGACCGTGGCGATACGCACCGAAGAGACGTCGTAACGCTCGAACAGCTCTGGCCGCGCAAAGAGCATGTTGTACATGGCGGGGACGCCGGTGGTATACGTCACCTTGTAGCGATCGATGGCGGCGATAAACGTCTCGGGATCGAAGCGCGGCAGGATGACGACCGATCCGCCGGCATAAAGCATCGGTTTGACGGCACCACTCATCGCGTTCTTGTGCGAGAGGGGGGCGGCGGCGATCGCTCGATCAGCCGCAGTGTAGCCCAGAAACTTGACGTGGACGCGCGTGTTCCAGATCTGTCCATCATGGTTGAGCACGCACCCCTTGGGTCGCCCCGTGGACCCCGAAGTGTAAGGCTGGAACGCGTCGGAGAGCGGGTCGACGACGGTGGCTAGAGGTTCAGAGCTACTCGAACTGATCCACTGCTCGAAGTCCAGCGCGTCTTTTGCTAGCCGCACGGGGGCATCCCCACGAAAGCCGATGACCGCTCGAATCGCCCGCACGCCCCGTGCCAGCGACGCCCCGCGCGCCGTCTCGTTGGGTGAGCAAAAGAGCATGGTCGCGTCGCTGTGTTCGATGATGTAGGCGATCGCGTCGTCGCCCAACCGTGGGTTGATAGGTATGGCGACTGCACCGCTGCGCATGATCCCAAGCGCCGTTTCGATGTAGCCGAAGTGGTTGTCGAAGAGCAGGGCCACGCGATCGTTTTCGACGATCCCATGACGCTGCAGTCCGTTGGCAACCCGATTCGCTCGCTGCTCGAGGTCGCGATAGGTAACCTCGAGATCGCCCTGAAAGATTGCGACCTTCTCCGGAGTCCGCTCCAACGCTCCGTCGAAGATGTAGCCGAGTCCACGACGCGGGCGTAGGCCACCGCTTACGAGTTCTCCGCACATTCGTCTATCGCGCCGCGGTCAGCGCTTGACGCCCGCGCCTCGGGTTCTGCGCCGTCGATGTGGAGTAGCTCGCTTCGCTCAAGCTGGCTGTCTCGGGATCGGGCACAACGGCGATGTTCGCCGAGAGCAAAGACGGACTCGACAGCAGCGCATCTAACACCATCTTCTGCGAGGCCTGGCACTGCGCGAGGGCGACTTCCCGGGCCGTAGCCGCATCGCCGCGCATGATCGCCCCAACCAGGTCCTCGTGCTCATGCACGATCTCTTGTGTCCGCGCCGTCAAGGCTAACCCCAGATGGAAGATTCGCTCGAGCTCGTGTAGCAGCTGCTCCAGGGTGCGCGCGAGCCGCGAGTTGCCCGCGGCTTCGGCGATGGTGACGTGGAATTTCGTGTTGGCTCGTAGGAAGCGCGAGATACTCGCGCGGTCGTGCGGATCGTACGCGACCTGACAGAGTTCGTCGAGGCTCCGCAATTGGTGCGGATCCGTCATCGCCTGCGCCGCTAGACTCGCAGCCTCGCACTCCAAGAGGACGCGCAATGCCATGAGCTCCTTCACATCGCGTAACGTGACGGGTGCGGCCCGATAACCGGAGCGCGCGAGCACCTCCACGAGCCCTTCCCGCTGCAATCTCATAAGAGCCTCGCGCACGGGGGTCTTTCCAAGATTCAATTCCGCGGCCATCTTGCTTTCCGTGAAGATGGCGCCCGGAGCAATGTCAAGACAAACAACGCGGCTCTTGATGGCGTCGTATGCCCGTTCGGTAAGCGTCGACGGCTGCGATGACATATTCCTTCCCTATTTGTAGTATATTAGATACGCCATGTCAATATATCGACAAGGCATGGCACGCAGGTGCCCCCGGAGGTGCGGGATGCAGATTTCTACGGGACAGAGCGCGGCGCTGAAGGCGCTGATCGAGTCAATTCGCCGGAGTCTTGCGGATACGGCGAGCGTGAACACCCCCTCGCAACGCGTGGCCGCGTTACTTCCACCCTTCCTCGCGGAACCCGACTTACTGCTCGAGTCGCAGCGCGCGACCAATCCGACTCGGTACTTGCAGCACATCTTACATGTAGAGCCGCTCGGCGAGTTCTCGATCGTGTCGCTCGCGTGGCTCCCCGGACAGGCGACGCCGATTCACGACCACGTCTGCTGGTGCGCAGTAGGGGTGTACGAGGGGACGGAGCACGAGATTCGCTTTCGAGTCTCGCGCGACGGTCAACGCAATCACCTTACGGAATGCCAACGCACGCTAAACCCGGCGGGTTCCACGATAGCATGCTCGCCGGGCGACGACGTTCACCGCGTAGCCAACCGCGGGCCGGACGTAGCCATATCGATTCATGTCTACGGCGCGGATATCGCCGCGTTGGGCAGCAGCGTCTACAGGTGTTACGACGACATTATGATACGCCGGGTTCGATCAGGCGCATAGATGCGTCGGAGTATCGTTCACCCGCCACCAGAAAGCGCGTTAACAACTCGTCGATCGAGGCGAGCTCATCGGGGCTCAGCCGCACGGTCGACGCGCCGAGGTTCTCTCGAAGATAGCGTCGGCGCTTGGTCCCAGGGATGGGAACCACGTCATCCCCTTGCGCAAGAACCCAAGCCAGAGCAAGTTGTGCGGTAGTGCAACCGTTGGCCAAAGCGATCTCCTCCAGCCGAACGACGAGTCGTCGATTGTGCTCGAAGTTGTCCGCTTGGAACCGCGGATTCGAGCGCCGGTAATCGTCATCCGGAAGCTCGCTAGCGTCCGTGAGCGTTCCGCTGAGAAACCCCCGTCCAAGCGGGCTGTACGGGACGAGGCCGATCCCTAGCTCACGACACGTGGGGAGAATCGTAGCCGCGGGCCGTCTCGTCCAGAGCGAGTACTCTACCTGGACGGCTGCCAGCGGATGTACGGCGTGAGCACGACGGATCGTGGCGGGATTCGCTTCGCAGAGTCCGATCCAGCGGACCTTGCCCTCGCGCACGAGGTCGGCCATGGCGCCCACCGTCTCCTCTACGGGAACGGTGGGATCGATGCGGTGGACATAGTACAGGTCAATGCAATCGACACCCAACCGCAACATGCTGGCCTCGCATGCTCGACGCAGGTACCGCGGCGAGCCGTCGACGCCGCCAAAACCGCCAGCGGGATTCGGAATCAGTCCGAACTTCGTCGCGAGCACGACGGACTCTCGGCGGCCACGGAGCGCGCGACCGACCAACTCTTCGTTGCTGCCGCCTCCATAGACGTCGGCGGTATCGAAGAGCGTTACCCCGAGTTCGAGAGCGAGCTGCAAGGTGGCTAGAGACTCTTCGTCATTGCGACCGCCATAGTAGTCGGACATGCCGAGGCAGCCCAAACCAAGTCCTGAAACGATGGGTCCGCCCCTTCCGAGGACGCGCTGCGCTATCACCCTACGCCACGTGCCCACATGGCACCGACTTCGCGATCCAAAGTGCGCGAAATGCGAGCTCGTTCACAACCCGGCGCCGGGCGAGCGCCCCGATAGTTGGGCGCCTCGCTCGGGAGTCTTCCTAGGTTCAGTTCGGCGGCCATTGCTTTCTGTGAATAGCACCCAGAGGATATCGCGAAAGGCAGCGCGGCTTCTGATGGTTGCGTGCCCGCCGACTGGACGGCTTAAGCGACGTATTTGCTGCTTGTAAAGTATATTAGCCATCCCTGTCAATATATCTCCCGCCCGCGCGAGTTCGCGCCCAAGTCGAGCTCGTCGCCGAGTTCCCGGTCAAGCCTCTGAGCCGCCTATCGACACCGCTGTAAGCCTTCATCCCGAAGTACCACTCGTTTCCCTTCATGGGTCTGATGCATCGGGTCGCGCGTGCCCGATTGGTTCTTGGTCGAGCTGAATGAGTGAATGATGGTCGCATCGACGATGGTTCCGGTGCTCACTTTGATTCCGGAATCGGCCAGGTGGGCGTTGATCTCGCGCAGGATCGCCG
>JBOHTW010000046.1:0-11779 GCA_050733835.1 Vulcanimicrobiaceae bacterium | reverse complement strand
CAGCCGGGCAAGCGCGCTCAGGTGCAACTGCGAGACGCGCTGCGGCGAGATTTGGAGCCGGCGACTGATCGCGTTCAGCGACAACTCGTCGTCGTAGTGCAGCGCCAAAATGCGCCGCTGGCGCTCGGGCAACAGCGTGATTGCCGCGCCCAACTCACGCGAATCCAGACTCTTCAGGAGTGCCGCCGACGGCTCGTCGCTGAGACTCGCGAGCAGCGGTCCCGAGTTCGCGACCGCGTCGAGTGAAAGCGGAACGTAGCGGAAAACGGCCGTCCGCGCTCGATGCAATTTCGGATCGTCGCGTTCCAATTCGGCATACGATGGAAACCCGCCGCGCGTTTGGGCGAGCGCATGCCGTTTCACTTCGGCCCGGCGGATGCAGCGGCGAACCCGCTCGGAGACCGGATCCATTCGGCGCAAGCCGTTCAGCATGGCGCCCGCGATCAACCGGCGCGCGTACGATTCGATCGGCACGCCGAAGTCGGATGTGTAGGAATCGACCGCGCGGATGAGACCGATCGAGCCATCGCCGATCAGATCGTTGCGGTCGGCGAGCGGAACCATCCGTTGAATGCGCCGAGCAACCGCGCGCATCAGCGGCAAGAGCCGTCGAACCGTCGCTTCGCGGTCGTTGCTCACGGCCGCGTACCTACTGTACATTCAGCGGAGATTCGGCGGGCGAGCGACTGCGTGCACGCGTCGACAGCGACGTCGCCGAAGAATCCTAGCGACTGTGCGAGCGGGCGCAGGACCGCGGAGAACAACAGGCCCTCGACTTGGGCAGCGGCCGCGCGCGCCGGCGTGATCGGGTCAGCTGCGCTGGATGTTGTTGGCGATGCGCTGCATCTCATCGGCCGCCTGGACTCCTTTCGCGTTGGCTTCATAGGCACGTTGCGCGGTCAAGATATCGAGCATGCCTTCGATGATCGAAACGTTCGAACGCTCGAGCATTCCGAATCGAATCTTCGGTTCGCGATCGCCGCCGGCACGCGCGGTTCGCGGCGAACCGGACTCGGCCGTCGCTGCGAACAGCGCCGACCCGATCGTGCGCAGCCGGTCGGGCGCGTCGAACGCAACCAACGGAATGCGACCGATCGTTCGGCGCACGCCGCCGGGCAATTCGACGACGACGGCGCCATCGGGGGCAACCCGCGCCGTCGTCGCGCTCGCGGGGACGCGCAGCCCCGTCAAATCCCAGCCGTCGGAATTGCGAAGCCGACCGTCGCTGCTGCGCGCAAATTCGCCGGCGCGCGTGTAACCGCGCCGGCCGTCGCGCTCGACGGCAAAGAATCCGGACCCGTCAATTGCAAGGTCGAACGGACCGCTGCTCTCGACGAGCTTTCCCTGTTCGAAGCTGCGGCGCAAACCAGTTTGCGTCGTTCCCAACATTCCGGAACCGCCAACGCCGGCGAACGTCGCGGTCGCGCTCTTGAAACCGACGACGTCGGCGTTCGCAAGGTTATCGGCGATGACTTCGAGATTTTGCTGCTGCGCCGCCATTCCGGTGGCGGCCGCCAACATCGCGCGGTTCACGATTTGACCCGCCCCAATTCGTTGGCGTCTTTGGCGCGCACGCTATCGACTGCAACCAACGTCTTCTGCGCCGTCTCAAACGCGCGCTGAGCGTCGAGCACGGCGATCATCTCGCGGATCGGATCGACGTTGGCGGCGCCGAGAAACCCTGCGACTAGGGTCGTTCCCGGTTGAAGGCGCACGCGGCCCACGACGGCGCCGGCCGCGTGGACGACGCCGCGTTCGTCAAACGATGCGTCGGCGGCGACTCGGATTGGGCCGTGCTCGCCGAGCAACAACCGGCCACGTTCGTCGACGAGCTCGCCGCGCGAGTTGCGCTCGAACGCGGCCGACCGGCTCCACTCGGGCACGCCGGTTCGCGGATCGCGGACGGCGAACGCGCCGCCAGTCGCCGCGAGATCGAAGCTGCGGCCGGTCCGCTTGAGCGGCCCTGCGCGACGATCGAGTTCGGTCGCGGTCGTGATGCCTTCGCCCGTCAAGGTTGCGCGCGCGAGCCGGGGCGTGAAACCGGTACTGGAAACGTTGCTGAGGTTGCTCGCGGCGACGGTCAACCGGGTCATCGCCGCCCGCATCGCGCTCGCCATCAGTTTGATTGCATCCATGCCCGCACAATAGCGGGCCAGGATTACCGCAACGCTACGGTAGGATTGTCAGCCTGCGAACGCCGCTCACCGCCGATTGCGACGCATGCGCGATCACGATCGTGATCGTTTTCATGGGGATCTTCCTGGCTTCGCGGGCGATTGCGCCGACCTCGCTTGCGTCGTATGGCCAAGTGCCGGCAACCGAGACGCGTTTGGAAGGCGCGCTCAGATCGCGTCGAGGGCGGGCTCGTAAAGCACTTCGTGAACGAGGACATCGGCGCCGCGCCTATCCGGCGTACACATCAAGAAAGTGCCATTATTATTGATTTCTACGGCATAAGATGATAAAATAACATCATGTCAAAGCGGGTAGCGCTTCTGCTTCCCCCGCTGGAGCGCCGGCTTTCACGGCTTGGTGAGCGCATCCGGACGGCGCGGCTCCGTCGCCGGCTGTCGGCTAAACTGGTCGCGGAGCGGGCGGGCATGTCCGTGATGACCTTGCGGAATGTCGAACACGGGGGCATGGGCGTCACGATCGGCGCGTATGCTGCCGTTCTGCACGTGTTAGGGCTCGACGGCGATCTCGACGCGATCGCGGAGGTCGATTCTCTCGGTCGCCAACTCCAGGACGCGGAGCTTCCGCAAGCTGCTCGTGGAAAGCGCGAATCTCGATGGAAGGCGTGATCGAGGTTTTCCAAGATTGGAGTGCCGGCGAGCCGGCGAAACAACTCGGTACGCTGCGAGTCCGGCCGGGGCGAACGGGCGAGCTATTCGACTTCACCTTCGATAGTGGCGCGCTCACCAACAAGACGCTATCGAAACAGCAGTTAGATCCGGACTTGGGACTCTTTTCCGGCCCGCAATTTCCCAAAGATGGGCGCACGACGTTCGGCGTCATTAAGGACTCGAGTCCCGATCGCTGGGGCGAGACGCTGATTCGCCGCCGGTTCGATCGCGACAAGCGCGCCGGTTTGGTCCCCGAGAGCGCGCGGCTCGGCGCATCCAACTACCTTCTCGGCGTCCACGACGCGTTTCGATCCGGAGCACTCCGATACAAACTCACCGCCGACGGACCATTCCTCGATGACCGCGACGGGAGCGCTGCACCACCATTCGTCCAATTACGCGAACTCGAGACCGCAAGCCGCGCGATCGAAGACGATGCGAATAACGATAATCCGGCAGCCGATGCGTGGCTTCGCCTGCTCCTTGCTCCCGGTGCATCACTTGGCGGCGCGCGGCCAAAGGCGACCGTCGTCGACGCCGAGGGGAATCTCTGGATCGCAAAATTTCCGAGCGTCAAAGACCGATACGATGTTGGCGGTTGGGAGCTTGTCGTGCAGCGGCTCGCCGAACGCTGCGATCTACGCGTGCCCGCGAGCGATGCCCGCACGTTCGCCAACACTGGGCATACGTTTTTGGTGCGGCGCTTCGATCGTCGCGAATCTGGGGGGCGCATCCATTTTGCTTCGGCGATGACGCTTACCGGCCATGAGGATGGCGCCGACGCGTCTACCGGCGCAAGCTATCTCGAAATTGCTGAGGTCATTATGTCGCAGGGCGCGGCGCCGCGCGAAGACCTCATCGAACTCTGGTCACGCATCGTCTTCAACGTCATGGTGTCGAACACGGATGACCATCTTCGCAACCACGGCTTCTTGCTTACGCTTAACGCCGGCTGGCGGCTCTCGAAGGCCTACGACATGAACCCGGTTCCAGGCTCGTCCGGTCTTTGCTTGAATATCAGTGAGAGCGACAATACACTCGATCTCGATCTCGTGCGATCCGTCGCGCCGTATTTTCGCATCAAAGACGCCCAGGCGACGACGATCATCGATCGGATCGCCGGCGTGGTCCGTGACTGGCGCTCGGTTGCGAGCGCAGTCGGCATCAAGCGAAGCGAACAAGCCGATATGGCTGATGCCTTCCGGTCGCGGCGACCCGTATAAACCGTCGGTTCAAACCGCCGCGGCCGCGCTGATTCCGGCGAGCACGCGGTCGGCAAACTCGTTCGTCGTCAACGACCGTTCGCCGTCGCGAGCGATGTCGCGGGTCCGCGCGCCGCCGGCGATTGCCCCCGCGACCGCGTGCTCGATGCGGTCGGCAGCCGGTTCGTCGTTGAGGCTGTAGCGGCACAGCAACGCCGCCGACAGAATGGCGGCGATCGGGTTGGCGATCCCTTTGCCGGCAATGTCGGGCGCCGTCCCGCTGATCGGTTCGTACAGTCCAAACCGGCCACCCGAGGCATTCTGCTTGGTCCCGAGGGTTGCGCTGGGCAGATTGCCGAGCGATCCGGTAAGCATTCCGGCGGCGTCGCTGAGGATGTCGCCGAACGTGTTCTCGGTCAGGATGACGTCGAACCGGCGCGGATCGCGGATCAACTGCATCGACGCGTTGTCGACCAGCAAGTGGTCGAGTTCGATATCGCGATAGTCGGCGTGAACGTCGATGACGGCGCGCCGCCACAACCGGCCGGTCTCGAGCACGTTCTGTTTGTCGACCGACGTGAGCCGTTTGCGGCGCGTCCGGGCCAGTTCGAATCCAACCCGCGCGACCCGTTCGATCTCGGGCCGCCGGTAGATCATCGTATCGACCGCCGTCTCGACTCCGTCGACGACGCTGGTTCCCTTAGGAGTGCCGAAGTAGAGCCCCGACGTCGTCTCGCGCACGACGACCAAGTCCAAACCGCGCACGAGTTCGGGCCGCAGGCTCGACGCCGATTCGAGCCCGGAGATCGTGACAACCGGCCGCAGGTTCGCGAACAGATCGAAGTCTTTGCGCATCTGGAGGATCGCAAACTCGGGCCGGGCATGCGACGGCGCGGCGTCGTAGCGAGGATCGCCGACCGCACCGAACAGAACCGCCGCGCTCCGTTCGCACAGCGCCTGGGTCGCCGGTGGATACGCGCTACCGTCGCGTTCGAGCGGCGTTACGCCAACGTCGCCGGTAACGTATTCGCAATCCGGCCGCACGGTTTGCAGCACGCTCAGCGCCGCCGCGGTTACCTCGATACCGATGCCGTCGCCCGGCAACACTGCAATCGTCGTCACGCTCAAGCGTTTAGCGAAAAAACGACTAGAGTCCCGCGATCAAGGCCCCCATTCTAAGCAAAGCTGAATGGAGGACGCGGGCCTTCGAGATAGTAGGTGAGGCCGAGGTTCCGGGCGGCCGGCGCGAGCGAGGCGAGGGCCTCGCGCAGCCGCACGAGCTGCGCCTCGTCGAGCAGCATCACGCCGCCGAGCACTGCCCGTTCGGCGTCGGCGACGTCGATGCGGCGGAACGCCGGCGCGGCGTCGCGAGCGATCTTCCAGAGCTTCGCCAGATGGTCGGCCACCGCCGGCGGCAGCACCGGAGCGGCTAGCGGGCGCTGCGAGCGAACCGCTCGTGCGCTGACGCGCAAGAGATACGGATCGCCGCCGGGCGCGGCATGCGGACCGGCGTAGACGTGCAGCGCGTACTCGCGCGCCTCGCCGACGCGCGTCAGCGACCGCTGCCAGCGTGAGCTCTGCAGCCGCGCTGCGCGCGCTAACGACTGCGGGTTCGGAAAAACGGTCAGCAACGGCTGTGGCAAGACGCGCGCGTGGACGCTCGCGCGTTCGATGATCCGTTCGTGACGCGATGCCTGCTGCTGCATCCACGCGCCGTCCTCGTGACGCCGGCGGTCGAGCACGTCGGGCGTGAACGCATCCGGCTCGACGTATGAGATGAGTAGCGCGACCCGACCGAAACGAATCGCCTGGACCCGCTGACCGTCGAGCGTAAACCGCCGGCCGACCAAATCCGCCGTCGCAACCCCGTACAGGGCCACGGCCCGACCGCTCGGGTACACGCGCGTTTCGAGTTGCGGCGCGCTTTGCGACCTCGCCATCGTTCGGCTATTCGGCGTGCAGGATCGAGCTACCGTTCAAGGGCAATTCGCGGTCGCCGCCCTCGTCGACGTGCGATTCGCGGATGGCCGGCGTTGGATCGGTCGAATCGCCCGGCCGATCGAGCAAAGCGAGGTGCGTCGAGAGCAGGCTGCGCAACTCGCTGCGGGCCTTCTCCGCGCGCTCGCGCGCCCGCTGGTATTCGCGGCGCGCGTCGTTGGCACGCTCGCCGAACGATGCGATCTCCTTCTCGATGCCCATCCGCGCCTCGGTCCGAATGAGATCGGCCTCTTTGTGCGCCGAGGCTTTGACTTCGTCGGCCGTGCGCTGCGCCAGGATCAACGTGTTCTGAAGCGACTCTTCCATCGCTTTGAAGTGGCTGATCCGTTCGCGCAGGTCGCCGATCTCGGCTTCGAGCGCCGCATGGTCTTGAGCGGCATCTTCGAACGCCTCGATGATCTCATCGAGGAACTGATCGACCTCCGCACGGTCGTAGCCCTGAATCGCCTTCTTGAACGTCTTGTGCTGAATGTCGACGACGGTGACTTTTTTCATGCGTCCTCGCTTCCGCTACGTTACTTCGTGAGAAAATCGAAGGCTGGATCGCCGCCGAGTTGTTCGCGCAGGCCGGCGGCGTTGACCGCGACGCCGGGCGGCACGACGAGATAGATGCCGTCGGCCAACCGCTGCATCCGCCCGTCGAGCGTGTACGCCGTCCCCGAAACGAAGTCGACGACGCGTTGCAACAGGTTACGATCGATGCCTTGAAGGTTGACGATGACGACCTGCCGGCCACGCAATGCATCGGCGACTTCGGTGACGTCGGCGAATGCGCGCGGTGCGAACAGGCTGACTTCGGAGCCGGGCCGGCGCGCCGAATCGCGCGACGACGAGAACGAGACGACGTTGCGTTTAGGTGGATCGGTGACGAGTTCGTCGGGCTCGTCATCCTCGTCGCGCAGCGCAAAGAATGCGCCGATGCGATGCAGCACGTTGGGGCGCTGCTCCTCGTGTGCGTATGCTCCCGACGCTGGGTCGGTCGGATCGTTCGATTTGTTCATGCGCGTGCTCCAAACAGGGCCGTGCCGAGTCGAATCATGGTAGATCCGGCGGCCACCGCTTCACGCCAGTCGCCGGACATTCCGATTGATAGCGTCGTTCCACCCACACCGGCAAATGTCCGGGCGGCTAGCGCGAATGCGTCGCGGACCCGGCCGCGGTCGGCACCGGCCGGGCCGATCGCCATGACGCCGTCGACCTCGAGGCCGATCGCGCGGAGCCGCTCGGCGAGCGCCTGAGCCTCGGACGGTGCGACCCCGAACCGTTCGGCCGGCGAGACGTTGATCTGAATGAGGACCGGCTGCCGCCGCGACAGCCGGTCGGCCGCGCGGGCGACCGCGAGGCCCGCCTCCCAGCGATCGATCGACTGAACGACGTCGAACTGCTCGACGATCGCCTTGGCCTTGTTGGTCTGGACGTGCCCGATGAAGTGGCGCTCTACCGGCGGCAGCCCGGCGAACTTGGCCTTCGCCTCCTGGACGTAGTTTTCGCCGACCAGCGCGAGCCCGGCTTCGATCGCGGCGAGCACGCGCTCGCGCGATTGGCGCTTGCTCACACCGAGCAGCCGGACCGAACCGGCTCGACGCCCGGCGGCGACCGCCGCCGCATCGATCTCGGCGCGCAGCCCCGCGATCCGCTCGGCGAGCCCATCGATCACGACCGGGAGACAGTCGAGGTGGCGACCGGCCGCGGCGAGACGACGGTCCGCACCCCGCGCCGCCACGCGCGAACCAAGAAGATCAAACCGATGGCGATCATTGGGAGCGCGAGCAGTTGCCCGCCGGTCAGCGGTCCGACCGCGAGATCGGTCTGCCGCCACAGTTCCGCCGCCGACCGGGTCACGCCGTAGAGCGTAAACCAGGTCCATCCGACGACGCCGTCGGGCGGCCGGCGCCGATAGACGATGAGCAGGATCGGCAGGACCGCGATGTCCATGAGGCCTTCGAAAATCTGCGAAGGGTACCGGTAGCCCGGGTAATTCGGGAACAGGATGCACCACGGTTGATCGGGATTGCAGATGTCGCCGACCAGCTCGTCGTTGATGAAATTGACCAATCGCGTCAGCGCGATCCCGATCGGCAGCATCATCACGATCTCGTCGCCGAGCACCGGGAACGTCAAGCCGGGATGTTTGCGCGCGAACAGCCCGGCCGCGATCAACACCCCGATCAACCCGCCGAAGAAACCCATGCCGCCGTCCCAGACGGCGATGATATGGATCGGATTGATGAGGTAGTATTGCAACTGATGGCGCGTGACGATGTCGGCGATCACGAAGAAGATGCGGCCACCGACGAGCACGCCGACTAGCGCGTAGACCAAGAAATCCTGAACCTCGTCGACGGTCAGCCCGAGGCGCGCGCGGCCGGCCGGCCGCGCCATCCACAGACCGACGACGATGAAACCGACGAGGTAGGAGATGCCGTACCAGTGGACGGCAATCGGTCCGAGCCGAAAGGCGATCGGATCGATGTTGGGATAGACAAACCAGTGGTGCACGACGAACCTGTTTTGAGCAGACGTCCCGGCTGCCCCTTCGCCGTGCGCGCGGCCGGCGGATGATCGCGATCCTCGCATGGCTCGATGCCGACCAAACGCGGTATCTCGTCGCTAGCGACGGCGCGCTGTTCGCCGTCGTTGCAATCGCGCTTGGTTCGATCCTATCGGGTCGCCTGCGGCGGTTCTTCGCGGGCTACCTCGGGACGGCGATCTATCTGGCCGGCGTGGCGCTGGCGATCTACGCGTCGCGCTGGCCGACGTTTTTCGTGCGCTGGTCGCTCAACAACGACGAAGCGCAAGCACTGGCCCAAGCGCTAACGGCGCTACACCACCCGATCCCGTGGCTCGGATTCGACGGCGATACCTGCGGCCCGCTGACGACCTACGCGCTGCTGCTGCCGCGACTGGCCGGCGCGCCGTTGGGGTTCGCGTCGACGCGTGTCGTCGCCGTGTTGCTGGAGTCCGGTTCGCTGGCCGCCCTGTACGCTGCGGTTGCGCTGATCTACGGGCGCACGACGGCGCGGCTGGCCGTCCTCCCGCCGCTGGCGTTCTACGCGTTGACGCAGGAGCCCGACCTCATCCATTACGCGTGCGAGCACTCGGCCTCGCTGCTCGCGATGCTGACGATGCTCGCACTCGCGCTGTGCGCTCGCCGGCGGCCGCGCTGGCCGGCGGCGTTCGCGATCGGGCTGTTCGCCGGGATGCTGCCATTCACGAAGATCCAAGCGGCGCCGATCGCGCTGACCTTGTTCGCGATCGGCGCCATCGTCGTGCTCGGCGATCGCACCGCGACGCGCCGCGCGCGTTGCCGGCTGCTCGGACTCACCGCCGGCGGCGCGCTGCTCTTCCCAACGGCCCTGCTGGCGGTCGTCGCTGCCCACGGTGCGTTCGGCGATTTCTGGATATCGTACGTTCGGTCGGCGCTGGCGTACGTGCTCGCGGGCCCGCTGCCGCCGTCGTATCTCACCAAGACGCCCGAGTTTGCCGGTTTCTTCGTTCCCACGATGATCGTGACGGCGCTCGGTGCGCTCGCGGCGGCCCGCGAATGGCGCCGGTTACCGGCGCCCGAACGCTGGGCGCTTCCGGCGGCGCTCGCGTTCCTCGCGAGCGCCCTCTACGCGATCTTCGCGCCGCGGCGCGCTTCGCTGCAGTATCTCCTGTTCGGCATCATGCCGGCGGCTTGCGCGGCGGCGAGTTCGCTCGGCATCGTGCTGCGCGCCGTTCGCCGCGCCGGCCCGACGACGCCGCGCTGGGCCGTACGGTTCGCGGTTTCGGCCGCCTTCGTACTTGCCACCCTCGGTCCACAGCACATCTTCGACCGGCCCGCTTACGGCTATCTCGGTCATCTGCGCGAGGAACTCGCCGCGCCCGCCGATCCGGTGACCGCGATGCTTCGATCTTACGTGCATCCCGGCGAGCAGTTGGTCATCTGGGGTTGGCGGCCGCAGTATGTCGTGTTTACCGGCACGATTCTCGGCACGCGCGATGCGATCTCATGGTACCAGTACGACGAAAACACAAACCCGTATCGCGCTTACTACCGTGCGCGCTTCATCCGCGACATGGAAGCCAATCGACCGCAGGCCTTTCTCGACGCCGGCCCCGACTCGTTCGACTTCGAACGCAAAGGCCGCGATGGACACGAGATATTTCCGCAACTCGCCGCGCTGATCGCGCGCGACTATCGCCTGGTCGCAAGCGTCGGCCCGGCCGGCGATCGCTATCGTCTTTATCTACGCCGCTCGGCGGACTCTATTCAGCGTTGAAGCGTCGTGTCGACGAGCGCGATGCGATCGGTCCGAGCGTTCTGAGCGAGAAATTCACCAGGTGCGCCGCATCGAAGTCGACATCGGTCATCTGCTTGCCGGAAAAATCGAGGGCGGCGAGTTTGGCACCGCTGCCCGGGCACAGGCCCCGGGCAGGCCCCGTCGTAGTCTTCCGATTCATGGCGCCGAACCTGAACTTGGCGACAGCCCTGCTGGCGGGCGTGGTTTCGTTCGTCTCGCCTTGCGTCTTGCCGCTGATCCCGTCGTATCTGTCGTTTCTGACGGGAACGAGCCTCGAGGACCTCAAGACTCAGGCGACGACCGAGGCGCGATCGCGCGTGCTGAGCCATGCGCTGGCGTTCATCGGCGGTTTCACCCTCATCTTCGTCCTACTCGGATTGTCGGCCAGTGCGATCGGTGGGTTGCTCGCGCAAAACAAAGATCTGATCGCAAAGGTCGGCGGCGCGATCATCATCGTCCTCGGCCTCAACATGATCGGAATATTCCGCATCCCGTTCTTGGCGATGGACAAACGGCTGCACGTGCAACATGCGCGCCAGTCGCTGGCGATCTCGTTTCTGGTCGGCGTGGGGTTCGCCGCCGGCTGGTCGCCGTGCATCGGGCCGATTCTGTCCGCGATCTTCTTGCTCGCATCGACCGAGAAGGCACCGCAAGCGGCGTTTTTGCTGTTCGTCTACTCGATGGGTTTGGCAATCCCGTTCTTAATCACGGCGGCGGCGCTCACGCAGTCGCTCAGCGCGCTCAACCGCATCAAGCGTTATCTCCCGGCGATCGAGGCCGCCTCCGGTGCGATCTTGGTTGCGACCGGACTCGTGCTGGTCACCGACTCGTTCACGCGGGTCGCCGGTTTTTTCTACCAGTTCATTCAACCGCCGAGCTTGTAGCCGTCCGATGCTGTTTTGGCTCGTCGCGATCCTCGTGTTCGTCGCGGATCAACTGACCAAGGCGTTCGTTGCGAGCCATTTCATGGCCGACGAGAGCCGGATCGTCATCCCGCGTCTGCTGTACTGGACCTACGTGCAAAACCGGCACGGCGCGTTTGGCCTATTTGGGTCGTCGCCGTTCTTGTTGGTCGGGATGGCGGTCGTCGTATTGGCCGTCTTCTGGTTTAGCTTTCGCGATTTGGCGGCCCGTTCGTGGGTAGTTCGCATCGCGTTCGGCGCGATCGTCGGCGGAGCGATCGGCAACATCGTCGACCGGTTCCATTATGGGTTCGTCGTCGACTTCATCGATTTGCGCTGGTGGCCGGTCTTCAACGTCGCCGATTCGTGCATTACCGTCGGCGTCGGACTGCTCGTGCTCGCGACGTTCCTTCGCGAGCGCGGGCTCGCCCGCAACGGTTCGCACGATCCTGGCTAGCCACATCGTCGAGGCCGACGAAGCCGGCCGCCGCAGCGACCTCGTGATCGCGCGCGCCGCCGCTGCGCCGCGGTCGCTCGTCGCCGATGCG